>NZ_JAVBIJ010000001.1:1596875-1916250 GCF_032193765.1 Rhodoferax potami
CGCGGATGGCGGTTGCATCGCCAGAGGCGTTAGCAGCTTCCAACGCCTTGGCTGCATCAAGCACCGCACGGTCGCGCGCACCCAAGGCAGCCTCTGCTTTTTCACGGTCAGCACTTTTGCGATTAAAGGCATCGTCAATGGGCTTACGGAAGGCATCCCACAGCTTTTGCTCTTGGCGGCGATCGACCGGGATCGCGTGGGCCTGGGCTTGCCAGCGTTGCTGCAAGGATTTGACCGCATCGATCCGCAGTACCGGCATGGCACCAAGCTGCTTGGCCTCTTCGATCATCGCTTGGCGGGCTGCAAGGCTTTGTGCCTGAACCGCCTCCAGTGGAGCCGCGGCTTCTGCAAAAGCAGCTTTCCATAAGGGTTGCAGCTCCGCAAACATTTTTTCGCCCACATGGCCTGCTTCACGCCAGCGATCGGAAAACTGATACAGGATGCGATTGAAACCTTTCCAGTCGTCATCCAATGCGGTGCGGTTTGCCGCAGCCCATGCCTTCACCTCGTCAATAAGTGCTAATCGTTGGGCACGGTGCTCGGCAGACTCCGCCTTGACCTTCTCCAACCAGCTCTCCACCACTTTGTAGGCTTCGTTGCAGGCTTCGTCAAAACGCTTCCAAAGCGCATGGTTGGGCACACCGCCTTGGTCGGTTTGCTTCCACTGGTCACGAAGACTGCGCAAGGTTTCTTGCATCTTGCGGCCGCCGATCGCCTGACCATCAGGGCGCTTGAGCAGGCCTTCAGCCTTGCCCACGAGCTCCTCACGGATCTGGTCTGCACGCCAGCGCTGCCAACCCTCCAACTCACCCGCGGCCGACAAAGCGGCGTGGGCGTGGTTTTCAAGCTTGGCATCAATCAGCTTGCCGAATTCTTTCAGGGCGTTGCGCAAGCCTGCAGCGGCACCGGCGCTGGCTTTGCCATGGCCTTCGCCCACTTCTTGCTCAACGGTGGCCAACGCTGCCTTGACCGCAGCTTGCGCTTGTGCGCGCAACTCGGGATCTACCTTGGGCTTGGAAACCTTGGGGGCCACCTCTGCCGGGACGCCGCGCAGCGCACGGATCTCGTCGGCCCACACCGGCACTGGAGGCAAAGGTGCCGCCGCATCTTGCGCCGCAGTCAGGGCGAGTGCCAATGCGGCCTGGAAAGCGTCCCACACCACCAACAACTGGCCTTTGGACGCATCCAGCAAAGCCGGGAATTTGGCATCCACACTTACCCAGTTGCTGTTGGATACCAAGGTTTCGGCTTGGCTCTGCCAATGCTGCACATCGGTGCGCAGGGCATCAACTGCCGTTTGAGCATCTGCCAATGCTTTGGTGGACAGCACTTCAATACGCTGAGCCAGCAATACTGCCGCTTCGCGCTGGACCTGCACCTGGTGTTGCAGGTCTTCGATCCCTTTTACACGCTCAGAAAGCTGCCCCTTCAGGGTGAGCAATGGCTCTTTACTCAACGGTGCACCCGCTTTGGCGGCATCACGTTGCCAAGCAAGGGCGTCTGCAATATTGAGTTTGGCGGTGTCGATCAGGGCTTGCGCTTTGGCAGACCATTCAGCACCCAGTGCTTCCTGACCTTTGGCACGGCGGGCCTCATCGAGCTTTTCTCGCACCAATTTGGCGGCGCCCTTGTCTTTCACGCTGAGCTCTTTGAAGACGTCGGCCAACTGTTCGTGGCCCGGCTGGGTCAACAACCAGTCACGAATGCGGGACGCACGCTCCCCCGCAGTGGCAGCGGTAAAGGCTCCGCCAGTCAGACGGTCCAGAGAGGCGATATCAGTGTTTTTAGCAGATTGGTTCGACGTCACAGCGAGCTCAGAGTAAAGTGGGTATGAAATAAGCAACCTCGTATTTTCGCTGCGTTTTCAACACAATCCGCATTGTTTTTGGCGCATTGCACGCAGGAACCGAAAAAGCCGGGGAGCAAGTCCTCGACGACAGCATGTTTTGCCCCTCCTCTCTTGACCGAAGAGCGTGCCTTAGGCGTGAGTTTTTGCAGACCAAAAATGCAAAGGGGTGGCGGCATCATTCGGACACTCCGACCTCCCCTTGGGGTAAGTGCACTGCAGCGGCGGGTGCTCTATATATAGATGCTGCATAGGTCGCCAGAAACACACCCGATGAAAAAGCAAAGCCTTTCTTGCACCCTTTGGACTTGCATTGCAAGTACCCTGCCCCAAGGTAGATCCAAGCCAAAAAACGGAGAAAAATCGGTCTTTTAGAATCTGTCAACCATATCAAATAAGATTGATATGGTTGACTTGGCATATAAAGCACCCATAGAATCCGCCCAATTCAAATCCCGCCTAGGGATTACCCGCCCCGCTGCCGAACCCGGCATATTCAAATCGCTGCACATGTCGAGACGACGCCGCAGGATATTGATAGCGTACCAACCCAAACGAGGGGACCTGCAAGGACTTGCCGACTTGGCAAACCTGGCCGGCCACCCCCGCCAAAGAAGGAAGAGCTATGACAGCGACTACCCGCATCACCAAAGGCATTCGCACTGTTGCGAACGACATCGCCCAAGGTTTTTTTGAAATTACACACAACGGTTTTGCACTTCTTGGCTTAGCCGTCATGTTCGCAATCATTACTTTGGTTGCACACCCCGAAATCCGCACCGAAAGCGAAGTTCGCCTGATGGGCTGGCTCCAAGACCGCCACGCGCCAACAGCCAGCGTTAACTTGGAGCCAGAGGCTATCGAGCGTGCAACAGCCACCAACCCCCAAGAACTGCCCAAACAACAGGCAGCAGTTGCATTTTGGTTAAGCAAAAAGTATGGCGTTGCACCGGAACCCCTGAGTGCACTGGTGGCAGAAGCCTTTGAAACAGGTCGACGAGCCAAGGTGGACCCCACTTTGATTCTGGCGGTCATGGCGGTGGAATCAGGCTTCAACCCCTTCGCACAAAGCCATGTAGGCGCCCAAGGCCTGATGCAGGTCATGACCAAAGTACACAGCGAAAAATACGAGGGCTATGGCGGCAAGTTGGCAGCGTTCGATCCTGTTTCCAATTTGCGGGTTGGTGCCAAGGTTTTGAAAGAGTGCATAGCCCGCGCTGGCTCGGTCGAGGGTGGCCTCAAGCTGTATGTAGGAGCCGGCAACATGGAATCAGATGGCGGCTATACAGCCAAAGTTTTGGCCGAATACGCGCGCTTACAAAGTGTCGTGTCCGGCAAACCTATCCAGAGCATTCAGCCTAACCCGGCGGTAATAACACCCGTAGTTGAACCCTCCGCTCCACCCTCCGTTGAGAATGTGGCGGCGTTGACTCAACCTTCCTGACCAGACGCGGGGGGCGCCCCGAGTCGGTTAAACTCTTACCCGCACGCGACTGGCGATAGGCGCCGTCTTCCTCAGGAAGTCGGTTGCTGACGTGGGACACCACTGGGAAGCGTGCCGCACGACCTTCACGGTTTGTGCGATCAGCCGTTCGCCTGGGCAGCCCTGTTGTCACCATTGACCCACAGGCCCGATCTCCTCAAAGGACTGCCATGTACGACCGCAACATTCTTGTTGAACAAGCCGACCCCGAACTCTGGAACTCCATCCTGGCTGAAAACGCTCGCCAGGAACACCACATCGAGCTGATCGCCAGCGAAAACTACGCCTCGCCCGCCGTCATGGCCGCCCAAGGCAGCCAGCTGACCAACAAATACGCCGAAGGCTACCCCGGCCGCCGCTACTACGGTGGCTGCGAGCACGTCGATGTAGCCGAACAACTGGCTATCGATCGCATCAAGCAAATCTTTGGCGCGGATGCAGCCAACGTACAGCCCCACTGCGGCGCATCAGCCAACGAAGCTGTGTTTTTGGCGTTCTTGAAGCCTGGCGACACCATCATGGGCATGAGCTTGGCTGAAGGCGGTCACTTGACCCACGGCATGCCTCTGAACATGAGTGGTAAGTGGTTCAACGTCGTGTCCTACGGCTTGGACGCTAATGAAGCCATTGACTACGAAGCCATGGAGCGCAAGGCCCACGAAACCAAGCCCAAGCTGATCATTGCCGGCGCATCTGCCTACTCCTTGGCCATCGACTTTGCTCGCTTCGCCAAAGTGGCAAAAGACGTGGGTGCCATCTTCATGGTAGACATGGCCCACTATGCCGGCCTGATTGCCGCAGGCGTTTACCCCAACCCAGTACCCTACGCTGACGTAGTGACCTCCACCACTCACAAGAGCCTGCGCGGTCCCCGTGGTGGCATCATCTTGATGAAGGCAGAGCACGAGAAGGCCATCAACAGCGCAATCTTCCCAGGCCTGCAAGGTGGCCCTTTGATGCACGTCATTGCCGCCAAGGCTGTAGCTTTCAAAGAAGCCCTGACCCCCGAGTTCAAGGCTTACCAAGCTCAAGTGGTGCGCAATGCCAAGATCGTGGCAGAAACCTTGACTGCACGTGGCCTGCGTATCGTCAGCGGCGGTACTGAAAGCCATGTGATGCTGGTGGACCTGCGCTCCAAGGGCATTACTGGCAAAGAAGCTGAAGCGGTCTTGGGCGCTGCCCACATGACGATCAACAAGAACGCCATTCCCAACGATCCCGAAAAGCCCATGGTGACCAGTGGTATCCGGGTAGGCACCCCTGCCATGACCACACGCGGCTTCAAAGACGAAGAAGCCCGCGCCACGGCTCACCTGATTGCCGATGTGCTGGACAACCCCCGCGACGAAGCCAACATTGCTGCCGTTCGCGCCAAGGTCCATGCCCTGACCTCACGCTTCCCGGTTTACAAGTAAGCAAGGTCAGTATTTACGATGAAGTGCCCCTTCTGCAGCCATTCCGAAACCCAAGTGGTGGAGACACGAATTTCTGAAGACGGGGACTTCATCCGTCGCAGGCGTCAATGCGGCTCCTGCGACAAACGGTTCACCACCTACGAGCGGCCGGACGTCAACTTTCCGGCCATCGTCAAGAAAGATGGCCGTCGTATCGAATTCGAGCGCGCCAAACTACTGGCCTCGATGAACCTGGCCCTGCGCAAAAGGCCAGTGAGTACCGAGCAGATCGACAGCGCCATCGAGCGCATCGAAGAAAAACTCCTGAATCTGGGCCTGCGCGAAGTCCAGAGCACTCGCATCGGTGAACTCGTGATGCGCGAACTCAAGAAACTGGACAAGGTAGCCTATGTGCGCTTTGCCAGCGTCTACCGCAGCTTTGAAGACATTGACGAATTCAAGACGCTGGTGGATGAGGTGAGTCGTTAACACCCGATCATCCACCTCAAACGAACGTTGGTCGGCAAAAGTCACCGCACAGTTCAATGTAGGCTAGGATGACCCGCATGACGAACTTTCCCAGCGGCTACGGCCTATTTACTGAAAAAGGTTTCAGTATTATCGAATTGCTCGTCGTTATCGCATTGATTGCGATTGTGTCGGCAATTGCAGTCCCTAACTTGCAACAGTTCCTTATCAGTGCGGAAATTCGCAGTGGAGTTAATGACTGGACATTCGCGCTACAACGCACAAAGTCTGAAGCAATTAAACAAAACAGGCAAGTAACGTTATGCCCAAGCTCGACAGGCACTGCATGCACAGCGACCTCCGCTTACGAGGGAGGCTGGATCATAAAAACCGGGACGACAGCATGGGTTGCTGGTGACCGCATTATTGCAGACTATATTCCTTTGAGACGACTAACCATGACGTCCAATAAGGCCAATGCTGCTGCAATTACTTATCTACCAAATGGTGTGCCAATAGGCAACTTTGCAGGCATGAGAATTACTGTGATGGAAGATGCTCAGGACCCTCGCGACAACCTTACCAGATACATATGCATCGCGCGTACCGGACGCGCTAGAGTTTTTAATGAAGACCAATATCTCTCATTACCAAACAATGATTGTGAATAAGTATGATCAAAGTCATCCATAACAAGCAAAAGTCATTATTTAGACAGCAAGGCGCCACCCTAGTAGAAATATTGGTGACCATGCTAATAGTTTCTTTCGCTTTGCTAGGGATTGCAGGAATGCAACTGACTTCCATTAGATACTCCCAAGCATCAGTTTTTAGAGACGCTGCAGCAAATCTAGGCCAAACGATGTCTGAAAGAATCAAGGCAAACACATCAGCATTGGCCGAAGCGGATGACTCGTCAGCCTACCGTGCGAATAATGCCTATGCCGCTGCCGCGACTATCCCCGCTGACCCCGCTTGCGGCTTTGGAGGGGCCGCCTGTACCGCGGCCCAATCAGCGCAACGAGATTTGCGAGAATGGCGTCAGGCGCTGCAACAAGAGTTACCGGGCGGTCGGGGAGCTATACAGCCCATCGCTAGCGGGGCACTAACCAGCCCTACCGGGCGTCGGTTAATCATCATGTGGATGGAAAAGCCCAAAGACTCTGATGACAACGTCGGCGCGGCTCCCACGGACACCAATTGTCCTGCTCCAAGAGTAGCCGGAGTTCGATGCTTAACACTTGCGGTGAATCCATGACTAATTTTCGATTCAAGTCGGAATCAGGATTCACGCTCATTGAGATACTCGTGAGTATTTCAATTGGATTAGTGATCATGGTTGCAATTGGCACCGTTTATCAAACTTCAACATCTATCCAGCGCCAGCGAGAGGATTACAACGAAGTAAATGACCCTATGAAGATGGTGTCAAGCTTGATAAGAACAAACGTTGCCCAAGCAGGATACGTGGATTTGATGGATGCGCCAGGCGGCAATTCTTACGGAAGCCAAATCTTCAGGTTAGATAACCCTGATTTCCAAAATACATTTGTAAGAAACACCACTATATCCACACCAATTACTCCGTTGCAGCGCGTTGTGCCAGGACTATTCCCAGTTTTTGGATGTAACGGCGCAATGAATAGCACACCCAATGCTCTATCTAGAGGAACACCTCCCCTTGCATTAGGTTGCTCAGCAGCCGTGAGTAATACCCAACACACTTTACAAGTTGCCTATCAAGCTATTCCAAGCAGTACCAATTCAAGTACCGTAAATAGTTTAGTTGCATCTAACGGCAACACGGGAGAAGGTCGTGACTGCTTACAACAGGAACTTCCGGCCGAAGCGACAGGCGGCATCGTAATAAACAGATTTTTTATGCAACTTAACGCCGGCGACAATACCAATGAACTTTACTGCTCGGGATCCGGCAATACGGTAACACAACCCATTGCGAGAGGCGTTGAGGAATTCGTCGTACGGTACCAAATCGCACAAGCAGGATCGGCCGCCATCGTAAGTGCGGGCGGAGTAAAGTCACAGTTTCTTAATGCTACACAAGTAGCTGCGGATCCAGTAGGCTGGCCCGGCGTGAGTGCAGTAGAGCTCTGCATCATTGTGGCCACGCCTCAGACAAAAGGCCCCGCAGCAATTGGTACAGCGCAGTTGCAACCAACTCGCCCCACCTGCACTCGTACTAACGCTGGCGCATTCAATAACAACATAAATCGTGCTGCCGGAGACCTAAGACTCTGGAAACGGTTCACATACACCATTGCCGTTAAAAATGCAATTTATGCATTTTCTTCCTAAACATGAAGTGCCATGAATTCCGGCGCTTGCGCCAACCTAATACCACAAAGAATCGTGGATTCGTGCTGATAACGGCCTTGATTTTTTTAGTAGTACTCACAATAATTTCTCTCGCAGCGATGCGCGGTTCTATTTTTGATGAGCAAATTTCAGGGAACCAGAAAGATCAAATTCTTGCCCAAGAGGCCGCAGAAATGGCTCTACGTGACGCTGAATTAGACATACGTGGACTACGCTTTGATAATACTTACTGCGCCCCAGCTGGAATCGCTGCCAGTACTTGCGGTGGTAACAAACGAATTGCAGGAACCAGACCAGCCGATGCAACTGAGGCGGGTAATTTTTGGATTGCTTCCAACTCGTCCGTAAACAATGTTTATGCGATTGCTCCAACTTCGAGTGCGCGACCGACTGCCCCAAACCTTACCAACATTGGTGTATACGAGGGACGCGGAGCCACTAGCGCATGCGGTAAGCCGTTGTGGTCTGCGGCGGACTGGGATACAGATACCCCACCGGCAGCAAAAAAATGCACCGACGGTTCATCCGTGGTAAGAACTGTGGTGTACGGCAGCTTTACAGGCGCTCCAACTGGAGCCGATATTTTTCCAAATGGAACACGACTACCTCGCTATCTCATCGAAGTCTTTGAAGCAAGTGATCTTGGGATTTCGGCTTCCAACAAGGTGTTTTTCCGAGTGACTGCCGTTGGATTTGGAAGATCTGCAAAAGATGATGGCAACGCTACTTCAGTGACACTGCAATCCGTGTTCTCTGCCCTTTAGAAAAAAGCATGAGGTCTCATATGACAACCCCAAATAAGATTCTTCAATACCATTATTTATTCGCAGCAACTCTGATTATTTTCTCAATTGCTCACCCCTTTTCTTCGTGGGCTTTTGACGCAAGCAGGAAACCTGCAGAAACACAGTCAGTGCCTGGCAATATGCTGCTTGCACTTTCTGTTGAGTTTCCAACCGGACTACAGGGATCTTACTCTGGAGGATACGATGTAAATATTAGTTACGAAGGATATTTCGACAATCGAAAATGCTATGAGTACCAGACTAGCAATGAAATATTCAAGCCAACTTCTGGACTAACCAATACAACTGCGTGCCCAAATATCGACCACTGGAGCGGTAATGTTTTGAATTGGATGACCATGACCAACTTGGATCAATTCCGAAGCGTCATGACAGGCGGAACACGTGACAATTTTTCTTCAATGAACGCCTCACAACCAGGCGATACTGTTGGAGCCAGTGCCAAAACGGTACTCATACGATCATTCAGCGATCGAAATAGTTATTTCACACAAAAAACTTTGAACAGTGCTTGGCCCGGCATTCCAACCGCATTTAACGGCAGGATTGCTCGGTCCGGCGGAAATGGTTCGAAGTTCTATGTTCATGATACCGCTGGCCAGGACCCATCGAACAATGGAGATAACGCCACGAGACTTCAAAGATGCAGTGACTCACCCATCGCTAACCATGCGTGCTTTAATGTCCGTGTGGAAGTTTGTGTAGCAGTGCCGGCAACTGGAAATTCGCCTGCAGTTGATAGGGAGAGTAACTGTGTCGGCCCTTATGGTACGTCGCCCAACACCTATTACAAGCCTCAAGGCTTGATTCAGGAATACTCCAACTCTATTCGCTTTGGTGCGATGGGCTATCTAAATCAGGACGGGCAAGTCCGCGATGGCGGGGTACTCAGGGCTCGCATGAAGAGCGTTGGCGCGATCAAAATTGGCGAAAACGGTATAACTAACACCAATAGGGAATGGAATGACGATGGCACTTTGGTTTCAAATCCCGACCCAACAGATGCAACAAACTCCTCGGTTAGTCAATCAGGCGTTATTAATTATTTGAATAAATTTGGGTATACATCGGGATACAAAGGAAATGACCCAGTCGGTGAGCTCTATTATGCAGCTCAGTTATATTTTAGAAATATCCCGTTTCCTTCGCAGTACACTGATGATTTAACAACCAGCAGGAAAGATGGATTTCCTGTGATCACATCCCCAGCTGATCCAATAATCCGGAGTTGTCAAAAGAACTTTATTCTTGGGCTGGGAGACATCTATACGCATTGCGATGGCAATCTACCGAACTCCCCAAACAACGGGGCAGGCACTTGCAATAACAATCCTAATCCCGGCGATTCATCCATCAACACCTCCAGTTTATGGGATAGCATAACTACGATGGAAAATGACACCACGTGGGTCGGAGGCTCTACTGGAGGCCGCCCATATATGGCGGGCCTCGCTTGGTGGGCGAACACTACCGATATTCGATCAGACCTCACGGGCAAGCAAACCATTTCGACATACTGGGTCGACGTACTAGAAAATAACAATGGTGGCCAAGGAATTGGGGCACGATCGCAGTATTGGCTGGCCACAAAATATGGTGGCTTTCGGCAGGATCTCTTGCCAAGCAACAGTGTGAACCCAAACGACGCGCGGGCCTCTTGGGATAAAGATGCGGTAGGAGCTCCTGGCCGCGGAGTACCAGACACTTTGTTTGCGGGTAATAATCCGCAAGCACTCAAAGCTGGACTTCGCGCAGCATTCGCTGATATTTTGGCCCGAGCGGATGATAGCTCTGCATCCAGTGCTGCAGTTACATCCAATCGCCAGACATCAAGTAGCCAGATCATATACGCTGGATACAACCCAAAAGACTGGACAGGGTCGATTCGAGCTTGTTCACCGGGTCAAAACTCGGCTCAATGCGACGCCTCACCCACATGGGAAGCCTCACGCTGGTTTAACGCGAACTACACCGCAGGTGCTACCCCAAAGCTTACAAACTCGACTCGTAAAATTTTTACATCAGTTAATAACGCTGGCGTTTTTAGCAAATCAGCGTTTATTTGGGGTTCACTGGAAGCAAGCCAAACTCAAGCACTCAACTCCAGTGATTCCGATGGGGCTGACCGATTGAGTTATCTCCGAGGTAGCAGGACTCATGAAACAAGCAAGTTTAGGAAGCGTGGCGATGGTCTTCTCGCCGATGTGGTCAACTCGAACGTTACCTATCTTGCGGGTTCTGGTCCCCTACTCAAAGGTACTAATTTCAGTGGTCATGCCACTTACCGAGCTGCAAATGCGACAAGAGAGCCCGTAGTCTACGTAGGTACCAACGATGGAATGCTCCATGCCTTTGACGGAACAAACGGCAAAGAATTATGGGCCTATATACCCGGCTCGGTCTATTCAAAACTGCCCGGACTAACCAGCAATAGCTTTTCTCATGAGTACTTGGTTGACGCTACTGCGATGGTTGGTGACACCCAAACAGGCGATACCAACAATCCATGGAGGACTATGCTGATTGGTGGCCTAGGTGGCGGTGGCAAGGCTTATTACGCTCTGGATATCTCACGCCAAACAGCCAACCTGGCTGGCGAAAAGTTTTCGAATATGACTGAAGCCCAGTTAGCGAATATTCCAATGTGGGAATTCACATCGGCACAAGATAGCGATTTGGGCTACACGTACTATGAGCCGTCGATTGACTCTATAACAGGGCGGTTCAATCAGATTGCTAAAGTGGCCAGCAGCTCTGTAGCTACTGGCGTCTGGAGAGCCATTTTAAATAATGGTTATGGATCTACTGGAAACAACGCTGTCTTATTTCTTCTCAACACTGAGACTGGTGCAGTTGCAACCAAGATGACTGCCACCAGTAGCGGCTCCGGGGATAATGGCTTGTCGTCACCAACACCAGTAGATACAGACGGAGACGGCTTGATAGACACCGTATATGCAGGAGATATTCGGGGACGTATGCACAAGTTTCAGTTCTCAAAGCCAGATGCATCCAACACAAACTTTGTTTTAGCCTCTTCTGGTGATGCAAATGGAGTTTGGCGTCACATCGGTGCGGTTTACGAGGCAGGACGACCAGTGACCGCAGCGCCTGTGGTTACCCAAGCATGCAACGGAAATAGTGGATGGCAAGTAATGTTTGGAACTGGGAAGCTCAATGAGAACGCCGACTTCACCAATACAGATACGAATGCATTTTTCAGCGTATTGGATGGTGGAACCTCAAGTGCTCTAACCGTCTCTTCAAGTAGCCTTGCAGAAATCACACCAACCACTTCCACTGTAATTGCAGGTACGGTTAGAAATTGGTCTACCCCGAGCATGTCAGGGAAAAAAGGCTGGAAGCTTAATTTAGTTGCCGGGGAGCGCGTCCTGTCAAACCCGTCATTGCCTCCGGATACGGGTGCCGTTCTATTTGGTACAGCAAGGCCTAGTGGGGACTTGTGTGTGGCCGGTAGCTCTGGTTACCTTATGGCGGTAAAAGTTTGTTCAGGTGACATTGGTGGAATAACAGTCGGCCAAGGTGCAAATAAAGTTAACGTGGGTGGCTACGGTGTGTCGGCCTCGGGCATCTTGAAGGTGAGTAACACGTACACAGACACGAACAACAGACAAACTATTGTCTGTAATCAGCCCGATTGTCAGCGGAGTATTCCGCCAACCTTAAATTCCACCGGCAGTCCAGCCGGCAGGTATTCTTGGCGACAAATTCTCACACGGTAATTCAAATGAATTTCTATAAAACCAAACAAAAGGGTTTTACTCTGATCGAGTTAATAATCGCTGTAGCCATTGTCGGAATTCTGGTGGGGATAGCGCTTCCTGGCTACACAGAGTACTCGAGACGTGCTGCTCGCGCTGACGCGAAGAATTTGTTACTGTCAGTAGCTCAAAGACTTGAGCAGAATTACACGTTATCAGGCCGCTATGATCAAACACAAGATGGTGTAGCTATTGACGACGCGATGATAACCATATGGGGTTTAAATCAATCCCCCACAGCGGGTGCTGCTAGATACAACATTACTTTTGTCGCAAACTCTCTTGGCAACGCAACTTACACATTACAAGCTACCCCCGCAGGTTCTCAGGTCAATGATAGGTGCGGCGTGCTTGCATTGAATGAACGTAATCTAAGAGCAAGCAATGGAACTGACCCAAACACTGCTGGTGTATCACGTGCGGCTCAAACACTTGATTGCTGGGGACGATGAGATAAGTGCGCCCGTAACAGAGATTTCTCAGAGAAAAATGACAGTTTGGAGTTTGTTTGATTGAACTTGCACTTGTAGCGTCGCTCCCCTCACTTTGGGTCACCAGCCCCAATCCCCGAGTAGGGTGCGTGCTTACAAGCTCAGATGGCTCAGCAGTCGGCCAGGGCCACACCCAGAAAGCCGGTGGCCCCCACGCCGAAGTCATGGCCTTGCGCGACGCGGCTGAAAGAGGCAACTCAGTCCAAGGGGCCACCGCTTACGTCACTCTTGAGCCCTGCTCCCACCATGGCCGCACCGGCCCTTGCTGCGATGCGCTGATACAGGCGGGTATCAAAAAAGTGGTGGCTACCAACCTGGACCCCAATCCCTTGGTGGCGGGCAACGGCTTTGCAAAGCTGCGCGCGGCGGGTGTTGAGGTCGAAGTGCTAACACCTGACCATCCGCTGGCAATTCAATCCCGCGAATTGAATATCGGGTTTTTCAGCCGAATGATCCGCAAGACCCCTTGGGTGCGCATGAAGGTGGCTGCGTCATTGGATGGCACTACCGCGCTCGACAATGGCGCAAGCCAATGGATCACCGGGCCTGATGCGCGGGCGGACGGCCATGCATGGCGTGCCCGGTCGTGCGCCATACTCACCGGCATAGGCACCGTGTTGGCAGACCGGCCCCGATTGGATGTCCGCCTCGTGGACACCCCGCGGCAGCCGCATCTCGTGGTGGTGGACAGCAAGTTGGAAACGCCGCCGGATGCTCCGTTTTTTATAGCGGGTCGTGCAGTATTTATCTACACCAACGGCCAAAACGCCTCTAAAAGAGCCGCTCTAGAGCAGGCTGGCGCAACGATCGTGGATATGCCGGAGCGCAACTCCGAAGGCGCGCTCACGGGCAAAGTCGACCTAGCGGCCATGATGTTTGACCTTGGCCGCCGCGAAATCAACGAGCTGCATGCAGAAGCTGGCTTCAAACTCAATGGCTCGCTGGTCCGCGCTGGTTTGGTAGACGAGTTTGTGGTGTATCTTTCGCCCAAACTGCTGGGCCAGGGCGCTGGAATGTTCCATATCGGCCCACTCAGCGAGTTGGGTCAAGGCGTAGAACTGGAATTCAAGTCTACTGATATGGTGGGCCCTGACTTGCGCGTAGTCGCGCGGGTGCAAGGGCGCGACCGGTTCTAGGGTTTTGCGGGTGGGGCCATCTCGGCCCTGCCCTTTCCCTGCCAAAATGCAGGCATGTTTACAGGCATCATTACCGGCGTAGGCCGCATTTCCGCCGTCCAAGCTCTGGGCGAATCCACCACCCATGGCAAGCGCTTGACGATCGAGGCGCCGGTAGGCTACCTCGACGATGTGGGCCTCGGCGACAGCATTGCGCTCAACGGCGCCTGCATGACCGTCACCACCTTTGATGTAGCGGCGCAAAAATTCACCATCGACATTTCTGCCGAGTCCCTCGATAAAACAGCGGGCCTCGACGGGCTGGGCACCGTCAACCTTGAGAAGGCCTTGCGCGCCAACGATCGCTTGGGCGGGCACATCGTGTCGGGCCATGTGGACGGTATGGGCAGCATCAGCCACTTTGCCCAAGTGGGTGAAAGCTGGGAGCTGCGGGTGATGGCGCCCCCTAGTTTGGCCAAGTACTTGGCCTACAAAGGCTCGATCACGGTCAATGGTGTGAGCCTGACGGTGAACCGCGTAGCGGACTTGCCCGGTGGATGCGAGATAAGTATCAATCTGATCCCCCACACGGTGGAAAACACTGCCTTGGGCACTCTCGCCCAAGGCAGCCGCGTCAATTTGGAGATTGATACGGTGGCGCGCTATGTGGAGCGCATGATGTCTGCGCCCGCGGTTTAAAACGTCCGCGTTTTACTCAAACGACAACGTTTTGACGCCAGTGGCAGTGCCTAGCAAGCACACCTGGGCGCGCTGGTAGGCAAACACACCCACCGTCACCACGCCAGGCCACTGACTGACTTCGGCCTCAAACGCCAGCGGGTCGGTGATCTGCAGTCCGGTCACATCCACGATGTACTGGCCGTTGTCGGTCACCAGCGGTTTGCCGTCTTTCAGGCGGATGGCGCCCTTGCCGCCTTGGGCCGCGAACTGGGCGATGACACGCTGTGTCGCCATGGGAATGACTTCCACCGGCAAGGGGAACTTGCCCAGCGTTTGCACCAGCTTGGACTCGTCGGCAATGCACACGAACTTGGCGCTTTGGGCGGCCACAATTTTTTCGCGAGTCAGTGCAGCACCACCGCCCTTGACCATATTGCCGGCGCCATCGATCTCGTCGGCACCGTCGATGTAGACCGATAGCTTGTCCACCTCGTTGCTGTCAAACACCTGGATACCCAGCGCCTGCAAGCGCTCGGTGCTGGCCACAGAGCTGGATACTGCGCCCTTGATCTGGTCTTTGATGGTGGCCAGCGCGTCAATGAACTTGTTCACGGTGGAGCCGGTGCCCACGCCCACGATCTCGCCGGGCACCACGTACTGCAGGGCGGCCTGGCCTACCAGGGTTTTGAGTTCGTCTTGGGTCAGTGCGGGGGGTGTGGATGTGGTCATGGCGGTAAGTGATGAGCGCGTCCTGACGGACAATCGGGGAAGTTGAAATCTGAAAGCAGGAATTATCCGATGTCTCTGGTGCCCTACGCCCTCGCCCGCCGCGTTTTGTTCAATCTGGACCCCGAAGTCGCCCACGACATCACCATGGCAGGCCTCGCTGCCAGCCAGGGTAACCCTCTCAAACTGGCCTACTGCAACAGCCGGGTGGACGACCCTGTCACCATCGCCGGCTTGAAGTTTCCCAACCGCGTAGGCATGGCCGCCGGCCTGGACAAAAACGCCCGCTGCATTGACGGCCTGGGCGCCATGGGCTTCGGCTTTGTGGAAGTGGGCACCGTCACCCCGCTGGCCCAGCCGGGCAACCCCAAGCCCCGCATGTTCCGTCTGCCAGAGGCCAACGCGCTCATCAACCGCCTGGGCTTTAACAACCACGGCTTGGATGCCTTCATTGCGAATGTGCAGCGTTCTGCCCTGCGCCAGAGCAAAAATCCGTCGCTGCTGCTGGGCCTGAACATCGGCAAAAACGCAGCCACCCCGATCGAAAAAGCCACCGACGATTACCTGATCTGTCTGGACGGTGTGTACCCTCATGCGGACTACATCACCGTCAACATCTCCAGCCCCAACACCAAGAACCTGCGTAGCCTGCAAAGCGACGAGGCGCTGGACGCCCTGCTGGGCGCCATTGCCGAACGCCGTGAGCAACTGGCCCAGAAGCATGGCCAGCGCAAACCCGTCTTTTTGAAAATCGCCCCGGATCTGGAGGCCGACCAAGTCGCCGTGATCGCCGCCACCCTCCAACGCTATGGCACTGACAGCAGTGGCAAGGTCAACAATGCTTGGGGTGTGATCGGCACCAACACCACTTTGTCTCGTGAAGCCGTCAAGGGAATGCCTCACTGCGACGAGGCAGGCGGCCTGTCAGGCGCGCCGGTGCTGGAGAAAAGCAACGCTGTCATTGGCCAACTGCGTGCAGCGCTGGGCAAAGACTTCCCGATCATCGGGGTGGGCGGCATCATGAGCGCAGCCGATGCGGTGAGCAAAATCAAAGCGGGTGCGGATGCAGTGCAAATCTACACCGGTTTGATCTACTCCGGACCGCAGCTGGTGAAAGACGTAGCCGTGGCCATCAAAAACTTAAAGAAATAAGCCGCTAGCGCACGTTCCGCGTGCGCCAGCAGCTATATTTTTCATAGCAAATCAGGGCTCGACGGCCAAGCCCAAGACCCTGGCTCCATCTCCGATGGTGCCGATAAAGGTGCCTTTGCCTGTCTGCAAATCTACGCTGTATAGGCGTGTGGTGGCGTGGGACTTCAGGCGCACTGCCGCAAATGCGGCACCGCTGACGTCTGCAATGTCCATGCTCGCATCCGACATGTCGGTCACACCGAGGGCACCCACGGTGTAGAGCTGGCCCGTGTTGAATGACACCACGGGCTGCACGCCTTCCGCGCTACCCATGGTGACCAGGAAGCCTCCGTTGCGGTCGATCGCAAAGTTGGTGGTCAGCTTGTCGTCTTTTTTGTTGTAGGTGTAGGCCGCTGCGGCCACCTCTGGCTTCACACCTGCACGCCGGTCGCCTGCGGCATAAAACGGCACAGGGTCTGTCGCGGCCAGGGCACCGGTGTCGGGGTGCAGCCGCACATTCTGGCCACTGGTGCTCATGACCCGCACACGGTCGGCCACCGGGTTGAAATCCATGCCGATGGCGTCGCCCTGTAAGGCCACCGCTGGCGCCGCACCCACCGGCTTCAAAACGCCGGTAGCGGTATCCACGGTGTAGAGCCGGCCGGACTTGGCCAACGCAAACAGCACCCCTTTGGCGATGCGGTAGTCGATCCCGACCAGGGTATCGCCCGTGGCCAGCCCGGAGAGCTGCACCCGCTTCAAGACCTTGGTCGGCTGGCCGGCATTGAGCGTCAAGAGCTCCAGCTTGTCAGTCACCACTTGCAAGGTTTCTTTGCTCGGCGTGCCGGCGCCTTCTTGCATCGCGGTGCATCCGCTCAAGGCTAAGGCGATAAACGCACTACCGGCTAACGCGCTGCGGCGCAGTGTGGGCGATATTTTCATGAAATGGGTCCTTTCTGTGGGTGAAAAAAGCCCTGGCCGGCGCAATAGCGCTGTGGCTCAGGTTGCGTGAATCAGTCCGACCACATGGTCGGCGATTGCCAGTGCACTGGTCAAGCCCGGGGACTCGATGCCGAACAAATTGATCCAACCGGGCACGCCGTGTACCTCCGCGGTCTGGATCAAAAAGTCAGCAGCGGGCTCACCGGGACCGGAAATCTTGGGTCGCATTCCGGCATACGCGGGCTGAAGGGCACCATCAGGCAAAGCCGGCCAATAGCTGCGAATCGCCTGGTAAAAAGCCTCGCCTCTGCCGGGCTCCACGTCCAAATCCGCAGGATCATCCACCCACTGGACATCCGGCCCGAAGCGGGCTTGCCCGCCGAGGTCCAGGGTGAGGTGCACGCCTAGGCCCGCCGCCTCCGGCATCGGGTACACCAGATGGGTGAAGGGGCTGCGCCCTGCCAGGGTGAAATAGTTGCCCTTGGCGTAACGTGCTTGTGGGATGGTGTCGACCAACATTCCTTTGCAGTGGCGAGCTACCGCACAGGCTTGCAAACCCGCCGCATTGATGACCAGCGCGGCTTGAAATTCAGTGCCATCATTTGCTACCAAATTTATAGCGCCATGCGCATACATTGCGCCGGCCAAGGGCGAATTCAATGCCACAACACCGCCCGCCGCCTCCAGATCGCCCCACAAAGACACCATCAGCGCATGGCTATCCAGAATGCCGGTGCTGGGTGACCACAAGGCACCCACACAGTGAAGATGGGGCTCCCTGGCGCTTGCCTGTGCGGCACTCAAAAACTCAAGGTCGAATACGCCATTGGCAATTGCCTGCCGGTGCAATCTCTCCAGCTGCAGCATCTGCTCCGGCCGGGTCGCCACCATCAACTTGCCACACCGCTGAAAAGGCAACTGCCGCTCTTCGAGATAGTGGTACAGCTGCTGTTTGCCTTGAACACACAGCCGTGCCTTGAGCGAGCCACTGGGGTAGTAGATGCCGGCGTGGATCACCTCGCTGCTGCGCGAACTGGTCTGGGTGCCTATCGCATCGCAGGCCTCAAGCACCCACACATCCCGCCCGGTTTGGGCAATAGCCCGCGCGACTGCTAAGCCTACAACGCCCGCCCCCACCACCACGCAATCTACGCGCTCCATCGTTTTAGGGGCTCGCGGGTGGAGTGGCGCGCGACAAGTAGGCCTGTGCTTCGTTGGCATCCATACCGAATGTCAAGGCGGCGGTGGCCTCACCATGAAGCCCAAAGGCGTAGCCCTTGACTTCATTGACCATGACAAACTGCATGGAGAACATCGCACCATCGCTGCAGCGCATGTCCATGGAACCCCCGGTGACGCTGGTAAACCGGAGCGAGCCGGCACAGCTGGCGATGCTGCCCGTGCCGGAAAGGCTCATATCGCCCGTGCGGTCGGGCCGCAAACTCACCACGCCCTCCAAGCGCTGCCCTCCGGTTTGCAACAATGCAGGCCGTGGGGTTGTGACAAGGCGCCACCCCACGTGCTCTACCAAGGCGCAAGCGGTGAGCCACGCCGCCATCCCGAGGGTGGCGAGCACTCGGCAAACGCGCATCAGCTGTGGCCCCAGGGTAAATTGCATCGTCATTCCTTCAGTCCGGCCAACGAGGAGCCGTTGTACTATCTTAGCGACGCAGCGCGGCTCTGACCCTGACAAAAGCGCGGATCTGACAGGGCATTTCCCGCGCCGCGAGCTCCCCCCGTACCCAGGAGACCTTTTCTTGAAGCCTGCTTATCCATCTGCCCATTCAGCCGCGACGGCCGTGGCTCCTGCTTTTGCCAAGCAAGGTTGGTTCAAAGCGATCACCGGGACACTCGCTGTTTTGGCCGTGCTGGTGGCGGTCTATCTGGTGGGCCCCCGCAACGAATTTGGTGCCCCAACAGCGACACCGCGCGCCCAAGCCCCCCAGGACTTGGCCGCTTTGGATGCCTGGCTGGCAGTACAAGAGGCCACCGTGCCCGGTATCAAAACGGGAAATGCCAAGGGCATCGTTTGGGCGAAAAACCCCGGCCAGAAAACACCGTGGGCTGTGGTCTACCTGCACGGTTTCTCTGCCAGCAGGCTGGAAACCGCCCCCCTCACCGGACAAGTGGCGCAGGGTCTGGGCGCCAACGTGTTCTACACCCGTCTGACGGGCCATGGCGTGCCTGGCGCAGCCATGGGCGACGCCAAGGTGCAAGACTGGCTGGCAGACGCACAAGAAGCGCTGAATATCGGGCGTCAGTTGGGCGATCGGGTGTTGGTCATCAGCTGCTCTACCGGTGCAACGCTGGCGACCTGGCTCGAAGTCAACGGCCCCAAAACCGGTGTAGCCGGACATGTGTTTGTATCCCCCAACTTCGGGCCTAAAGACGAGCGCGCAGATCTGATCAACGGCCCATGGGGCCACCAGATCGCTTTTGCCTTGCTCGGCCAGGAGCGTACCCACACGCCCGCCAGCGATGCTGAAAGCCAAGCCTGGACCAGCAGCTACCCGACCCGCAGCCTGTTTCCCATGATGGCACTGGTCAAAGCCACCCGCGAGAGCCCGCTGGAGCGCTTCTCGGCGCCCGTCATGATGCTGTACAGCGCCGACGACAAAACGGTAGAACCCCGCCTCTCGCAAGCCGCGTTGGACCGCTTCAGTTCAAGCAACAAAAATCTGGTAAAAGTCGACTACAGCGAAGCCAAAGGCCAGCATGTACTGGCAGGCGAGATCCGGGCCCCGGCAGCCACCGCCCCTATGGCACAAAGCATTCTTCAATGGGTCGCCACACTCGGCCCGCTTGCACCATGACACCTGACATGACAGCCAAGGCCCCCACCACCGGCGATACCCCCGAGGTTTTGCGCCTGCCGCTGCGCCAACTGGGCCTGCGCTCCGGCATGGCGCTGCAGACTCGGCGCTTGGTAGAAGGCACCAGCAAAACAGAGGCCCAGTTTTTTGGTGCGATCGAGGGCAAGGGCGTGATGGTAGGGCCCGCCAACTCGGATGCGGTGCAAACCGGGCTGACCACTGGCGAGGTGTGCATCGTGCGAGGCTTCACGGGGCAGTACGAGTTTTCTTTCATCAGCAAAGTCCTGCAGACTTTTGAGGCGCCCTTTGCCTACGCGTTGCTGGCCTACCCTGCGCAAGTCGATGCCAAACGGGTACGCCAGTCCATGCGAACCAAAGTTGCTTGGCCTGCGCAGGTGCGCAGCGCATCGGAGGGTGCATTCCGCCCTGTCACCCTAGCGGATTTGAGCCCTTACGGCTCCATGGTTCTGAGCGCGGAGGCATTGGGCAGTGTAGGCGACACCATCGCCTGGAAGCTGGTGGCCCAGGTGGGGTCCACACTCGTCCAGCTGGAGCTGCAAGCCAAAATATGCCATCACAGCCGCCCCACGGGCCTCGACCATTGGATTGTGGGTTTGGCGTTTCAGCAACTGAGCGCCGAGGACATCGTGCGGCTGCACTATTTGGTGAACACCGGGGCCTAGCCCGAACGCCTGCGCACGCCGTCCTGACAAACAAAAAAGCCTTCCAAGCGAACTTGGAAGGCTTTTTATCTGGTGGGCGATGCAAGTTTCGAACTTGCGACCCCTGCAGTGTGAATGCAGTGCTCTACCCCTGAGCTAATCGCCCTTGAAACTGTGATCCCGTATCAAGGAAGCCTCAAATTATATACCATTTTTTAGGCCATTTGCTTCCAGACCGTTTTTCCGCCGCTAGATTTGTCCAACTGGGCCAAAACATCATCGTGCGCGGCCATTTCTTGGGCATTCGCTTCCAAGACTGGCAGTTGCATGGTACGCAAGTCCAACTGCTCCACTACCAAGCCGGGCTCTTGGGTATCGCTACTCTCCATCAACAAGGCATCTTGGCCCCGGGTCATGTTGATGTAAACGTCGGCCAGCAGCTCGGCATCCAACAGCGCCCCGTGCAAGGTGCGCCCTGAGTTGTCTACCTCCAAGCGATCGCACAAAGCATCCAGGCTGTTGCGTTTGCCCGGAAACATTTCCTTGGCCATCACCAAGGTGTCCAAGACACTGCCGACAAAACTCTTGAACGGCTTCTTGCCAGTGCGCTTGAGCTCCATGTCCAGAAAGGACAGGTCAAAAGGCGCGTTGTGGATGATGATTTCGGCGCCCGCTACATAGTCCACCAGCTCTTGGGCAATCTCCTCAAAGCGGGGCTTGTCGCTCAAAAACTGGGTTGTCAGCCCGTGGACCCGCAACGCACCCTCGTCGCTGTCCCGCCCAGGGTTCAGGTAAAAGTGCAGATTGTTCCCGGTGAGCTTGCGGTTGACGAGTTCCACGCAGCCGATTTCCACCATGCGGTCCGGATGGTCCGGATGGTTGGCGTAAAAACCGGTGGTTTCCGTGTCAAGAACAATCTGGCGCATGGTCTGTCTCAGTGGTTTTCGCGGGCGTGGTTGATGGTGTATTTGGGAATCTGTACCACCAGGTCTTGCTGCGCCAGGTAAGCCTGGCAACTCAATCGGGACTGTGGCTCCAGGCCCCAGGCGCGGTCCAACAGGTCTTCTTCTGTTTCTTCCGCCGCATTCAAGCTTTGCAAACCTTCGCGCACGATCACGTGGCAGGTAGTACAGGCGCAGCTCATGTCGCACGCATGTTCAATCTGGATACCGTTTTCCAGCAACGCCTCGCAAATGGAAGTGCCGGGTGCCGCTTTTAACTCAACCCCTTCAGGGCAATACTCAGGGTGCGGCAGAATTTTGATGATAGGCATGGTCAGTTCACTTCAAATGGATTCAATGCTTTTGCCGGCCAGTGCTTCTGAAATACCTTTGTTCATCCGCATGGCGGCAAAGGGCTCTGTCACATCGGCCAGCGCCTTGATCGCGGTTTCAATCACGGCAGGGTCAGTAACCTGCGTGGCAGCGGTCACATCGGCAATTGCGGCATCAATGGCAGTGCGCTCTGCGGCATTGAGAAGCTCACCATCCGCCTCCAACGCACTGCGCGTCGCCATGATCAAGCGATCGGCGTCCACCCGGGCTTCCACCAAGGCGCGGGCTCGCATATCGGCCTCGGCAGTGGCAAAGCTGTCTTTGAGCATGGCGGCAATTTGATCATCAGTGAGTCCGTAAGACGGCTTCACATCAATCCGGGCCTCCACACCGCTGACTTGCTCTTTGGCAGAGACGTTCAACAAGCCGTCGGCATCCACGGTGAAGGTCACCCGGATGCGGGCTGCGCCTGCTGCCATGGGGGGAATGCCTCGTAGCTCAAACCGCGCCAGGCTGCGGCAATCGGCGACGAGGTCCCGCTCACCCTGGACGACATGCAAGGCCAATGCGGTCTGGCCGTCTTTGTAGGTTGTGAAATCCTGCGCCATGGCAGTAGGGATGGTTTGGTTGCGCGGCACAATGCGCTCGACCAAGCCCCCCATGGTTTCCACCCCCAACGACAAGGGAATCACGTCCAGCAGCAATAAATCTCCACCGGGGTTGTTGCCTGCCAGCTGGTTAGCCTGAATGGCGGCACCCAGCGCCACCACCTCATCCGGATTCAAATTGGTCAACGGCTCTTGACCAAAAAAGGCCTGCACGGCAGCCTTGATCTGGGGCATGCGCGTAGAGCCGCCCACCAGAACCACACCCTGAACATCTTCTTTGCTGAGCGACGCATCTCGCAAAGCCTTGCGTACGGCTTGCAAGGTGCGCGCCGTCAGGTCTTTGGTGACCGCCTCGAAATCCTCACGCCGGACACCCAGATCGATAGCGCCTGCTGACAGATCCACTTCCACGCTGGCAATTTCTTCAGCCGACAAGGCTTCTTTGCAAGAGCGTGCCTCTGCCATCAACACCGCCTGGTCCTCAGGGGTGGGGGCTGCAAGGCCGGAAGTTTGCAGCAACCACTCCGCCAATGCGCGGTCGTAGTCATCGCCCCCCAAGGCGGAGTCGCCGCCGGTGGCCAACACTTCAAAAACGCCTTGCGACAAACGAAGAATAGAAATATCGAAGGTACCGCCGCCCAAGTCATAAATGGCGTAGACCCCTTCCGAGGCATTGTCCAAACCATAAGCAATGGCGGCCGCAGTCGGCTCGTTGATCAAACGCAAGACATTCAGGCCCGCAAGTTGGGCAGCGTCTTTGGTGGCTTGGCGCTGTGCATCATCAAAATACGCCGGTACCGTGATGACGGCACCGTAAATGTCATCATTGAAGCTGTCTTCAGCCCGAAACCGCAAGGTCGCCAGGATCTCAGCACTGACTTCCACCGGGCTCTTCACCCCTGCAATCGTGCGGATTCGGGCCATCCCCGGCTCGTTCACCAAGGCAAACGGCAGCTTGTCGGCGTGCGCAATATCCGCAAAACCGCGCCCCATCAGGCGCTTGGCAGATGCAATCGTGTTCCCCGGGTCGGTGGTTTGATTCGCCAAGGCGTCAAAGCCGATCTGCCGGCGATCGGCATCCAGATACCGCACCACACTGGGCAACACCACCCGGCCCTGCGCGTCAGGCAGGCACTCCGCCACACCGCTGCGCACTGCGGCCACCAAGGAGTGGGTGGTCCCTAAATCGATACCAACGGCAATACGGCGCTCATGCGGATTGGGGGATTGGCCGGGTTCTGAAATTTGCAAAAGCGCCATGACATCTCACACTATTCAAATTGATCTAAACGCTGATGCAGGTCGAGCGCGAACTTATCGATAAACATCAAAGCCCGCACGTGACTCACCGCGGCTTCAAAGTCTTTTGTTTGGTCCAACGCAGTCTCGCAGGCGCCCCGCAGCTCCTGCCGGCTTTGTTGCACCTTGGCCAATAAAGCCTCCAGTGCGCTTGCGCCATTCGCATCATCCAGCGCCTCGCGCCACTCCATCTGCTGCATAAGAAATGCAGCGGGCATGGCGGTGTTGCTGTGCGCCTGAATGGGCTTTCCGGCCAACTCACACAAGTAGGCAGCACGCTTCAGGGGATCTTTTAAGCGTTGGTAGGCCTCGTTGACCCTGACAGACCATTGCAATGCCACCCGCTGGGCTGCAGGACCATGAGATGCAAATTTATCCGGATGGGCTTCCCTCTGAAGCTCCTTCCAGCGCGCATCGATGGAGGCACGATCCTGCGCGAACGCCCTAGTCAAACCGAAGAGGGCAAAGTCATCGTCTTGCAGGTTCACACGCGGAAGGACTCACCACACCCACACTTGTCGCGCTCGTTGGGGTTATTGAAGCGAAAACCTTCGTTCAAACCCTCGCGGACAAAATCCAGCTGGGTACCGTCAATATAGGCAAAGCTCTTGGGATCGACCAGGACTTTCACGCCATGGCCTTCAAACACGATATCTTCCGGCGCCAACTCATCCACGTACTCCAGCTGATATGCCAGTCCGGAGCAGCCTGTGGTCTTTACGCCCAAGCGCACCCCCACTCCCTTTCCACGTTTGGTCAGGTAGCGGGTCACGTGGCGAGCAGCGGCCTCTGTCAGGGTGACGGCCATATCAGTTCAGGTGCTTTTTCTTGTAGTCGTCCACGGCTGCTTTGATCGCATCTTCCGCAAGGATCGAGCAATGGATCTTGACCGGTGGAAGCGCCAATTCTTCAGCGATCTGGCTGTTTTTCAGGGCCGCAGCCTCGTCCAGCGTTTTACCTTTGACCCATTCGGTCACCAGGGAGCTGGACGCAATCGCAGAGCCGCATCCGTAGGTTTTGAATCGTGCATCTTCGATCACACCGGTCTCAGCGTTCACCTTGATTTGCAGTTTCATCACGTCACCACAGGCGGGCGCACCCACCATGCCGGTACCCACCGAGTCATCGCCCTTGTCAAAGGAGCCAACGTTGCGGGGGTTTTCGTAGTGATCAACGACTTTGTCTGAATATGCCATTTGCTATACCTCGTAACTTTGATCAGTGCGCCGCCCACTGGATAGTGGACAGGTCAATACCTTCTTTGTACATGTCCCACAACGGGCTCAAATCACGCAGCTTGGCCACGTTTTGCTTGATGGTGTCGACTGCGTAGTCGATGTCCGCCTCGGTGGTCCATCGGCCGATCGTCATGCGCAAGCTGCTGTGCGCCAACTCATCGCTGCGCCCCAGAGCACGCAACACATAGCTGGGCTCCAAGGATGCGGAAGTACAAGCCGAACCACTGGAGACTGCCAAGCCCTTGATACCCATGATCAAGGACTCGCCTTCCACATAGTTGAAGCTCATGTTCAAGTTATGGGGAACGCGCTTTTCTTTATGACCGTTGATAAAGACTTGCTCAATGCCTTCCAAGCCCGCCAACATGCGGTCATGCAGCGCCTTGATTCGCTTGTTTTCTTCATGCATCTCGGCCTTGGCAATGGCGTACGCCTCGCCCATACCCACGATCTGGTGGGTAGGCAAGGTGCCACTGCGCATACCGCGCTCGTGGCCACCGCCGTGCATTTGGGCTTCCAGACGGATGCGCGGCTTGCGACGAACAAACAAGGCACCAATACCTTTGGGGCCGTAGGTCTTATGGGAGGTCAGGCTCATCAAATCGATGGGCAACTGGGTCATGTCAATGTCCACGCGGCCGGTAGCCTGCGCTGCATCCACATGGAAAATCACGCCCTTTTCGCGGCATGCGTTGCCCAAAGCCACTACGTCCTGGATCACGCCGATCTCGTTATTCACAAACATCACACTCGCCAGAATGGTATCGGGGCGGATGGCGGCTTTGAACGTGTCGAGGTTGACCAGCCCATCGTCCTGCACATCAAGGTAGGTGACTTCAAACCCTTGGCGCTCCAGCTCGCGGCAGGTGTCCAGCACCGCCTTGTGCTCGGTTTTCACCGTGATGATGTGCTTGCCTTTGGTCTTGTAGAACTGTGCGGCACCCTTGATTGCAAGGTTGTTGGACTCGGTGGCACCCGAGGTCCAGACGATTTCACGAGGATCCGCACCGATCAAAGATGCGACTTGCTCGCGGGCCTTCTCGACAGCAGCTTCGGCCTCCCAGCCCCAGGCGTGGCTTCTGGAGGCTGGATTGCCGAAGTGATTACGCAGCCAAGGGACCATGGCATCCACCACCCGCTCGTCGCAGGGGTTGGTTGCGCTGTAGTCCATGTAGATCGGGAAATGAGGTGTTGTGTCCATAGCTGGCTCAGTGCTGGCTGCAGTAAAAAATCAGGATTTAGAGAAAGCATTGCCTAGGGCGAACACCGAATTCGGCGCATTCACCCGAATCGGCTTAACCACTGGCATTGCAGAAATTGCGCGCTTGATGCTCGGCTTGTCTTCGATTTGCAAACCCTTGGCGAGTTGATCATCCACCAGCTTTTGCAAGGTGACTGAGTCCAAAAACTCCACCATACGGGTGTTCAAAGAGGCCCAGAGGTCGTGCGTCATGCAGCGGGCGCCTTCGCCCAAGCAGTTTTCTTTGCCGCTGCATTGAGTGGCGTCGATCGGCTCGTCTACCGACGTGATGATCTCTGCCACAGTAATGTCAGACGCCTTGCGGGCCAGGGTGTAACCGCCGCCGGGGCCGCGGGTGGACTCTACCAAATCGTGGCGACGCAGCTTGCCGAACAGCTGCTCAAGGTAAGAGAGGGAAATTTGTTGGCGCTGGCTGATCGCAGCCAGAGTCACAGGCCCCGAGCTTTGACGCAGGCCCAGATCGATCATCGCGGTGACCGCAAAACGGCCTTTGGTGGTGAGACGCATCGCTTGCTCCTTGGTGGCAGGGTTGTTGACTAGCGGACTCAAGTATAGCACTAAACCCCGCATATCAGTCGGGTAAGCAGACTGATCAGTCTATTTACCCGATAGGAATAATCAACTTTACAGATTGACGATGTTGTCTGTCCCTGGCGCGCCAAAAGCCTGCTCTTTCAGGATGGTCAATTGGTCGCGTACCCGTGCTGCTTTTTCGAACTCGAGATTGCGCGCATGCTCCATCATGAGCTTCTCCAAGCGCTTGATTTCACGCGACACATCCTTCTCGCTCATGTCTTCCACTTGGGCACGCTGATGGGCATCGCGCTCCAGGCGCTCGGCCTCTTTGCCCGCTTTTTCGCTGTAGACGCCATCAATCAGGTCGCGTACTTTTTTGACAATGGCTTTTGGCGTAATGCCTCGCTCCAGGTTGTGGGCGATTTGCTTTTTGCGGCGACGCTCGGTTTCGCCGATGGCGCGCGCCATGGAGTCCGTGATCTTGTCGGCATACAAGATGGCTTTGCCTTCCAGATTCCGGGCAGCACGGCCGATGGTCTGGATCAATGAACGCTCGGAGCGCAAAAAGCCTTCTTTATCGGCATCCAGAATTGCGACCAGCGAGACCTCCGGGATATCCAATCCCTCCCGCAGCAGGTTGATCCCCACAAGTACGTCAAACGTGCCCAAACGCAGGTCGCGCAAAATTTCAACCCGCTCTACGGTGTCCACATCGCTATGCAGGTAACGCACCTTTACGCCGTTATCGGTCAAGTAATCGGTGAGCTGCTCCGCCATCCGTTTGGTCAGGGTCGTGATCAACACGCGTTCGTTTTTGTCGACCCGGATCCGGATTTCCTGCAGCACATCATCTACTTGGCTACCCGCCGGACGCACCTCGACCTCAGGGTCCACCAAGCCCGTGGGGCGCACCACCTGCTCCACCACCTGCCCGGCATGCTCGTTTTCCCATTGAGCAGGCGTAGCTGACACGAACACGACCTGCCGCATTTTGGTCTCGAACTCTTCAAACTTGAGCGGCCGGTTATCCAAGGCGCTGGGCAAGCGGAATCCGTACTCCACCAGCGTGGTTTTGCGCGCCCGATCGCCGTTGTACATGCCACCGAACTGACCGATCAACACATGGCTCTCGTCCAAAAACATCATCGCGTCTTTGGGTAAATAGTCGGTCAAGGTCGACGGTGGCTCGCCAGGGGCAGACCCGCTCAAATGGCGCGAGTAGTTTTCAATGCCTTTGCAATGCCCCACCTCGCTAAGCATTTCCAGGTCAAAGCGGGTGCGTTGCTCAAGGCGCTGCGCCTCGACCAGCTTGCCCATGCCGACGAACTCTTTCAAGCGACCCGCCAACTCGGTTTTGATAGTCTCCACCGCTGCCAGTACTTGGTCGCGGGGCGTCACGTAGTGGCTGCTGGGGTAGACGGTAAAGCGGGGGATTTTCTGGCGGATGCGCCCTGTCAGCGGGTCAAACAACTGCAGGCTCTCAATCTCGTCGTCAAACAGCTCGACGCGGATCGCCATCTCGCTGTGCTCGGCCGGAAAGATATCGATGGTGTCACCCCGCACCCGGAAGGCACCCCGGCTGAAATCCATGTCATTGCGCTGGTACTGCATGCGCACCAATTGGGCAATCATGTCGCGCTGGCCCATACGGTCGCCGGTGCGCAGGGTCATCACCATCTGGTGGTAACTCTCTGGCTTGCCGATACCGTAAATGGCCGACACAGTCGCCACAATCACCACATCCCGCCGCTCGATGATGCTCTTGGTGCAACTCAGGCGCATTTGTTCAATGTGCTCGTTGATCGCACTGTCTTTTTCAATGAAGAGATCGCGCTGCGGCACATAGGCCTCGGGCTGGTAGTAGTCGTAGTAGCTGACGAAATACTCCACCGCATTCTTCGGAAAGAACTCGCGAAACTCGCTGTACAGCTGGGCGGCAAGTGTCTTATTCGGGGCAAACACGATCGCAGGACGACCCAAACGGGCGATCACGTTCGCCATGGTGAACGTCTTGCCCGACCCGGTCACGCCCAGCAAGGTTTGAAAAACCTCGCCATCTTCCACACCACTCACCAGCTGATCAATCGCTTCCGGCTGGTCCCCCGCAGGCGGATAGGGCTGGTACAGCTCAAAAGGCGACCCCGGGAAACTGACAAAGGTACCGGTACGCACTTGCGCCGAATCATCGTTTTCCACGACGGCGAGGGGCACGGGATTTTTGGAGGCAGGCATGAGAGTAGGTCCGGACAGCAGAAAAAGCACGAAACCCAAGACTGTAGACTAGCTGCGCAACTGTAGGGGGTTTGACTTGCAAAGCACTTTGTTTCCCGGGGTACGGCTACCCCTTGTTCAGGCACCCATGGCGGGCGCACAAGGTGCCGCCTTGGCCGCTGCCGTCTGCAACGCAGGCGCACTGGGCTCTTTGCCAGCGGCCATGCACACACCTGAGTCGCTGGAGCGCGAGCTCGCCGGGCTACGCGCGCTCACACCACACCCATTCAATGTCAATTTCTTCTGCCACTCGCCACCTGTAACGGACCCGGTTACCGAGGCGCATTGGATGGAAACCCTGCATCCGCATTACCAGCAATGGCAGTTGACCGGCCAAGACATGGTGCCCGGGCCGGGCCGGGCACCTTTTTCAGAGACCATGGCTGAGGTGCTAGACTCGTTTCGGCCCGCAGTGGTCAGCTTTCATTTTGGCCTGCCGGCTCCTGCGTTGCTCGCGCGGGTCAAAGCCATGGGTAGCTTGGTGATGTCGTCCGCCACCACAGTGGAAGAAGGTCTCTGGTTGCAGAACCACGGTGCCGACATCGTGATTGCACAGGGTCTGGAGGCGGGTGGGCACCGGGGGGTGTTCTTGCATACAGACCTCAGTACCCAGCGCCCCTTGGCGGAATTGCTGCCGACATTGGTCCAATCACTGCGCGTCCCGGTGCTAGCTGCGGGCGGCATTGCAAACGATGCCGATGTCGCCGCAGCGATGGCCATGGGCGCTGCGGGTGTGCAGGTAGGTACAGCCTATCTGACCTGTCACGAGGCTACGACCAGCGCGCTGCACCGGAGGGCACTCCAAGCGACACCACCGCGCACCACCGCGCTCACCAACATTTTCACCGGCAGGCCAGCCCGCGGCATCGTGAACCACGCCATGCAAAGCCTGGGCCCCATGAACCCTGAGGCACCCGCATTTCCGCTGGCCACGGCGGCGATGGCCCCGCTTAGGGCCCGTGCCGAGGCAGCCGGCTCGGACGACTTCAGCCCCTTGTGGGCCGGCACCAACATGCAAGGCTGCTTGAGCGAATCCGCAGCGGACACCACCCGCAGGCTCGCCAAAGGCTTTGACACGATCGCATCGTAAGAGCGGGCACCATCTCGGTGCCGTTTAAAATACGCATTTCCTCCGCGGCTCTCCACAGAACCGTTCATCGCCCCCTCCGTTCAGGACTTATTCATGTCTCTTTTTACTGCCGTCGAAATGGCTCCCCGTGACCCTATCCTGGGTCTGAACGAACAATTCAACGCTGACACCAACCCCAGCAAAGTGAACCTCGGCGTGGGCGTGTATTTCGACGACAACGGCAAGCTACCCCTGCTGCAGTGCGTGCAAGCCGCTGAAAAGACCATGATGGACAAGCCCACTGCCCGTGGCTACCTGCCGATTGACGGTATTGCAGCCTACGACGCAGCAGTGAAAGCCTTGGTATTCGGCGCAGACTCTGACGTAGTCAAGAGCGGCCGCGTGGCCACCGTGCAAGCCATCGGAGGCACCGGCGGCCTGAAGATCGGCGCTGACTTCCTGAAGAAAATCAGCCCCAACGCCACCGTGCTGATCTCGGACCCCAGCTGGGAAAACCACCGCGCGCTGTTCACCAACGCCGGCTTCGCCGTGGACACTTACCCCTACTTCGACCAAAGCGCCAACGGCGGTTTGGGCGGTATCAACTTTGACGGCATGCTGGCCAAGTTGAACGGCGCCGCAGAAGGCACCATCGTGCTGCTGCACGCTTGCTGCCACAACCCTACCGGTTACGACATCACCCCCGCCCAGTGGGACCAGGTGATCGCTGTTGTCAAGGCCCGCAAGCTGACCGCCTTCCTCGACATGGCTTACCAAGGTTTCGGCTACGGCATCGCTGAAGACGGCGCCGTGATCGCCAAGTTTGTGGCCGCTGAGCTGAACATTTTTGTGTCCACCAGCTTCTCCAAGAGCTTCAGCCTGTACGGCGAACGCGTGGGCGCCCTGAGCGTGGTCGGCAGCAGCAAGGAAGAAACTGACCGCGTCCTGAGCCAACTGAAGATCGCCATCCGCACCAACTACTCCAACCCACCCACCCACGGTGGCGCCATCGTGGCTGCGGTGCTGAACAACCCCGAGCTGCGTGCCCAGTGGGAACAGGAACTCGGCGAAATGCGTGTGCGCATCAAGGCCATGCGTCAGAAACTGGTGGACGGCCTGAAGGCTGCTGGAGTCACCAAGGACATGTCCTTCATCACCACCCAGATCGGCATGTTCAGCTATTCCGGCCTGTCCAAGGACCAGATGGTGCGCCTGCGCTCCGAGTTTGGCGTGTACGGCACCGACACCGGCCGCATGTGCGTGGCTGCCCTGAACAGCAAGAACATCGACTACGTCTGCCAGGCGATCGCCAAGGTCGTCTAAGACCCTATGCGGGGCGGATGCTCCGCTGAAGCAGCTATCTTTTTGATAGCTGCTTGCGCATATTCCACGGGCGTCAATGGAGACAAGTGCATGAAGAAAATAGCCTATGCGTTGGGAGCCCTGCTTGGGCTGATTTCCACCACCGCAGGTGCATGGGGCAACCACACCCTCGCAGCCTACCGGGCACTGGAGGCGATGCCCGAAGTCGCCAACGCGGCGCCTGTGACTGTTGAGGCCCTGGAAAGCTTCCTCAAGGCCGAAGAAAAGACCATCGAGGCCTTGCTGGCAAGCCATGAGGCTTGGGCGGCGGCCAATCTGCAAAGTTACCCACCCCGCCCCTCCAAGCTGGCTTTTGTTGCCAACCCTAATCGAAGTGACGAAGCGCGCCGCTTGGCATTTACCCATGCCTTGCGAATCGCCCCTAATAGCCGGTTTGCACTTTTCATTCAGCCCGACCCGAAGCTCAACGCCTCGCCCGCACCACGCTTGGCCTCGGAGACTGTCACCACCTTGCCCATGCTGGGCAATGCCAGCCAAAAATTTCAACCCCTCAAGGTGGGTGACACCGTAGCGCCCTTGGCGGTTGCCGCCAGTGCCGCTGACGAGCCGGACTACGGGCTGGACATCAACCTGTTTGAAGACAGCCCCTCCGAGTGGGGCAAGATGTACGGCTTCGGCACCCTTCCCTTCGGCAACCCCTTGCTGGTGTATGGCAGCCAAGCGCCATTCCACATGGGTTTCATGCATGAAAACAAGGTGCTGTACACCGCGGCGCCCTTCATCAAGCGGACCTTTCCCCAGTTGCGGGTGTACCAGTACTCCACCCTCGCCTCGCTGGCCTTCCGCACCGGCCACCCTTATTGGGGTTGGCGCTTTACCGGCCTGGCACTTCACTACATCCAGGACCTGACCCAGCCTTACCACGCGAGCCTGTCGCCCGGCGACTCGACGCTGAAACTGCTCGCCATCAACGCCATGGCCATGGCGGGGCTCTCCGGCATGAAAAACGACATGGTGACCTTGCTGTCGAACCGGCACTTGGCACTGGAAAAATACCAGTCTGAAGTACTGCTGAACTCCGCGCTGGCCAAGCAAGACACCCCGATTGATCAGGCCCTGCGTCAAATAGACAAAGACGCCAGCTACCCCGAATGGCACGACTTGTACCTTCGCAACGTGGTGTCTGCACAGGCGGCCTCGTATGGCAATCGCATCGCCCAAACACTCGTGGACAGCATGCCCCCGGGATTCGTGTCCGACCCGAATTACGACTTCGGCGCCAATGAAGAACGGGTGACTTTGGTGAAGGAACTGGTGAACGTCCCCACCGAGGCCAAACTCCGGCTGGACGCGCTCGTCGCGGAGTTGCTCGCCAACTTCGGCGCCCACAGCCGCAATGCGGTCCGAGGGATTCTCAAGGCAAGTAACCGCTGATTTGCGCACTCCTGTTATATTGCACTGCAACATTTTCCCGAAAGCGAGCCTCTCATGCTGTACCAGCTCTACGAAACCCAACGCTCCCTGATGGAGCCGTTTTCCGATCTGGCACTGGCGGCGGCCAAGTTGTATAGCAACCCGCTGTCCGTGGCCGGACAAAACCCCTTTGCCCAACGCCTGTCCGCCAGCTACGACCTGATGCACCGCCTCGGCAAGGACTACGAAAAGCCCGAATTCGGCCTGCGCACTATTGACGTGGATGGCGTGGACATCGCGATCCATGAGCGGGTAGAACTCAGCAAACCCTTCTGCGAATTGCGCCGTTTCAAGCGCTTTACCGACGACACCGCAACCCTGGAAAAAATCAAGGGCCAGCCGGTGGTGCTAATCGTGGCACCCCTCTCGGGCCACTACTCCACCCTGCTGCGCGACACGGTCAAGACCATGTTGAAAGACCACAAGGTCTACATCACCGACTGGAAAAATGCCCGTCTAGTGCCCTTGTCGGACGGCGAATTCCATTTGGACGACTACGTCAACTACGTGCAGGAGTTCATCCGCCACGTGCAAGGCAAGTACGGCAACTGCCACGTCATGAGCGTCTGCCAGCCCACCGTGCCGGTGCTGGCCGCGGTGTCGCTGATGGCAAGCCGCGGTGAGACTACGCCTCTGACCATGACCATGATGGGCGGACCGATTGATGCCCGCAAATCCCCCACCGCGGTCAACAACCTGGCCATGAACAAGAGCCATAGCTGGTTCGAAAACAACGTGATTTACCGTGTGCCCAGCAACTTCCCCGGCTCCGGGCGCCGCGTGTACCCCGGCTTCTTGCAGCACACCGGCTTTGTGGCCATGAACCCCGACCACCACGCCAAGAGCCATTACGACTACTTCAAGGACCTGATCAAGGGCGACGACGCATCGGCCGAAGCCCACCGCAAGTTCTACGACGAGTACAACGCGGTGCTAGACATGGACGCGGACTACTACCTCGAGACCATCCGGGTGGTGTTCCAGGACTTTGCGCTGGTCAGCGGCACCTGGGATGTGCGGGGTGAAGACGGCAAGATCGAACGCGTCAAGCCTGCCGACATCACCACCACCGCCCTGCTGTCGGTGGAAGGCGAGCTGGACGATATCTCCGGCTCCGGCCAGACCCGCGCGGTACACGACATCTGTAGTGGCGTGCCCAAATCGCTACAAAAGCACTACGAGGCCATGGGTGCCGGGCACTATGGCATCTTCTCCGGCCGCCGCTGGCGCGAGATGGTGTACCCGCAGGTCAAGGCTTTCATCAAGAGCCACAACAGCCAAGCGAGTGCACCTGCGTCTACAGAGACGGCTGTGGTAGAGACTGCTGTCGTAGAGGCTGTTGCAGCCGCGCCTGCCGCCATTTCAGAGCCAAAAGCGACTCCAGCGCCCGTAAAGACTGCGCCAGCAGCTACTAAAAAGGTAGCACGCAAGCGGGTCAGCACTACCAAGTGAGTACGGTCCTGGAGGCTGCGCCTCTGCTGGCGCAGCAGCTGCTGGACGCGCTGCCGCAAACCCAGTGCACCCGCTGCGGGTATCCCGATTGCGCCGCCTATGCCGGCGCAATGGCGCGTAACGAAGCCCCCATCAATCAGTGCCCGCCCGGAGGCGCAGAGGGTATTGCGCGCCTGGCGGCCATCACCGGTAATCCCGTCATTCCCCTGAACCCGGAGTTCGGGCAGGAAGGGCCGCGCACCGTCGTCTTTATTGATGAAGACTGGTGCATAGGCTGCACCCTGTGTATCAAGGCCTGCCCGACCGATGCCATCATCGGCAGCAACAAGCGCATGCACACGGTGATCGAGGCACACTGCACCGGCTGCAACCTGTGCCTGCCGGTATGCCCTGTGGATTGCATGTTGGTGGAAACTGTCTCAGGCGATCGCACCGGGTGGGATGCCTGGAGCGTGGAAGACGCCTTGAAGGCGCGCCAGCGCTACGAAAGCCGCCAAGTGCGGCAGGCCCGCGAGGCTGAAGAGCACGCCCAAGCGTTGGAAGCCAAAGCGCGCATGAAGCTGGCAGATATGGCCACCCATTCCCAACACACCGATGAAGCGGTGTTAGACCAAAAACGTGCGGTCATTCAAGCCGTGCTCGCCAAGGCCCGGGCTCGACAAGCTGGCAAGGCTGACTGAATCTACCAGTCGCCCTGCCGCCCAGTGAGAGCACAAAGGAATTAGACGCTGGCCATCAGGCTCTTGTAGACGCCGCAGCCCACGTACATATCGTCCACCTTCACCACATAAGACATCTTGGTTTGTACCAAGCCCGTCAGCGGGTTCGCGATCTCGTACTCCACCCAGCCTGGTGCATGGTCCGCCTGGTTCACGATGGCGGCGATCAGCGCGTTGCCATCAATACCCGCCACGTCTTGCACCCGCGTGCCCACTTTGGCCTGATTGCCGGCAAAAGCCAGATACTGGCCACTGCGGTCCAGCACGAAAACATACATATCCCGATCGAACAGGCCGGTGTGTTGCGCGGTGACTTCTCGCACAAAGGAATCGCGCCCGCTGTGGCTGCGCCGTACTTCCAAGGCCCTATCTACCAGCTGGCGGGCCTCATCGGCAGAACCTTGTTGGAGTTTGAACACCGCAACCGCATCGGCTAGCACACTGGCCCGGTCTTGCAACGCGGTGGCCTGCCCCACGGCCTGCTCGACCATCGATGCGTTTTGCTGAGTGATCTCATCGAGTTGACGGATGGCCGTGGTGATTTCCGTCAAGCTCGCGCTCTGCTCTGAACTGGACGCTGAAATCAGCGACATGTGACTTGCCACACCACGCACGCCTTCTGCGATCGCGGAGATATTGCTGCCAGCTGCCCGGATCTGTTGCACCCCGGCGGCCACTTGCTGTGACGAAGTGGAAATGAGCTGCCGGATCTCTTTAGCAGAGGCTGCAGACCGTTGCGCCAAGGAGCGCACCTCGGTTGCCACCACCGCAAAGCCCCGCCCAGACTCCCCGGCGCGCGCAGCCTCCACCGCCGCATTCAACGCGAGGATGTTGGTCTGGAAGGCCAGGCCGTCAATCACGCCGACGATTTCATCCATCCGGCGGGTACTGGCTTCAATCGCCTCAATCGACGCAATGGCCTGACTCATGCCGACGGCGCCTTGCTCTGCGGTTTGGCGCACACCCTGTGCCACCCGGTCTGACTCTTGCGCAGAGTTGGCGTTGTCCCGGACGGTCGACGCTAGCTCTTGAACGCTGGCAGAGGTCTCTTCCAGATTCGCGGCTTGCTGCTCGGTGCGGTCAGACAGGTTGCGATTACCCATGACCAGCACTTCACCTGAATTGGCAACCAGCGCCGAATTGCTCCGCACACTGGCGACCATCACCGAGATGTTGTTCACCATCACATCCATCGAATGGGACATGTCTGAGAGCTCGTCATTGCCCCGGATACGAACCCGGTGGCGCAAGTTGCCACTGGCCGTCTCTTGCATGAACAACAGCACCTGGCGCAAATCGGAGAGAAAACTCAGATTGAACGAGAGCATCAGGTAAATCAGCATCGTGAGTGCAAATGCACTCCCGGCGATCAACAGGTAGAGCGAGGTGTTCAGGTCGGCCTCGCGCTCACGGAGTTGGCGCACCATTTCTGTATTGACGGCCTTGTGATAGGCGCCAATGGCATCGATAGCTTGGGTACCGGCAGCAAAATACGCCTCGGAGTCCCCGCTGGCAGCACCCGGCTTGAACCGCTCTTTAGTGAGGGCGACAAACGCGTTCACCGCGGACTCAGCGGCGTCACCACTTGCGTTCTTGAAACCGACACCGGCAAGAATTTTTTGCGAATACTGCACATCCCGCATCCAAGCTGACAGGGCATCAGCCAACACATTGACCCGCGCAACCGCGGTGTCGCTGACCGTGGGTTGGCTCAGGAAACCGGCTCCCGCGCCGCGCAAACGGCCGATCTGCTCACGCAGGGGGATCAAGCGTGACACCGACATATCCATTAGCAAATAAGTCACTGGCACGGGGTCATAGAGCAAGCCAGATTTGTCGGCCACGCCGTAAACGAACCGGGTCAAGTCTTCAACCAATGCGGTGTGGACAGCAAACGCTTGGGGCGCATCTTTGCCGTCAAGGCTGGCAAACAGGGCATCCAAACGGCTGCGCAAATCTGCCCATTCATTGGGCACGTCCAGTGCGAGCTTCTCGCCCATCACTTTTTCCAACTCGGTACGCGCCTCTGCGAGTTGGGTGCGTGTTTTGTCACGGGGGGTCTGGGCTGCTGCATTGCCCAGCAGCAGCATATTGGTTTGACCGCGGTGCGACTGAATCAAGCGGATCAAATCGGTCGCTTGCTCCACCACCACCACGCCGTCAACCTCGGCCCGAATGATTGCGGTATCGCTCAGCGTTTGCCGCAGCAGCTGCGAAACCATCAAGATCATGGGGAGCAAAGCAACCAGGAACACGATGGCCAGCTTGGCACCAAAACGCATCTTGCGCATGCCCCACATGCCGGGGTACAGAAACTTCACAAAGCTCATAACGGGCGTTCCTTGGAAATTCTTCAACTGCTTTGACTTTATCGCTTTTTCACGGATAAATGGTAGAAAAAAGGGGGGCTTTGCCCCCCGTGTTTCCCCTCAAACTGCCACGCCAAGAGCGCGGGTCAGCTCAATGCCGCGATCACTTCAGCGGGGGCCTGCACCAGCTCGATGAGCACGCCCTCCCCTGCAATCGGGAATTCGTCATTGCTTTTGGGGTGCAAAAAAGTGATGTCGTAGCCCGCTGCCCCTTTGCGGATGCCGCCGGGGGCAAAGCGCACGCCTTTGGCAGTGAGCCAATCTACCGCCACCGGCAGGTTGTCGATCCACAGGCCCACATGATTCAAGGGCGTGGTGTGCACCGCTGGCTTTTTGTCGGGGTCCATGGGCTGCATCAGGTCAACTTCCACCTTGTACGGGCCGGAGCCCATGGCGCAGATGTCCTCGTCCACGTTCTCTTTCTCGCTTTGGAAGGTCCCCGTGACCTCCAGGCCCAGCATGTCCACCCACAGAGTTTGCAAACGTTTCTTGTCGGGACCGCCAATGGCGATCTGCTGGATACCCAAGACCTTGAAGGGGCGTTTCGCTGCAGAACCGGTCATACAAACTCCACGATGGCTTGGTCCACGCTCAGGCTCTCGCCCTTGGCGGCCAGCACCTTGCCCACCACACCGTCTGCGGCGGCAAACAGCACGTTTTCCATCTTCATGGCTTCGATCACGGCCACACGCTCACCGGCCTGCACCTTTTGGCCGGGCACCACTGCCACATCGACCAGCAAGCCGGGCATGGGCGAGAGCACGTAGCGACTCATGTCGGGTGGCGCCTTGTGCGGCATCAGCGTGTGCAGCTCAGCCATGCGGGGGGACATGACCAGTGCGTCGATGCGGGTGCCGTTGTGCTGCACACGCAAGGCCAACGGGTTCTTGGGGGTGCCGCGCTCCACCTGGGCCGTGAAGGCTTTGCCGTTCACCGTGCCGGTAATGGCGATGTCGTTCAAGCGTGATTTGCTACGAATAACATAGCTGCTCGCGCCCACCCGCACTTGGGCGGAGCCGGTTTCACCTTCAAACTCATCCACATGCACTGCGGTGTAGCTATTGTTGCCCGCAGCATCCAGCGTCACCACCACATAGTCTTTGCCCGCATCCACGGCATAGCCCGGCAACTGGCCGGACATGCCCGCTGCACGCTCGCGCGACTTGCGGCGCACAAAGGCGGCCAGCGCGGTCAGGAACGCTGCATCGTCATGCGGCACGTCTTCCGCAAAGAAGCCTTTGCCATAGTTCTCGGCGATGAAGCCGGTGTTGAAATCGCCGCTCACAAACTTGGGGTGGGCAAGCAGAGCTGCCTGGAACGGAATGTTGCTCGACACACCGCGGATCACAAAGCCATTAAGGGCCTCGCGCATCTTGGCAATCGCGTCATTGCGGTCCTTGCCGTGCACGATGAGCTTGGCAATCATCGAGTCGTAGAACATGGGGATCTCGCCGCCGTCCTGAACGCCGGTGTCCACGCGTACGCCTTGCAAGTGCTCGGTGTCGCCCTGCCACATGGTCTGCTCAGGCGGCGCAAAGCGCACCAAGCGGCCGGTGGACGGCAAGAAGTTGCGGAACGGGTCTTCGGCGTTGATACGGCACTCAATGGCCCAGCCATCGCGCTTCACGTCGGCTTGCGTCAGCGGCAGCTTTTCGCCGGCCGCCACGCGGATCATCAGCTCTACCAAATCGAGGCCGGTGATGCATTCGGTGACCGGGTGCTCCACCTGCAGGCGGGTGTTCATTTCCAAGAAGTAGAAGTCCTGATCTTTGCCGACCACAAACTCCACGGTGCCGGCGCTCTGGTACTTCACGGCCTTGGCCAGTTGCACCGCCTGCTCGCCCATGGCTTTGCGGGTGGCATCGCTGATGAAGGGGCTTGGCGCCTCTTCAATCACCTTCTGGTGGCGGCGCTGGATGGAGCACTCGCGCTCGTTCAAATAGATCACATTGCCATGGCTGTCGCCCAGCACCTGGATCTCGATGTGGCGCGGCTCCTGCACAAACTTCTCGATGAAGATGCGGTCATCGCCAAAGCTGTTGCGGGCTTCGTTCTGGCAGCTGGAGAAGCCTTCAAAAGCCTCTTTGTCGTTGAAGGCAACGCGCAGGCCCTTGCCACCGCCGCCGGCCGAGGCCTTGATCATCACGGGGTAGCCAATGCCCTTGGCAATCTCAACCGCCTGCTCCGGGCCCGCAATCGCGTCGTTGTAGCCGGGGATGGTGTTGACCTTGGCCTCGTTGGCCAGCTTTTTGGAGGCAATTTTGTCGCCCATGGCGGCAATGGAATGCGCCTTGGGGCCGATGAAGGCAATACCTTCATCTTCGCAGCGCTTGGCAAAGGCTTCGTTCTCGCTCAAGAAGCCGTAGCCGGGGTGCACGGCTTGTGCGCCGGTTTGTTTGCAAGCAGCAATGATTTTCTCGGCCTGCAAATAGCTCTCGCGGCTAGGTGCGGGGCCGATGTTGACGGCCTCATCCGCCAGCGCCACGTGGCGGGCCTCCTTGTCGGCGTCCGAATAGACGGCAACCGTCTTGATGCCCATTTTCTTGGCGGTAGCAATGACGCGGCAGGCAATTTCGCCACGGTTGGCAATCAGGATTTTGGTGAACATGGTGCTTGTCCTTTTCTTGTTCTTCGGCGATCAGAGTGGAATGTTCCCGTGCTTGCGCCACGGGTTTTCCAGCTTCTTGTCCTTGAGCATGACCAGCGAACGGCAGATGCGTTTGCGGGTTTCGTGCGGCAGGATCACGTCGTCGATAAAGCCACGCGCACCAGCCACAAAGGGGTTGGCAAAGCGGGCTTTGTATTCGGCCTCTTTGGCCGCCAATTTCGCAGGATCGCCCTTGTCTTCGCGGAAGATGATTTCCACCGCGCCCTTGGCACCCATCACCGCAATTTCTGCGTTGGGCCACGCCAGGTTCACGTCGCCGCGCAGGTGCTTGGAGGCCATCACGTCATACGCGCCGCCGTAGGCCTTGCGGGTGATGACGGTGATCTTGGGCACGGTGCACTCGGCGTACGCGTAGAGCAACTTGGCGCCGTGTTTGATGATGCCGCCGTACTCTTGCGAGGTACCGGGCATGAAGCCGGGCACGTCCACGAACGTGACCACGGGGATATTGAACGCATCGCAGAAGCGCACAAAACGCGCAGCCTTGATGGAGCTCTTGATGTCCAGGCAACCTGCCAAAACGAGCGGCTGGTTGGCCACGATGCCGATGGTCTGGCCGTCCATGCGCGCGAAGCCGATGATGATGTTCTTGGCGTACTCGGGCTGAATCTCGAAGAAGTCGCCATCGTCCACGGTTTTGACGATCAGCTCCTTCATGTCGTAGGGCTTGTTGGGGTTGTCGGGCACCAGCGTGTCCAGGCTCAGGTCCTTGCGGTCGATAGGGTCGCCGCTCTTGCGCACCGGCGCCTTCTCGCGGTTGCTCAGGGGCAGGTAGTTGTAGAGACGGCGCAGCATCAGCAGCGCCTCCACATCGTTCTCAAACGCCAGGTCGGCCACGCCGCTCTTGGTGGTGTGGGTGAGTGCGCCGCCCAGCTCTTCAGCGGTCACTTCTTCGTGCGTCACGGTCTTCACCACTTCGGGGCCGGTGACAAACATGTAGGAGCTGTCTTTCACCATGAAGATGAAGTCGGTCATCGCAGGGCTGTACACCGCGCCACCGGCGCTGGGCCCCATGATCATGCTGATCTGCGGAATCACACCGCTAGCCATCACATTGCGCTGGAACACATCGGCATAGCCGCCCAGAGAGGCCACACCTTCCTGAATGCGGGCACCGCCCGAATCGTTGAGGCCGATGACCGGAGCGCCCACTTTCATGGCCTGGTCCATCACCTTGCAGATTTTCTCGGCATGGGCTTCGGACAGCGCACCACCAAAGACCGTGAAGTCCTGGCTGAACACGAACACCAGGCGGCCGTTGATCATGCCGTAGCCGGTGACCACGCCGTCGCCGGGGATCTTCTGCTCGTCCATGCCGAAGTCCACGCAGCGGTGCTCGACAAACATGTCCCACTCTTCAAACGTGCCTTCGTCCAGCAGCACTTCCAGGCGCTCGCGCGCTGTGAGCTTGCCTTTTTTGTGCTGCGCATCGATGCGCTTTTGCCCACCGCCCATGCGGGCCAGCTCGCGCTTGGCTTCCAGTTGTACGAGGATGTCTTGCATGCTTGTCTTCCTTCAGGTCAGAAAATGGGTTGCTATTTGCTATCTATTTAGGAGCTGCTTGCGCAGTAAATTCGAGCGCTGAGAGCAGATTTCGTGCTGCAGTGCTGGCGGCCAACTGACCGGCCTGCACCGCCGCGGTGAGCTGGGGTAGCTGCTCGCGCACCGCCGGGTTTTGCTTGAAGGCTTGCTTCAGTCCTGCGTCAATCCGCTCCCACATCCATGCCAGCGATTGGTTCTGGCGGCGCTGGCTGAACAGGCCGTTGGCAGTTTGCAGAGTTTGGAATTCACACACGGCTTTCCAGAAGGTGTCCACGCCCTGCCCTAGCAACGCACTCAGTGAAATCACTTTGGGCGCCCAGTGCTTGTCGCTGTGCGGATCATTCGGATTCCCGTGCATGCCCAGCAAGCGCAGGCTGGAGGTTATCTGGGCTTGCGCGCGGGTGGCGGCATCGGCGTCAATATCGGCCTTGTTGATAACCACCAGATCAGCCAGCTCCATCACGCCTTTTTTAATGGCCTGCAGGTCGTCGCCCGCATTGGGCAACTGCATCAAGACGAACATGTCGGTCATGCCCTGCACCGCTGTCTCGCTCTGGCCCACGCCCACGGTTTCGACAATCACGATGTCGTAACCCGCAGCCTCGCAGACCAGCATGGCCTCGCGGGTTTTCTCGGCCACACCACCCAGCGTACCGCTGGACGGGCTGGGGCGAATGAAGGCTTTCTCGTGCATGGACAAATGCTCCATGCGCGTCTTGTCACCCAGGATGGAACCACCGGACACCGAGCTGGAGGGGTCAATCGTCAGCACCGCCACGCGGTGGCCTTGGCCAATCAGGTACAAGCCCAGCGCTTCAATAAAGGTGCTCTTGCCCACGCCCGGCACACCGCTGATGCCCAGCCGGAACGACTTGCCGGTGTGGGGAAGCAGCGCGGTGAGCAGCGTGTCGCCCTGCGCCCGGTGGTCCACACGGGTGGACTCCAGCAGGGTAATGGCTTTGGCTATTGACCTGCGCTGCAGGAGGGACTCGCCCCCCAGCAGACCGGCCTGCACGGCTTCAGGGGTCACCCGAGCGCCTTTTCGATCTGGCTCAGTACATCACGAGCACTCACCGGTATCGGCGTGCCCGGGCCGTAAATGCCTTTGACGCCTGCGGCGTACAAAAAGTCGTAGTCTTGTCGCGGAATCACACCGCCTACGAAAACGATGATGTCGTCCGCGCCCTGCTTTTTGAGCTCGGCGATGATGGCGGGCACCAGTGTCTTGTGACCTGCGGCCAGCGTCGATACGCCGACCGCGTGCACGTCGTTTTCGATCGCCTGGCGGGCGCATTCTTCGGGGGTCTGGAACAGCGGGCCCATGTCCACGTCAAAACCCAAGTCGGCAAACGCGGTGGCTACCACCTTGGCGCCGCGGTCGTGGCCGTCCTGGCCCAGCTTGCTGATCATCACGCGGGGGCGGCGGCCCTGTTTGTCGGCAAATCCGGCGATGTCGGCCTTCAAGGCATTCCAATACTCCATGGTGTCTCCTTGGGCGCTGTCGTAGGCAGCGGCGTACACGCCACTGACCTTATTGGTATCGGCGCGATGGCGACCGAATGCTTTCTCCAGCGCATCGCTCACCTCGCCCACCGTGGCGCGCAGGCGGATCGCTTTGATGGACAAGTCCAGCAGGTTTCCGCTACCGGACTCTGCTGCAGAAGTGATAGCAGCCAGCGCAGATTCCACGAGCGCGGAGTCGCGTTTTGCCTTGATATCTTTAAGGCGGGCGATCTGGCTTTCGCGCACGGCCACGTTGTCGATGTCGCGGGCTTCGATCACGTCTTCGTTCTTGAGCTTGTACTTGTTCACACCCACGATCACGTCCTGGCCGCTGTCGATACGCGCCTGCTTCTCAGCAGCCGCAGCTTCAATCTTGAGCTTGGCCCAGCCACTGTCCACGGCCTTGGTCATGCCGCCCATGGCTTCCACTTCTTCGATGATCTTCCAGGCCGCGTCCGCCATGTCCTGCGTCAGCTTCTCCATCATGTAGCTGCCGGCCCAGGGGTCGATCACGTTGGTGATGTGGGTTTCTTCCTGGATGATGAGCTGCGTGTTGCGGGCAATGCGCGCGCTGAACTCGGTGGGCAGCGCGATGGCTTCGTCAAAGCTGTTGGTGTGCAAGCTCTGCGTGCCGCCAAACACGGCGGCCATCGCCTCGATGGTGGTGCGCACCACGTTGTTGTAGGGGTCCTGCTCGGTCAGGCTCCAGCCGCTGGTCTGGCAGTGGGTGCGCAACATCAGGCTCTTAGGCGCCTTGGCGTCAAAGCCCTTCATGATGCGGCACCACAGCAGGCGCGCGGCCCGCATTTTGGCCACCTCCAGATAGAAGTTCATGCCAATCGCCCAGAAGAAGCTCAGGCGCCCGGCAAAGTCATCCACGTCCAACCCTGAGGCGATGGCGGTCTTCACATATTCTTTCCCGTCGGCCAGCGTGAAGGCCAACTCCAGCGCCTGGTTGGCGCCCGCCTCTTGCATGTGGTAACCCGAAATACTGATCGAGTTGAACTTCGGCATGTTCTTGGCGGTGTAGCCAATGATGTCGCCGATGATGCGCATGCTGGGCGCAGGCGGGTAAATGTAGGTGTTGCGCACCATAAACTCTTTCAGAATGTCGTTCTGAATCGTTCCGGAGAGCTTGTCCTGACTCACGCCTTGCTCTTCCGCGGCGACCACGTAGCCGGCCAACACCGGCAGCACCGCGCCGTTCATCGTCATGGAGACGGATACCTTGTCCAGCGGAATCTGGTCGAACAGGATCTTCATGTCCTCGACCGAATCAATCGCCACGCCGGCCTTGCCCACATCGCCCGTTACGCGGGGGTGATCGGAGTCGTAGCCACGGTGGGTGGCCAAATCAAACGCGACAGACACGCCCTGCCCGCCGGCTGCCAATGCCTTGCGGTAAAACGCATTGGACTCTTCAGCGGTGGAGAAGCCGGCGTATTGGCGGATGGTCCAGGGGCGCACCGCATACATGGTGGCCTGCGGGCCGCGCAGGTAAGGCTCAAAGCCTGGCAGCGTGTCGGCGTGCTTCAGGTCTGCCGTATCTGCTGCGGTGTAAAGGGGCTTGACCGCGATGCCGTCGGGGGTGATCCAGTTCAGCGCGTCCACATTGCCGCCGGGGGCGGATTTGGCTGCAGCCTTGGCCCAGGCTTCCAGTGTGGCGGATTGAAATTCAGGCGTCTTGTCGGTCATGGCGGGGTCGCAATCGAAGTCGATCAAAGGGGGTTACCGGTGGCGTGGTCAGCGCAACAAGTCTACATTATTCATAATTATTGATTCAGAATATTGGTTGCAGCTTACAATCCACCCACTTTTTGACCCCTACCGCATGTCCGCCTTGATGTCTGATGCCCGCCCCGCTTTATCGCTGGCCCCCCGCCCTCTGTATGAGGAAGTGGCCGAGCTGCTGCGCCAGCGCATCTTCAAGCGCGAGTTGGAGCCCGGCAGCTGGATTGACGAGCTGAAGATTGCCGAAGAGTTCGGCATCAGCCGCACCCCCCTGCGCGAGGCCCTGAAAGTGCTGGCTGCCGAAGGCCTGGTGACCATGAAGGTGCGCCGCGGCGCCTATGTGACCGAGGTGTCGCAGCAGGATCTAGCCAACGTCTACCACTTGCTCAGCTTGTTGGAGAGCGACGCGGCCGGCGTAGTGGCCACCAAGGCCACCGATGCAGAAATCAAGGAACTGCAGGCTTTGCACAAAGCGCTGGAGGCAGCGGCCAAGCACGGCAAAGACAAAACCGCGACCACCGACCAGTTTTTTGCGGTGAATGAGAAGTTCCACATGCGCCTGCTGGAGATTGCCAACAACCGCTGGCGCGACCAGATGGTGGCCGACCTGCGCAAGGTCATGAAACTCAACCGTCACAACTCCCTGCTCAAGACCGGGCGCATCGAAGAGTCCTTGGCTGAACACCGTGCCATCATGGACGCCCTGGCGGCACGCGACCCTGCGCTCACCGCACAGCGTATGGCTGAACACTTTGCCAACGGGCTCGAAGCGGCCACCTGAACTCCCTAGAATGGGGCATGGCTGATCGCTTGATGTCCCTTTCGCTGGATCAACAAACTCTGCTGGAATACCGCGCGATTCTGGAGAATGCGTCGGTCGGAATTCTGTTCACCCGGGACCGCAAGGTTCTGCACTGCAACCCGCGTTTCAACGAGATATTTGGCTACGCCGAGGGCGAATTGCAAGGACAACCCGGCCGGGTTTTCTACTTGAGTGACACCGACTACACCCGCATGGGCGAAGTGGCAGGCCCGCGCCTGACGCGTGGGGAGCCCGTGAGTCTTGAATTCACCATGCGGCGCAAAGATGACACACCCATCGATTGCCACATGCGCATCAAGCCGGTGAACCCCCATAACTCGGCAGAAGGCACGATCTGGATTTTTGAAGACATCACCGAGCGCAAGAAAGCAGAATCCGCGCTGCAACAGCTGATCCACCGGCAGGACGCGATACTAGAAAACGCTTCGGTGGGCATCATGTTCACCCGTAACGGACTGATAGAGCTGACGAATCCACGCTTTGATGCGATCCTTGGTTGGCCCCCCGGTGCACTCCTAGGGCAGAAAACACGCGTGTTTTTCAGTTCCGACGAGGACCATCAGGCGTTTGCCGAGCATGCAGGAGCCACGCTGGCGTCCGGCGCACTCATGGAGGCAGAGTGGCTGAACAGCCGCCAGGATGGGAGCCAAGTCTGGTGCCGACACCTGGCGAAAGCGGTGACCACAACCGCCGATAACCGGACCACCATCTGGATTACGGAAGACATCAGTGAAAAGAAGGCTGCGGCTGACGCTTTGTTGCAAGCCCATCAGGTGCTGGAGCAACGGGTAGAAGAGCGAACCCGCGAATTGCAGGATGCGCACCAGCGCATGCAGGTGGTGATTGACAGCTCCACGCTGGCCATTTACACCCAAGACCAGCAAGGCCGCGTCCTGAGCTGGAACACGGCTGCAGAAAAAATGTTCAACCTGCTGCGCCAAGAGACGCTCGACGACCCATCCGTTTTTTCGCAGCGCTTGGAGACCCCCGAGCTGCAAGCACTGCGCGAGCAAGCGTTTGAGGGAGGCAAAGTAGTCAACACCGAACTGCAGCTGAATCTGCCCGGCGGGCAGGCCTTGGAATTGAGCTTGAACATCGTGGCTTTGCAAGGCCAGGCCGGCCAGGCCTATGGCGTGCTGACTATGGCCTCGGACATCAGCGAAAGAAAAGCCAACGAACGCAAGGTGGCCTTCATGGCCTACCACGATGCACTGACCGGATTGCCCAACCGACAACTTCTGGAGGACCGCCTGGAGGTCGCCATGGCGCAAGCAGACCGCGCAAAGACCAAGGTTTCCTTGCTGTTTCTGGATCTGGACAACTTCAAGCGCATCAACGACACGCTGGGGCACGCCGTCGGCGACAGCCTGCTGCAAGAAGTGGCGCAGCGGCTGCGCACTTGCGTGCGCGAGAGTGACACCATCAGCCGCCAGGGTGGCGATGAGTTTGTAGTGCTGCTGAATGCCCTGAAAGACAAAGACGCCGCACTCCCGGTGATTGCCAAATTGCTGGATCGGCTCGACGAGCCGTTCTACACCGATGGGCACGAACTCGCGACCTCCGCCTCCATCGGAGTTACGGTGTACCCGGATGACGGCCAAGACTTCGATACCTTGCGCAAAAAGGCGGATATGGCCATGTACCGCGCCAAGGAAGCCGGGCGGAACACCTACCGGTACTTCAACGAAGCCATGAACGCGGAGGCCAAGGAACATCTGCACCTGCGAAACGGCTTGCGTCGCGCGTTGGAACGCAATGAATTGGTTCTCCATTACCAACCCCAAATCGACTTGCCCACGGGTCGGATTTTTGGGGCCGAGGCTCTGATTCGCTGGAACCACCCCGACCTGGGCATGGTCTCGCCGGCCCGATTCATACCGGTTGCCGAGGATAGCGGCTTGATTGTTCCTATTGGTGACTGGGTGATGTCTGAAGCTTGTCGCCAGGCTATGTCATGGTACCGGCAAGGCCTGCCCGCTCTGCTCATGGCGGTCAACGTGTCTGTGGCGCAATTCAACCGTGGCAACCTGGAAGAGGCGTTGGTTAAGGTCTTGCTCGAGTCCGGAATGAATCCGCAGAACCTGGAGTTGGAACTCACCGAGTCACTGTTGATTCAAAATGTGGACCACGTACTAGCCGCCCTCAAGCGCCTGAAAGGGCTAGGCGTGCAGCTGGCGATTGACGATTTCGGCACAGGCTATTCGAGCCTGTCGTACCTGAAACGATTTGACATCGACAAACTCAAAATCGACCAGAGTTTTGTCCGGGACCTCGTAGCCGACCCCGAAGACACCGCCATCGTGAATGCCATCATCCAGATGGCCAAAAGTATGGGCTTAAAAACTATCGCAGAGGGGGTGGAGACCCCCGACATCGTCAAGTTGTTGCAACGCTTCGGGTGCGATGAGGCGCAGGGCTTTTTCTTTGCAAGGCCCATGCCAGCCGACGCATTTGCATCATTTGTCTCCAGTCATCCGCAAACCAACACACCCCTCGCTTAGCGACGCCTCACAAACAAGCTCTGCGTCGCCCGCCCGATCAGGCCCTGCTCGTCGTAAAGAGCCGACTCCGCCAGCCCCCCGCCGTGGCTGGACAAATGGGTGCGGGCATCGAGGCACACCCACTCACCCACCGGTTTGCGCAGCAGGTTGATGGTGAGGTCGGAGTTCACAAACACATGGGTCGACAAATCCAGAATCGCGCTGATGCCGTTGCCCGAGTCAGCCGCCACCGCTACGCGCTGGTAGGCGCTGGGCGTTTGACCCATCACCAGCGGATGGCTCATGCGAAACCACACCGCACTCGGGCCGGCAAACATGCGGCCCTGGGCCATGCGCGTTTCCACCAGATCGGGGTAGCCCCATTCATGGTGCGCAAACGGGAAACGCTGCACGGGCGACGCATCCGGCTGGTTCGGTGCCAGCGGCAAGGGGTGACCGGGCAGGCCATCGGGCAGGCCTACCTCGTCCTCGCGCTGAAACAGCGCGGTGGCGCGAATCAGCTCTTTGCCATCCGCCAGTGCGACCGCAGAGAAGTGGCCGGCATTACGACCCACATAGTCTTCTTGCACCCTCACTTCGATATCGGCAATCGGCACGGGGCGTAACAAATTGGCAGTCAAGCGGGCCAGGTGGTGCAGCCCATGCGCTTGGGCCGCGGCTTCCAAGGCGTGGCTCACCAAGGCGATCGGCGGGCCGGCATGTTGCTGCTGCGGGTGCCAGGGGCCGCGCGTGAGCGCAGATGCACGGTACACCGCGCCGCCCAATGCGGTGTAGGCCGCCATGTCGCCATCGAACGCGGGTTTCTGCGGGTTATCTGCCATCGGAATTTGCTCCTTTTTTAATAGCTACTCGCGCATATTCTGCCTGCGCCACATGCCAATTTGGCTTAAAAATCACCAGCTGCAAAGTACATAGTGCCGCACCTGTTGGCAGCCGCCTGTCACGGGTGTGTCGATTTACCGGATCCGTGCTGCCTAGGCGCGCTTGCGCACAGATGGCGGCGCTTAAGTCGCCCACAGTGAGGTTGTCTCCCGGAGTGATCCGGTTTTTTTCTCTTTAAAGGCTGCTCACTATGCACACACCCCGTATCCCCGCCCCCCGCCACACCCCGCGCGCTCGAGGCGCCACGTTGGCAGGACTGGCCTTGTGTCTTGCCGCGCCGTTTGCCATGGCGCCCGCCGCCGCCCAGATGTCACCCGCCCGCGGCAACGCCTACAGCCCGGGCTATGTCGACATCAGTGTCGGCTCATCCGACTATTCCAAACCCAGCAACGGGTTCGGCATTTTCGACAACGACCAACGGGCCACCGCCTACAGCGTCAGCATGGGCAACTATGTATTCAGCCCCAACTGGGGTCTGGAGGTGGGTTACACCGACTTCGGCTCGGTGAACCGTGCCGGCGGCCGCACTACTGCGGATGGCATCAACCTGAACCTGATCGGCCGCATGCCGCTCAACCCCGCCTGGAACCTGCTGGGCAAGGTGGGCACCACCTATGGCCGCACCGATGTCAGCAGCGCGCCCACGTCCGGCGTGCAGTCCGGCAGCGAGCGTGATTTTGGCTGGAGCTATGGCTTGGGCGTGGAGCTGCAGCTGGCAGCCCAATGGTCCGGCGTGTTGATGTACGAGGAGCACACCATGAAGTTCCCCGGCGGCAGCACCGACCGCATCAGCGCCACCAAGCTCGGCCTGCGCTACCACTACTGAACCTCCTGACCTTGCCCCCTCCTCCAACCACCCAAGGAAACCCATGAAAACCGATCTCCAACTCCAACAAGACGTGCTGGCTGAACTCCACTGGGAACCCTCGGTCCACGCCGAAAACATCGGCGTGGAAGCCAAAGACGGCGTCGTCACCCTGGCCGGCCATGTGATGACTTACCAAGAGAAATACCACGCCGAGAAAGCCGCGCGCCGCGTAGTGGGCGTGCGCGCCCTGGCGGTGGAAATTGATGTGAAGCTGGCTTCCAGCGGCATCCGCAACGACAGCGACATTGCCAACTCCGCCAAAAACGCGCTGCAATGGATGTCCACCCCACTGGGCAACAAGGTGAACGTCACCGTCGAAAAAGGCTGGATCACCTTGACCGGGCAAACCGAATGGCAGTTCCAGAAGCTGGCCGCAGCGGTGGCGGTGCGCTACCTGATGGGCGTGAATGGGGTGTCCAACCAGATCATTCTGCAGCCCGGTACCAAGCTCAGCGCAGCCAAAGCCGACATTGAAGCCGCGCTGGTGCGCCGCGCCCACACGGACGCCGGCAAGATCAACATCGACATTGACGGCAGCACCCTCACCTTGACCGGCAATGTCAGCAACTGGACCGAGCGCGACACCGCCAAAGAAGCCGCCTGGAGCACGCCCGGTGTGACCAGCGTGGTCGACAAAATGACCATGACCTTCTGAGGGCAGCACATGCAAGCCCATACCAACGCCTCGGTGTCCATCTGCAACTCCCACGAGGAGGCAGAGACCGCCATCCAGACGCTCAAGAAGTTCGGCTTTGATGTGAGAAAACTCTCGCTCATCGGCAAGGGCTACCACAGCGAAGAGCACCCGGTGGGCTTCTACAGCACCGGCGACAAAATCCGCGCATGGGGTAGCACCGGCGCATTCTGGGGCAGCATGTGGGGCATTTTGATGGCACCTGCCGTCTTCATGCTGCCGCCCTTGGGCATGATCGCCATGGCAGGGCCGATTGTGTCGGTAGTCATCAGCGCGCTCGAAGGCGCGGTGCTGGTTGGGGGCCTCTCGGCCGTGGGCGCAGCCCTGAGCCAGCTGGGTGTTCCCAAGGACCAAGTCATCGTATACGAGACAGCCCTCAAGGCCGACAAATACGTGCTGATGGTGCACGGCAGCGACGACGAAGTGGCGCGGGCCAAGTCCATCCTGGCCGGCACCCAACCGATGGAACTGGCTGAGACGCTACTGAATTAGTAGCACCCTGCCCATATCAGACGGGCGCCAGAGCCCGATTTGACTCTGAATCGTGGGCCAGGGCCATCACCTCGCGGGCACCTAGGTGCTTGAGGCGGTGGTCCGTCCACACCTGCCGCCAACGCCGGGCGCCGGGCAGGCCGTGGCGCAAACCCAGCATATGGCGCGCAATGCTGTACCAGTGGGTACCGTGTTGCGCGGCCTCGCGCTCCATGTAGTCCACCATCTGGGCTTCCACCGTCTCGCGGGTAATGTCCCGCTCAGTGGCGCCGCAAAACGCGCTGTCCCATTCGGCCAACCACCAGGGGTTGTGGTACGCCTCGCGCCCCAGCATCACGCCGTCCACGTGCTCCAGATGGCCCGCCACTTCGGCTGTCTTGGTAATACCACCGTTGATGGCAATGGTGAGGTGCGGAAAATCTTTTTTGAGCTGGTACACCAGCTCATAGCGCAGGGGCGGGATTTCGCGGTTCTCTTTGGGGCTCAGGCCCTTGAGCCACGCGTTGCGCGCGTGGGCAATGAACACAGTGCAACCGGCATCTGCCACGGTGCCTACAAAGTCGCGGACGAAGCCGTAGCTCTCTTCCTTGTCGATCCCAATGCGGTGCTTCACGGTCACCGGCACATCCACCGCGTCCACCATGGCCTTCACGCAGTCCGCCACCAGCGGGGCTTCGTTCATCAGGCAGGCGCCAAATGCGCCGCGCTGCACCCGCTCGGACGGGCAGCCGCAGTTGATGTTGATCTCGTCATAACCCCAGTCCTGGCCCAGCTTGGCAGCACGCGCCAGATCAGCAGGCTCGCTCCCGCCCAGCTGCAAGGCGACGGGGTGTTCTTCGGCGTTAAAGCGCAAATGGCGCGGAACATCGCCATGGATGAGCGCGCCGGTGGTCACCATCTCGGTGTACAGCAGCGCGTGGCGGCTCAATAGGCGGTGGAAATAGCGACAATGTCTATCGGTCCAGTCCATCATCGGCGCTACGGACAGGCGCCACATCGTGTCCGGCATAGCAGACTTGTTTTCTAAAGCGGGCATGGCCGGATTATCCCAGCCCCGCGCCCACCCTGCCGCGGGTTCAGGTCGGAGGCAGAAAAATCTCTACCCGGTCACGGCCGCCCTGCTTGGCCAGGTACATGGCGCGGTCCGCCAGCTCGACCAGCCGCTTGGGGCTGCTGATGCCTTCGGAATACGCCACCCCAATGCTGGCAGACATGGGCCGGCGCAGGCCATGGATGGACTTGATCGAATCCCGGATGCGTTCGGCCACCACCAGCGCTTCGTTCAGCTGGGTATCGGGCAGGATGACGCAAAACTCCTCGCCGCCATAGCGGGCCACATGGTCATAGGCACGCGCCTGGCTTTTGATCGCCAGTGCAATGAACATCAAGGCCTGATCGCCCGCCACATGGCCAAACGCATCGTTGTAGGCTTTGAAATGGTCTGCATCCACCATCAACAGGCACAGCGGCGATTTGGAGCGCAGGGAACGCGCAAACTCATGGGACAACAAGGTATCAAAAGCGCGGCGGTTCTTCAAAGCCGTCAATGGATCCGTCAGGGTTTGCTCCTGCAGGTCATGGTTAAGCTCTTCAATGCGGCGCTGCTGGTTCTCCAGTTGCTGGTGGCGCAAGGTCTGCGCCTTGGTCACAAGCTCCAGCTCAGCATTCACCCGGCGCAACGCCAACAATTGCACCACCCGGCGGGAGAGGGCCTGCAAGGCCTCTGACTGGCGCTCGGTCAATTTGCGGGGCACCCTGTCGATCACGCATACCGTGCCGAGTGCTGCACCCGAAGGGGTGAGTAGTGGCGCACCGGCATAAAAACGGATGCCGGGGTCACCAGTCACCAGCGGGTTGTCCACAAACCGCGCGTCCTGTTGGGTATCCGGCACCTCCATGACCCGGTCCGGATCCATGATGGCGTGGGCACAAAAAGCCTGGCCACGCGGCGTTTCCATCGCATTCAGGCCCACACGGGCCTTGAACCACTGGCGGTCTTCATCGATCAGGGAGATCAGGGCGATCGGCGTGTCGCAAATGTAAGAGGCCAGTTTGACCACATCGTCATAGGCCTGCTCAGCAGGGGTATCCAGAATCTTGAAGCTGCGCAGGTCTTCGATCCGAAGCTTCTCATCCGAGTGGGAGGGGTCTAGCATGCAGGCGGACTTTCGTTGGGTCTGCGTAAGCAGTCGGCCGCCTGAAACCGGTGTTGTTCAGGGCTAGCCGGTGGCGCACCACGGAGCTTTATTGTGCACCAATCCCATCCACAAAGCCCACCCTGAGGCTAGTGCCAAGGCCGCGCCGGCCAGGCGGATACCCCATGTTCCATCGCCCATGCGGGACAAACCCCAACGCAGCCACAACCAAGGCCCCGCCATCATGGTCAGCGAGGTGCCGAGGGCGAAAAGTGCCATGGTTGCTGCACCGGACAAGGGCTCGCCCGACAGGGATGCCAGCAGCAACGCCGAATACAGTAAGCCGCAAGGCAACAGGGACCACACCACCCCTAGCCCCAGGGGCGCAGCCAACACGCCCCCTGCCCCGGCTTTGCGCACCCCGGCCCAGACGCTACGCGCCCCTGCCTGTAGCCACAGAGGCTGACGCCCTGAAAACAAAAGCACCAAGCCCAATACAGTGGCGGCCACATGAAGCAAAGACCACACTGGCCGGAGCGCAGCAGACTGCACGGTGAGCCAACCCAGGCCCTGCACCGATGCTGCGGCTAAGGCACCGAGTGCGGCATAGCCAATGACCCTGCCGGCCTGAAAGCTCAGCATGGCCGGTGTCCGCCGGGGTCCAGCGGCCTGCCCGATGCCGGCGCACGCAGCCCCGCACATGGCAACGCAGTGAGGGCCTCCCACCAGGCCCATCAGCAACGCGGTTACTGCCAGAGAAGATTGCATCCGGACGCTTCAAATGATTTTGGAGAAGCGTGCGCGGGTGCGGTCCGTCTGGAGATAACGGTCAAACACCATGGCCACAGCCCGCACAAAAAACCAGCCTTGGCTGGTGACCTGGATTCCCGTGTCGTCCAAGGACACCAACCCCTGCTCTTCCAGCCCCCGCAAGGTTTCGAGCTCGGCGGCAAAGTAGCTTTTGAAGTCCAGCAAATAGGCAAGATTGATCGACTCAAACTGCAAATGTCCCTGACACATCAGCGCCATGATCACCGCACGACGAACCAGATCGTCCCGCGTAACCGCCATTCCCCGCACGATGGGGAAGCGGCCTTGGTCCAGGTAGTCGTAATACTCTTCCAGCGTTTTGGCGTTCTGGCTGTAGGTGGCGCCAATGCGGCCGATGGCAGAGACGCCCAAAGCGATCAAGTCGCAGTCGGGCTGGGTGCTGTAGCCCTGAAAGTTACGGTGCAGGCGCCCTTGCCGCTTCGCCACTGCCAACGAATCGTCTGGCAGCGCAAAGTGGTCCATGCCCACATAGACATAGCCCGCTCCCATGAAAGACGCCAGCGAATGCGCCAACATGGAGACCTTGGAAGCCGCACCCGGCAACTCCACGGTCGCAATACGGCGCTGAGGTTTGAAGCGCTCAGGCAAATGGGCGTAGGCATATAGCGCGATACGGTCCGGCCTCAAGGCGTTCACTTGGGCCAATGTGCGGTCAAAGGACTCGGGGCTCTGACGGGGCAAGCCGTATATCAGGTCCACATTGATGGACTCAAACCCGCGTGCGCGCGCCGCTTCCACTAAGGCAAACACCTGCTCGGCAGGTTGTACCCGGTGAACTGCTTTTTGCACCGCAGGGTCAAAATCTTGCACCCCAAAGCTCAGGCGGTTGAAGCCGAGTTCGGCCAGGGTATCCAGGCGCGCGGCGTCTACCGTCCGGGGGTCAACCTCAATGGAGTATTCACCACCCGCGACAAAGCTGAAGTTGCGGCGCAGCATCGCCATCAGCTCCCGCAGCTCTGTGTCACTCAAAAAGGTAGGGCTCCCGCCCCCGAGGTGCAACTGGCTGACGGACTGGCCGGTACCCATCAGCCGGGTGTGTAACTCCACCTCCCGCGTCAAGTAGCGCAAATACGTGGCCGCTTTGTCATGGTGCTTGGTGATAATTTTGTTGCAAGCGCAGTAGTAGCACAGCGATTCGCAAAACGGAATGTGCACATACAAAGACAAAGGCAAGGCCAGCGCGGCAGCACCGGAGCGGCGTTGCAATAGTGCTTGGGAGTAATCGTCCGCGCTGAACGCCTCTACAAAGCGGTCCGCGGTCGGATACGAGGTGTAACGTGGCCCGGAAACATCGAAGCGGGTCAACAGTTGTTCTGAAATGGGTGCGGAACCAAGGGCTGCGTTCATGAATACTCCAAGCTAGCGCACAGACTGTGAACGAAACAGCCTTCAGGCTCCTTGATTTACATCAAGGAGTTTCAGGATGACCCGGACCATAATTGACTTGCATCAGGGGAACACCATGCTCGAACACGCAATGCCTACCGCCAAGTCTCAGGACGCCCACGCTTCTATCGCCATCACGCCGGTGGGAGCCGGGGCATTGAATTCCCACACCATCAAGGTCGCATGCTCCAACTGCAACCTGCGCGAACTGTGCATGCCTTTGGGCCTGAGCCCTACCGAGCTCGAGAAAATCGACGACGTGGTCGCCAGCCGCCGCAAAATCAAACGCGGCGCAACCCTGTTTCGCAACGGTGAAAAGTTCACCAGCCTCTATGCCATCCGCACCGGCTTCTTCAAAACCTGCGTAGCGTCTGAAGACGGGCGCGACCAGGTCACCGGTTTTCAAATGGCGGGAGAGGTCGTCGGACTCGATGGCATCGTGAACGACCACCACACTTGCGATGCCGTGGCTCTGGAAGACGCAGAGGTTTGCGTCATGCCCTTTGACCGGATTGAAGAGCTGTCGCGCGAGGTGACTTCGCTGCAGCGCCATGTCCACAAAATCATGAGCCGCGAAATCGTGCGCGAAAACGGCGTCATGCTCCTCTTGGGCAGCATGCGGGCCGAAGAGCGACTCGCCGCATTTCTGCTGAACCTGGTGCAACGCCTGCACGCCCGCGGCTTCTCGCAGTCAGAACTGGTGCTGCGGATGACGCGTGAAGAAATCGGCAGTTACTTGGGCTTAAAGCTCGAAACCGTGAGCCGCACCTTCTCCAAGTTCGTGGACGACGGAATTGTGGAAGTCAAGCAACGGCACGTGCGCATCCTGAACACCGATGCCCTCAAAGACATCGTCAACCCCAAAGTCTGCAACTGAGCGAGACCACGCTCGCTAGTTGTTGACGTCTGCAGCGCTCATGGCGAGCAAAGCCGTGAGCGCGCTGGAAGCCAGCGTCACCCCCCAGAATACAAAAAACGCAACGGTGTAAATCCCTTGGCGTGACAGCGGCAAAGCCGCGTCGTTCCAATGCAGATCGTGGGGGTCTATGAATGCGAACACCACGATTTCCAGCACGCCTGCCGCCAGAAAAGCGGGCCACACGACAGCCATCCATGGGGCTCTTGGCATCACATTGCTCCTTGCCAACCGCTTAACGGGCAGGCGCAGCGGCTGGCACGATGCCAGTAGCTGCATGGTTGCGGGCCTGCATGGCGGGTGCCAGGCTTTCTGGTTGGGTGGCCAGGGTCTTGTTGATGTCCAGGCCCGTCTGGTAATAGTTTTCATCGACGACCGGGTCCATACCGCGGGCGGCCAGATAAAAAGTCAGGAAGCTCGCCACCACCACGATCAGCGGGCCGGACACCACCAGCCACACATGGCCGAACTTCCACCAGGGGGCTGCGGGGGTAGATGAGCTTGTCGGGTTGGTCATACAGTGGCTTTCTTAACGCGGAACTATGAATACGGACTTCTCGGTCACCACTGCAGCGTCAGGGGCCGATTTCACCGTGAAATGGATGGGATGCGATCCCGGAGCTGCACCTTCATACGGCAGCTGCACGCGAATCGCAATCCAGCGGGATTCGGTCGGGCCGACTTCCATGCTGGAATCGGTGGAAAGCGTCAGGCCCGGCAAGCCCTCGGCGCTGACCTCAAAAGTTTGCGGGGTCTCCCGGGCATTCATGATCTGCAGGCGGTACACATTCTCCAGCCGGCCGCCCGACACGATGCGGGCCAGTGTGCTGCGGTCGCGCTCCACGTCCACCTTGAAAGGCGCGCGCATCCAAAGGCTGACCAGCATCGCCAGCACCACCGCCAGCAGGACACTGCTGTACACCAGCACCCGGGGGCGCAGCACATGGCGCAAGATATCGGCGCCGCTCCAGCGCTGGTTCACTGCATTCTGGGTCGAGTACTTCACCAGGCCACGGGCGTAGCCCATTTTGTCCATGACGGTGTCGCACACATCGGCACAGGCACCACAGCCTATGCACTCGTACTGCAGCCCCTTGCGGATATCAATACCGGTCGGGCAGACCTGCACACACAAGCTGCAGTCGATACACGCGCCCAGCTTGAGGGTGGAGAGATCGGCTTTCTTGGAGCGCCCGCCACGGGGTTCCCCGCGCAATTCGTCATAGGTCACGATCAGGGTGTCTTTGTCAAACATGGCACTCTGAAAGCGCGCATACGGGCACATGTATTTGCAGACCTGCTCACGCATGTAGCCGGCATTGCCATAGGTGGCAAAGCCGTAAAACAGTACCCAGAAGGTCTCCCACGGCCCCATGGACATGGCCATGACCGCACCGGCCAGACTGTGTATGGGGGTGAAGTAGCCCACAAAGGTAAAACCGGTCCACAAGCCCACAGCAATCCACATGAGCTGCTTGGCAGTTTTGCGCCAGACCTTGTCGACATTCCATGGGCCCGCGTCACGCCGCATGCGGGCAGACCGGTCTCCCTCGGCCAGCTTCTCCAGCCAGAGAAAAATTTCGGTGTACACCGTTTGGGGGCAGGCGTAGCCACACCACAAACGCCCGGCCACCGCCGTAAACAAAAACAAAGACAGTGCCGAGATCACCAGAATACCGGTGAGGTATACAAAGTCCTGGGGATACAACACGAGGTTGAAGATATAGAACCGCCGTGCCCCGAGATCGAACAGCACCGCCTGGCGCTGCCCCCACTCCAGCCACGGCAATCCATAAAACACCAGCTGGGTCAGAAACACCAGCGCCCACCGCCACTTCGAGAAGTAGCCCGATACGCTGCGCGGGTAAATCTTTTGATGCGCTTCGTACAGGGCAATCGTCTCCTCGTCGGCACCAGGTGGGGGGGCGATAGGCCCCTTGTCCGGTGACGCAACGATCGGGATGATCTTCTTCTCAGCAGTGGAGGCAGGTGCGTTCAAGGAATATCCTTCAGGGTTCAGCCAGCGTTACTTGACCGCACCGGTGTTGGAGAAGCCCCATACATAGGACGACAACACCTTGATTTGCGCGGGCGAGAGCTTCTGCGCCTGTGCAGGCATCTGGTTGACCTTGCCGTTGGTCACGATATTGATGATGGCGCTCTCGCCATAGCCATGGAGCCAGATGTCATCGGTCAGGTTGGGCGCACCCAACGCAGGGTTGCCTTTTCCGTTGGAGCCGTGGCAGGCCGCGCAAGCTGCGAACTTGGATTTGCCCAAGTTGGCCCGCACCGAATCGTGCGGACTGCCCGACAAACTCAACACGTAGTTGGCCAGGTTTTTCACGTCATCACCCGAACCCACTGCCGCCGCCATGGGAGGCATCTGGCCGACACGGCCTTGGTTCAGCGTCTCCATGATTTTCTCGGGCGAACCACCATGCAGCCAATCGGCATCGGTCAGGTTGGGAAAGCCCTTGGAACCCCGGGCATCCGAGCCATGGCACTGGGAGCAGTTATTCATGAACAAACGCTCGCCAATCGCATGGGCTTGCGGGTCTTTGGCGATGTCCTCTGCAGACATGGCGTCAAAGCGCGCATAAATCGGCGCAATGTCGGCCTCCCCCTTGGCGATCTCCGCTTGGAACTGACCGGTAGAGGTCCAGCCGAGTTTGCCGGCTGAAGCGCCGAGGCCCGGGTAGAAAGCGAGGTAAATCGCCGAAAAAATGATCGTGATAACGAACAGCCCGACCCACCAGCGTGGCAAAGGGTTGTTCATCTCGCGCAGGTCACCGTCCCACACGTGGCCGGTGGTGTTGTCGTGGGCGGTCATGGCTTTGGCTTTGCCACTGAACCACAAGAGGAACAGGCAGGCTGCAATGCCGATGACCGTAACGGCGGTCACATAGACCGACCAGAAGTTGCTTGTGAAGTCACTCATTTTGATTCCTTACGAGGCTCAGTCCTGCTCAAACGGCAGATTGGCGGCGTCCTGAAAGTCGTGGGCACGGCTCTTCGACCAGGCCCAACGGACAATCGCGATAAAGACCACGAAGCTGATGACCGTGGTGACGGAGCGCAGGGTGTTGACATCCATATCCATGTGAATCCCCTTATTTCAGCGCCAGGCCCAAGACCTGCAAATACGCGATCGTGGCTTCGAGTTCAGTCTTGCCCTTGACCTCTTCAGACGCCTTGGCGATCTGCTCGTCGGTGTAGGGCACGCCCACCTTGCGCAGGGCGCGCAGGTGCGATGGCAGGCTTTCCGCGTCCACCAGGTTTTTCTCCAACCAGGGGTAGGCCGGCATGTTGGACTCAGGCACCACATCACGCGGGTTCACCAAGTGGATGCGATGCCACTCATCGCTGTATTTGCCGCCCACACGAGCCAGGTCCGGGCCGGTGCGCTTGCTGCCCCATTGGAATGGGTGGTCATATACCGACTCGCCAGCCACCGAGTAGTGGCCGTAGCGCAGTGTCTCGGCGCGGAATGGCCGGATCATCTGCGAGTGGCAGTTGTAGCAACCCTCGCGGATATACACATCACGCCCAGCCAGCTGCAGTGCGGTGTAAGGCTGGATACCCTTGATCGGCTCCGTGGTCGACTTTTGAAAGAACAGCGGAACAATCTCCACCATGCCGCCTGCAAGCAACACCAGCAGGATCAACACGATCATCAGAAAGTTGCTGGTCTCGATCTTCTCGTGCGACAGACCGGATGCACTTTTTTCGTTTGCCATACAAATTTCCTTTTAAGCGTGGGCTGCCGCGGGGATCGCCACCGTGTTGGCGCGTCCGGCAGTGACCGTCATCAGGGTGTTCCAGAGCATGATCAACATGCCGCCCAGGTACAGCAGTCCACCCAACAAACGCAGCACATAGAAGGGATAGGTCGCTTTCACCGACTCAACGAAGGTGTAGGTCAAAGTGCCGTCAGGGTTGATAGCGCGCCACATCAGGCCTTGCATCACACCGGCAATCCACATCGCCGCGATATAGATCACGATGCCGATCGTGGCAGTCCAGAAGTGCAGCTCAATCGCTTTGACGCTGTACATCTCTTTGCGGCCGAACAGGCGGGGAATCAGGTAGTACATCGAACCCATGGTCACCAGACCCACCCAACCCAAAGCGCCGGAGTGCACGTGGCCCACAGTCCAATCGGTGTAGTGGCTCAGGGCATTGACCGTCTTGATGGACATCATCGGGCCCTCGAAGGTGGACATGCCGTAGAAGGACAGGGACACGATCAGGAAACGCAGAATCGGATCGTCGCGCAGCTTGTGCCAAGCACCCGACAGGGTCATGATGCCGTTGATCATGCCGCCCCAGCTGGGCGCCAAGAGAATCAGCGAGAACACCATGCCCACTGACTGCGTCCAGTCAGGCAGCGCCGTGTAGTGCAGGTGGTGTGGGCCCGCCCACATGTAGGTGAAGATCAGCGCCCAGAAGTGGACGATCGACAGGCGGTAGCTGTACACAGGCCGCTCCGCCTGCTTGGGAATGAAGTAATACATCATGCCCAGGAAGCCGGCCGTCAAAAAGAAGCCCACCGCGTTGTGGCCGTACCACCATTGCACCATCGCATCTTGCACACCGGCGTAAGCCGAGTAGCTCTTCATCAAGCCTGCAGGAATCGCAGCACTGTTCACCAAGTGCAGGATGGCTACCGCAATGATGAAGGCGCCAAAGAACCAGTTGGCCACATAAATGTGCTTGACCTTACGGGTACCCACGGTACCGAAAAACACCACGGCAAACGACACCCAGACCAGGGTGATCAGGATGTCAATCGGCCACTCCAGTTCGGCGTATTCCTTGCCGGAGGTGTACCCCAGGGGCAAGGAAATGGCGGCGGCCAGAATGACCAACTGCCAGCCCCAGAAGGTGAATGCTGCCAGCTTGTCGCTGAAGATGCGCACGTGACAGGTGCGCTGCACGACGTAGTAGGCCGAGGCGAACAAGCCGCAACCGCCGAACGCAAAAATCACCGCGTTGGTGTGCAGGGGGCGCAGCCGCCCGTAGCTGAGCCAGGGGATACCGAAGTTGAGTTCGGGCCAGGCGAGTTGGGCGGCAATGATCACGCCCACCAACATGCCGACCACTCCCCAGACCACCGTCATGATGGCGAACTGGCGCACAACGGTATCGTTGTACGCCGTCGCCTGCTGATTTGGAAATGCCATATTTACCTCTTCTTGGATTGCTTCACAGCGAGTGTCTGTCGGGCTTTACTTGAGCGAGTTGACCCACATCAACCGGCGGAGAAAAAGCGGGGAACCTTTTTCAGGGTTCGCGCAAAATGCGCTCCCCTTCAGACTCGATGTCTTCAAACTGCCCCCGGTCTATGGCCCACCAGAGACCGGCCAGAATGAAAAACACCAGCACCACCGACAGCGGCACCAACAAATACAGGATGTCCATCACGCCCCCCGGGTTGAAAAAGTGACCGCTGGCAGCAGACCGCTGCCCGAGGTCTGCAGGCTGCTGCCGGATGACAGGCGCAAGGCGTTGAGCACGACCAGCAAAGAGCTGGCCGCCATACCCAGACCGGCCAGCCATGCAGGCAAATAGCCGGCGATCGCCAACGGTATGCACGCCACGTTGTAGGCAAGTGCCCACCACAGGTTTTGCCGCACCACCCGGAGTGTTTTGCGGGCCAGCATCAGCGCGGTGTACACGCTGTGCAACTGGTCTCCGAGTGCCACAAAATCGGCACGGGACTGCGTGATCGACACCGCCCGCCCGAATGCAAAGGACACATGGGCCCCCGCCAACACCGGGCCGTCATTCAGTCCATCGCCGACCATGGCCACCACGTGGCCGCGACCTTGCAACTGGTGCACATAGTCCAACTTGTCCACCGGCGAGCAGCCGCCCGCCACGTGCGTGATGCCAAGACGTTGCCCCATCGCTCTTGCAGCGGCAACGCGGTCGCCCGAGAGCAAATGCACCGCCACCCCCTGCGCTTGCAAGGCCGCAATCACGGTCAGGGCATCGCTGCGCAACTCTTCTTGCCAGTAGAAACTGGCCAACCAGCCCTGCGCATCCTGCAGGTGGACGACAGGTCCGGTTGGGGCAGTGGCGTCGGGCGCGTCCGGTGCAGCGCCGCAGAAAGTGGCCGACCCCAGGCGCATACGGCCTTCAGAGATGCCGGCGGAGCCTTCTGCCGATCCCGCGAGCGGCAGCGCTTGGGCTTGCACGCCCTGCCCGGCTATTTCCTGAGGCGCCTGCACCGCCACCGGTGTCACCCCTTCTTGCACAGCGAGCTGTCCAATCGCCCGGGAAAGTGGATGCAGCGAATGCGCTGCCAGCCCGGCTGCGCAGGCCAACGCGGCTTCGCGCGACACGCCGGGGCGGGTGTGTACCGCCTTACATGTCATGGCATCGCGCGTGAGCGTGCCGGTTTTGTCAAACACCACCGTATCGACAGCAGCCAAGCTCTCGAGCGAGGGCAGACTGCGCACCAGCAAACCCTGCCGCGCGAGGTTGCCTGCGGCGGCCAGCATGGCCGCGGGGGTGGCGAGGGACAAAGCGCAAGGGCAGGTCACGATCAACACCGACACCGCCACCATGACCGCATGGGCCGGATTCTGCGGCCACCACCACACCGCTGCAGCCCCAGCCGCCAGCAGCACGCCGATCAAGAAAGGGCTGGCCCAACGATCGACCAGCAATGCGGCACCCGGCTTGGAAAGCGAGGCTCCCTCCATCAAGGCCAGAATCTGGGCAAAGCGGGTGGCCTCGCCCAATGCGACCACCCTCACCTGTACCGTGCCCTCGAGGTTGTGGCTGCCCGCAATCACCGACTGGCCCACGCTGCGGGCCAGAGCCTCGGATTCACCCGTCAGCAAAGACTCATCCACGCAGGTGCGGCCCTGCACGATCACCCCATCTGCGGCAAAGGCCTCTCCGGCCCGGATCTGCATCAGGTCACCCACCAGCAAACGGCGCACCGCCACCCGCTCCCAGCCGCCGTCCGGGGTTTGCCGCAACACACTGTCAGGCATGCGGTTCATCAATGCATCCAGCGCTCCTGCGGTGCGGTCACGCAAGCGGGCTTCCAGCCAACGCCCGGTCAGAAGAAAGAACACAAACATGGTCAGCGAGTCGAAATACACCTCCCGGCCAAACATGCCTGCAGGATCAAAGGTGCCCGCGGTGCTGGCCGCAAAGGTGATCAGCATGCCCAGTGCTACCGGCAGGTCCATGCTGACCCGCAAATGGCGCACATCAGACCAGGCCTTGCGAAAGAAAGGCCCGCACGAAAACAGCACCACTGGCAAAGACAAAACCCAAGAGGCCCAGCGCAACAGCTGCTCGTACTCCAGCGCAAGATCCCCCGGGCGGGCTTGGTAGGCCGGCCAGGCGTACATCATCACTTGCATCATGCAAAGGCTGGCAACCAGCCATTGCCACAAGGCCTTGCGGGACTCGGCCTTGCGGCGCTCGGCAGCAAACACATCGTTGGCCGGGACCGCGCGGTAGCCCGCGCTCTGAAGGGCCTGCATCCACTGGGAGGGCACTACCCTGTCCTGCGCCCAGCGCACGCGGGCGCGGCGGTTCGCCGCACTCACCCGCGCCGACTCCACACCCGGCACCTTGAGCAAGGCATCTTCAATGGTCAAGGCACATGCTGCGCAGTGCATGCCCTCGATCACCAGGTTGGACTCCCAGTGACCGGGGGCTGCAGGGTCCTCGCGGCTGAAGGCACTCCATTCGGCCGCATGGTCCACCACGCTCAGGGTATCCGCCTCCCAAGGGGATGCGACAGGCAATGGAATAGGCGTGGAAGGCATGGCCGGAATTCTGCGATCCCTGTCCGCAATAAACCTTGATACACATCAAGACAGACCGCAATGGGCGGCGTAATCTGAAGGCCTACGAACCTATAGGAGCAACTCTATGTACCAACGCATTCTGGTCACCACCGACGGCAGCAAGCTCTCCCAAAAAGCAATAGCTACAGCGATCAAACTGGCCGGACTCACCGGCGCGGAGCTGGTCGCACTCAAAGTCGTGCAGCGCTACCCCCAGTCCTACTTTGAAGGCGGGATGGCCTTGGTGGGCGAAGATGTGAAACAGGTCGAAAAAACCTGGGGAGATGCCGCCCAGAAGGTGGTGAACGCCGTCAAAAAAACGGCAGAGGATGCCGGCATCAAAACCAAGGCGGTAGTGGTGCGCTCGGATGTGGTGTCGGACGCGATTCTCAGCACCATCAAAAAACAAGGCTGCGACTTGGTAGTGATGGCCTCTCACGGGCGCAAGGGCATTAAGCGGCTGCTCTTGGGAAGCGAGACCCAACATGTGCTGACCCACGCCACCGTGCCGGTGCTGGTTTTGAAGTAATTTTTAGATCAAAAGAGGCTGTAGCTCAGGTATTCATTGCGCTAGTAGCTATTAAAAATATAGCTATAGCTGCGGGCTAGGAGCCTCTTCCTCTTCCTGGTACCGGTCCCGGATCTCGAGGACTTCATCGAATCCATTCAAGAAGGCCTGAACACACGCCGGATCGAAATGGGTACCTGCCCCGGTATTCAAAAAGTCAACGGCTTGCTCCAGCGTCCACGCTTTTTTGTACGGGCGCTCGGAGGTCAAGGCATCAAAAACATCAGCAACCGCCACGATGCGGCTGAACAGCGGTATCTCCTCGCCTTTCTTGCCTTGGGGGTAACCGCTCCCGTCGAATTTTTCGTGGTGGCCGCGTGCAATCTCAGCACCTGCCTGCAGCACCTTGGAGGTACTTCCGTGTAGCAACTCATATCCAAATTCAGCGTGCTGCTTCATGATCTCGAACTCGGGGCCGGTCAGCCGCCCGGGCTTGAGCAGAATATTGTCGGTAATGCCCACCTTGCCAATGTCATGCATCGGTGCGGCCTGCAAAATCAAATCCTGATCCGCCTCCGGCAACCCCAGGTGTTTCGCAATCAAGCGGGAATAGTGCGCCATTCGCAGAATGTGTGCCCCCGTTTCGGGGTCGCGATATTCCGCTGCCTTGCACAGCCTGAATACGGTCTCCTGCTCGCGCTGCACAATCACTGCGGTGGCTTTTTTGACCTCAGAGTCCAGCCACTCCGCGCGATCAGCGAGCTTGCGGCGCGCAGCGCTCAAACTCAGCATGTTCTTGGCGCGCGCCAGAAACTCCACCTTGTCAACCGGCTTGGCCAAAAAGTCGTTGGCGCCGGAGTCCAGGGCGCGATACCGCACTTGCTTTTGATCATTGGCGGTAATCATGAGGATAGGCACTTCCTCGCAGCCCTCCAGCGACCGGAAGCGCTGGATGAACTCCAAACCGTCCATGCCCGGCATCATGTAATCCACGATGACCAGATCAGGCTGCTTGGTCGCTGCCCAATCCAGTGCCTGCAGGGGGCTCTCGAAGTTGTGGCTGCGGCAGTTATCCAGCTTTTTGATCAACGCACTGAAAAGAATCAGGTTGATTTCCGTGTCGTCGATGATGAGTACGTCCTGCATGGTCACAGTATGGCCTTAAATATTCTGTCCGTAGCTGCCGGCACGTTGGCGCAGCGCTTGCACCAGAGACTCGACTTCGCGCACCAGGGAGGGGATCAGCGCCGCGACAGCTGCGGCATCCCGGAAAGCGGCCATGCTCTCCAGACGCTGAGCCAGCGCACTGGCCGGTTGCGCTTCAAACAAGGACAAAGTCGCCTTCAGGGCATGGGCCGCGTGCAACATGCCGTGGAAATCACCCGCAGCAAGGTCGGCTTCCAGACGGGCCTTGTCTTGCTCCCACTGCTCGCAAAACACATCGGCCACGATATCCACCATCTCCTGGTCAGCCTGTGTCAGCGCAGCGGCATAGTCGAAACGGGTAGCTTGTGGCGCCAACACGGCTACCTCAGTCTCAGGGCTCAGAGGCGCGGGATCAGTTTTCGCCGAAGCCAAAAACGTCAACTCGGTGATCTTCTGCTGGAGCTCTTCAGACCGTATCGGCTTGGAGACGTAGTCGTCCATACCCGCCGCAAGGCATAAATTGCGATCAGACTCCATAGCGTTCGCAGTCATGGCGATGATGGGAATCCGCCGCCCGAGCTCCCCCGCACGGATGCGCCGGGTGGCCTCCAGGCCGTCCATGACCGGCATCATCATGTCCATCAACACGAGGTCGTAGTGACGCTGGGGCAGCATCTGCAGGGCAATCTGGCCGTTGTCAGCTACATCGACCCGGTGCCCCCAACGCTCCAGCAAAGTCACCGCCAGTTTTTGGTTAATCGCATGGTCTTCGACCAGCAAAATGTCCAGCATCGGATGGGTGTCTCGGATCGAGTGGCGGGTAACCAGCACCTCCGGCCGCACCTTGTGCAGCTTCAACACATCTGACAGCAGTTGCAGCAAGTCATCACGGGCAATCGGCTTGGAGAGATACCCCGCAATACCCGCTTCGCGCGAACGCTGGCCATCGCCCTTGAGCCCCGCTGAGGACAGCAGCACCATGGGCAGCTCCTGGCAATGCGCCAGCGCTCTGATGCGCGCAGCCGTCGCAAACCCATCCAATTCCGGCATCTGGGCATCGAGCAGAATCAAGTCGCACGCAGCGGTGCCAGTCGCTGTGTCCTGGGCCTGCAACCACGCAATGGCGGCACTGCCCGATTCGGCTTGGGAAGTGCGGGCGCCAAACGAGGCCAATAGACCGCACAAGACTTCACGGTTGACCTGGTTGTCGTCGACCACCAGCAGGTGCAAGCCATCCAAACGTATGGCGGCGGTCGGCTCAAGGGGCGCGGCCAAGTCAGGGACCAGCGCCACGGTGAAATGAAAGGTACTCCCTACTCCCGGCGTGCTTTCCACCCAGATCGCACCGCCCATCCCTTCCACCAGGCGGGCGCAGATGGTGAGCCCGAGGCCGGTACCGCCGTATTTGCGGGTGGTGGAGCTGTCTTCCTGAGAGAACGCATCAAACACGCTGCTCAGCTTGTGAGCCGGGATACCGATACCGGTGTCGCTCACCGCCAGATGGAGCAAAGGCTGGCCTTCCGGCGTTTTCGACTGACGCACCCGCAGCACCACCTCGCCTTTGGCTGTGAACTTGATGGCATTGCCGAGAATGTTGACCAGCACCTGCCGCAAGCGGCCCGGGTCCCCGACCAAGGCCCTGGGGACATCGGGGGCCACATCCCACACGACCTCCAAGCCCTTGTCGTGGGCGCGCAATGCAACCGCTTTCAGGGTGTCGGCGATGGTGCGCTCGAGGTTGAACGGGATGGCCTCAATGTCCATCTTGCCCGCTTCGATTTTGGAGAAATCCAGAATATCGTTGATCACCCGGAGCAAGGCCTCGGACGAGGACTTCACGATATTCAGGTACTCCTGTTGCTCGGCGTCCAGCGTGGTGTCGAGCAGTAGCTCCGTCATGCCGATCACCCCGTTCATCGGGGTGCGGATTTCGTGGCTCATGTTGGCAAGAAAGTCTGATTTCGCGCGGTTGGCCGCCTCGGCAGCATCCTTGGCTTTTTGCAGCTCCTGCGAGATGTGACGGGCCTGGGTGATATCAGTCAGAAAGCCGTTCCAGACGATATGGCCATTGGGCTTGTACTGGGGCTGCGACTCCCCGCGCACCCAGGTGATCTCCATGGTCTCGATATTCATCATGCGGAAGTCCATGCCCCAGGGTGCGCCGGAGCGGGACGCCGCAATCAGCGACTGGGCTACCTCGTCCCGGTCATCCGGATGCACTGACTGCAAGAAGATGTTGGAGTCCTCCGCCATGGTCTCGGGGCGAACGCCCGTCATGCTCTCCGCCGCCTGGCTGATGAACGGAATCCGGAACAAACCACCCTTGGTGACGTAGTACTGAAACACCGCCACCGGGATTTGCCGGGTCACCTCTTTGAGCCGCTCATCGGCCTCTTTCGCACGCGTCACGTCCTGCCAGATGCCGGTGAATACGCGGTCGCCGTTGGGGTCGTCATCGGGTTCCGGGCTGATTTCTGTGCGGATCCAGCGTATCGACTTGTCCGGCATGCAAATGCGGTATTCGCCCTGCCACGGCTGCCGCTCCTGGGCCGCTTGGTGAATGCCATCGCGCACCACGGGCCAGTCCTCGGCCAAGACCTGGCGCGTCGCCACATGGGGGTCTGCCAGCAGTTCATCCACGCTGAAGCCACGCACCTCCATCACCTTGTCATTCACAAAGGTGTAGTGCATGCCCTTGTCGTTCACGTGCACACGGAACACCACACCGGGCAAGGTGTTGGTAATGTGGCGCAGCCGGGCTTCAGCGGCCTTGATATTCACTTCCATGCGTTTGCGCGCCGAAATATCGGTGCGGATCGCGATATACATGGTCGGGGTACCGGACTCATCTTTGAGCGGAACAATCGTTGCATCGACCCAGTACAAGTGCCCGTCTTTGGCGCGGTTGCAAATCTCGCCCCGCCAGACCCGTCCAGCGGAAATGACACCCCACAAGTTGGTGAAATACACCTGATCTTGCGTCCCGGAGTTGATCATGCGGTGGTTCTGACCGATCAACTCCGCCCGGGTGTAACCGCTGATCTGGCAGAAGCGGTCGTTGGCATACAGAATGTCGCCCGCCGCATTGGTAGTGCTGACGATGGCGTGTTGGTCGAGTGCAAATTTCTGGTTGGCAAGGTCGGTGAGTGCGAACTGGAGGTCTTTTTGACTTTCCTCCTTTTGGCGCACCAGTGTCCCCATCAGCTCGGACAAATCTTCAAGCGAGTCGCCCTTCAAGGGCGGGTGATGCGGATCCAACTGGAGCATCAGCTCGGTGGCGGTGGCCCGCAAGGAGTCCATAGCCCGGGTGCGGCTTTCCAGCTCGTTGCGCAGGCGGGTATTGCTGGCTGTCAGGTCTTGGGAGCTGAGCTCCAGGCTCAGGGCCTTGAGGGCCAAGTCCCGGTCGTTTTGCCGGTAAGCGTCCTCCACCCGGCTCATCAACGGGCCTAAGCCACTCAGAACCTTCGCAACCGCTGGGGAAACGCCCCCTGCGCTTGCCAGCGCCTCGAGCTCCTGCTGGACAGCGGGCCAAGCATCTCCGTCCAGCCCGAAGTGGCGCTTGACCTGGCGCGCCAATAATTTGTGTTGCAGGGGGCGGGAGGCCTCAGTCATGCCGCTTCCGAGAAATAGGTGATCGTCATGGTTTGGTTGTGCAACAAACAGGCTGCCCCATTGTGCGCCGGGCTGATTTCGCCATACGAATAAAAGCCGGCCAATGTGGCCTCATCACCCAGTACCGAGGCAACCGCCTCGATTTCTTCCTCGACCCGACCACCCATCACGACTTTGCGACCGACGCAGCTCACCATCAACGCGAGCCCGGGGCATTGGGCCACCGCCAGGCTTTGCGCCGCCTGCTCTGCCCCTTGAACCAGCGCATCCGTGCCAGCCTGCATCATGCGCACGTAACTCCCCTCCTCGACCTCGCCCGCCAAAGTGATACTGCCAGCCGATTCATCCACACTCAAAATAGTGCGCAACAAGCCGTCCGCCGCCTGGTCCGCAGCCACCACAGAAAAAGGGAACAAGAGGCCGGAAGCCGGCAGGTCTTTGGCGTAATCGCCCAAATACCGTTTGTAGGTGCTCAAGGCCGGCTCATCATCCAGCGAATACAGCACATTGCGGTCAGCGCGGGTGACGCGCCTGGTGGGGCCAAAGGCACTCCAACCACCAAAGACCCCATGCGAAACCGACAAACCGTCGCCGTAAAGGCCGGCACAGACCAGCCGGTTGTCGCTCACGCCTTGGTTGTCCATGACCACCGTTTGCTGAAACGCCCCGCCGTCGCCGGCCATGCCCCCCACCAGCGGCACTTGGTCGCCCAGCACCCGTGTCATGCCCGCGATCAGCGCAGTACCATTCATCTTGACACCTTGGGCCAGCACCACCACCGCCCGCAGCCCGGCGCGCGGAAGGCCGCCTGCCAGGCGGATGCCTGCATCCAACGAGTCGTCCATGTCGCGGAGTTCGGTGGATGACTGCAGGGTGCGCACATTCACCCAGCGCACGGCTGAGAGAGTCAAGGAATCGTCACCCACCCCGCCCGAAGAAATTTCGCCAGCAGTGCTGCAACCCATCACCACAGCACCCGGCACCGCCTGGAGCAAGGCGGCGTGGGCCTGGCGCAAAAGCGGCTCAGGCCCGAAAGCGAGCACCCATGTGGGCTTAAAGGCGGCCAAGGCATTCAGACCAGAGGGGTCAGGAATTCCGCCTTGCGTCGTGGTTTGAAAAATATCCATACCGGCGCTCCCTTGGGGGTTCATCTGAAGCCAGGTCGGATGATACGCCAGCCTACAGAGCTTTACTCAAAATCACACAAATACTATTAAAAACATATTTTTCGTATTTTATGATTTTTTGTACTGCTCACGCAAAAGATTTTTTTGGACTTTGCCCATGGCGTTGCGGGGAAGCGCATCCACGATCACACAGCGCTTGGGCACCTTGAAGTTCGCCAGCATGCCTTTGAGCGTGGTGACCATTGCCGGGCCGTCCAGGGTGTGCCCTTTGAGCGGCACCACCACGGCCACGCCCACTTCGCCGAAATCGGCATCCGGCACGCCCACAACCGCGCTCTCTTCTACGCCGGGCAGGTTGTTGATGTAGCCCTCGATCTCGGCCGGGTAAACGTTGTAGCCCCCACTGATGATCAAGTCTTTGCTGCGCCCGACGATCGTGACATAGCCCTTGGCATCCACAAAGCCCACGTCACCGGTTTTGAAGAAGCCGTCTGCAGTGAACTCCTGGGCCGTTTTCTCGGGCATTTGCCAGTAGCCCTGAAACACGTTGGAGCCCTTGACCTCGATGCCGCCGGTCTCTCCGGTGGGCACAGGCTGCCCCGCCTCATCCCGCACCCGCAGCTGCACGCCGGGCAAGGGCCGGCCCACGGTGCCCACCATGCGCTCACCGTCTGCCGATTTGCACGGGTTAGAGGTCAGCATCACCGTCTCTGACATGCCGTAGCGCTCCAGAATCGTGTGCCCGGTGCGCGCCTGCCATTGGCGGTGCGTGTCGACCAGCATGGGTGCAGAGCCCGAGATAAACAGGCGCATGTGGCGGGTGGACTGGGCGTCCAGCCCTGCCTCGGCCAGCAAGCGCACATACAGGGTGGGCACGCCCATGAACACAGTCGCCCGCGCCATGAGCCGCAAGGCGGTGGCGGGCTCGAACTTGGCGCACCAAAGCATGGTGCTGCCGTTAATGAGCGCGCCGTGAATGGCCACAAACAATCCATGCACATGGAATATTGGGAGTGCATGGATCAACACGTCGCCAGCCTTCCAGTCCCAGTGTTGCTGCAGCACCTGCGCATTGCTCAGCAGGTTGCCATGGCTCAGCATCGCACCTTTGCTGCGGCCGGTGGTGCCACTGGTGTAAATGATGGCGGCCAGATCGTCCGGGGCCCGCGGTACCGGTGTGTGGGTGCGCGGGTAGTGCGAGGCGCGCTCCAGCAGCGTCCCGGTGCGATCGTCATTGAGCGAAAACACATGCCGGGTGCCGGCCAGGAAAGCCATCTTGCTGAGCCAGCCAAAGTTGCGGCCTGCGCACACCAGCACCGCGGGTTTGGCATCGCCCAAGAAATATTCCATTTCCGCGCTTTGGTAGGCGGTGTTCAGCGGCAGGTAAACGAGCCCGGCACGCAACGTTGCGAGATACAAGACCAAGGCCTCGACCGACTTGTCCACCTGTACCGCCACCCGGCTGCCGGGTGCTAGGTCCAAGAATCCGAATAGATTGGCCACCATGGCGGTGGCCTCGTCGAGGTCGCGCCAGGAGTAGTGCAAACCGCTATCAGTCTCTACCGCGGTGCGGGTCATGTCGGCCGGAAAAGCTGCGCGCAATGCGGTGAACAAATTCGCGTCAGGTGCCGCAAGGGTTTTGTTGTTGCTCATAGGGTGCGTGAAATCAAAAGGAAAAGAGGAGCCGGTCAAAACACCGGCTTGCGCTTGTCGAGAAAGGCAGTGATGCCTTCGCGGTGCTCGGAAGAGTCGGCATAGGCGTAGGGATCTCGCAGCTCACTTGCTATCAAATCAGGAGCTATATGCGCATATTCTGCGGGCGCTACAGGCTCATTTAGCCTACGAAGTGTTTGCTTGTTCAAGCGGGCTGCTTGTGGGGCCAGCCCCGCGATGCGCACGGCCAACTCATGGCCCGCACTGCCCAGCTCTGCTGCCATGCACACGCGGGTGAGGAAGCCGTGTACGAGCATGGCCGGGGCATCAAACACCTCGGCGGCCAGCAGCATGGCGCGGGCGACGGTGGCTCCGGCCACCCGCCCCACCAGTGCGGCCTCGCGCGGCGCCATCGGAAAACCCAAGCGGGCAATCGGGGCGCCAAAACGGGCGGTGTCGGCTGCCAGGCGCAGATCGCAACAGCTGGCGATCTCCATGCCCGCCCCCATGCAGTTGCCCTCGATCAGGGCGATGATGGGAACGTCGCAATCGAGCATGGCCTGCAAACCACCCCACACCTCCCGCTCATGGAAGTGCTCCAATTGGGCGGCATCGAAACGGAAGCCAGGGTACTCGGCAATATCGCCGCCGGCACAGAAGTGGCCCTGGTCGCCACGCAGCAGCACACAGCGCACGCCGGGGTCCGCCTGCACCGCCTCGAACACTGCTTTCAACTCCGCCCACATGCTGCGGGACATGGCGTTGAATTTGCCGGTGTGGGTGAGGGTCAGAGCCCATACACCGGGTGTTCCGTAGGCATCCCGCTCGATTGCAATCCCGCCTGCCATGGTGCTCCTTAGTCGAGTTTGGCGCCCGAGGCCTTGACCACTGTGGCCCAGCGCTTGACCTCGGCACTCACAAAGCCGCCGAACTGCGCCGGAGTGAGTTTGCCGAATTCGGCGCCGTTGTTGGCCCAGCTGGTTTTGATGTCGTCCGCCATGGAGATGCGGTTCACCTCTTCCACCACACGCGCCTGAATGTCAGCCGGTGTGCCTTTGGGAGCCCACAGCCCGTACCAGGTGGTCACGGTGTAGTTGGGCAGCCCCAACTCGGCCGCGCAGGGCACATCGGGAAACGCCGGGCTGCGCTTGCTGCCGGACACCATGAGGGCCTTGATACGCCCGCCCTTGATGTGCGCAGCGGAAGAACCCAGGCCGTCAAACATCATGTCCACACTGCCCGCCATCAGGTCTTGCAGCGCAGGGCCGGCCCCGCGGTAGGGAATATGGGTGATGAAGGTGCCGGTCTGCTGTTTGAACAGCTCACCTGCCAGGTGGTGCGAGGTGCCGCCACCTGCGGAGCCGTAGTTGAGTTTGCCCGGGTTGGCCTTGACCTGCGCCAAAAATGCCTTGAAGTCGCCTTGCACGTTCTTGGGATTCACCACGAGCACTTGCGGCACGTTGGCGACTAGGGCCAAGGGGATAAAGTCTTTTTCAATGTCGTAGTCCAACTTGGGGTACATGCTGGGCGCAATCGCGTGGTGCACCGCACCCATAAACAAGGTGTAGCCATCGGGCGCGGCCTTGGCCGCGATACCGGCCCCCAAGGTGCCACCGGCGCCGCCGCGGTTGTCAATCACCAGCTGGGTGCCTGTGAGCTTGGCAAACTGGGCCGACATCGGGCGGGCAAAGGCATCGGTGCCGCCACCTGCCGGGAACGGCACCACCAGCGTCACCGGCTTGGCCGGCCATTTGGACTGTGCCAGAGCGCCTGCAGGGGCCAACGCCCATGCAGCCGCCAGGGCCGAGCCGGCGCCCAAGATACGGCGGCGACTGGTGCCGCAAGCCTGGTCGGGGGTGGAAAAGTCTTTTTCATGTGCCATGTCTGTCTCCTGCTTATTGTTGGGGTTACACACTGTCGCTGACTAAAAATACAAGGTACTCACTGCACTAGCCACCGGAATCCGGCCATGGGCCAGGCCTTCCCGGTATTTGTCGAGCCGCTGCAGGTCGTAGAGGTAATTGACCATCAGCCCGTAGGACTGCTTCAGGCCCTTGCCCGAAGGGTCACCGGCCCAATTGAGGCGCTCCACCCGTGCACCGTTGCCCAAATGGAACCGGGCAACCGGGTCCAAGGGCTTGTCGTGCAGCGTTTCGCGGCCAAGGTACTGGGCGGCACAGCGCATGAGCATCAGGCGCACTGCCGACGTCGGCTTCAGCGCCAAGGGGGTCTCGCAGGCCGCCAGAAAATGGGCCGCGGTGACCGGCTCAAAGCCGACCGCGCGGCCCAGCTCTTCGCGCGCAGAGGCGTCAAGCCGCTCTAACTGCGCAGCCGCGTTTTTTTGCAGCCAGCTCCTGAAGCCGGGAATCGGGGACAGCGTGGCAAAGGTCTTAAGGCGGGGAAACTCGGTTTTAAGTGTTTCCACCACACGCTTGATGAGCGAGTCGCCAAAGCTGACACCCCGCAGGCCATCCTGCGTGTTGCTGATGGAGTAAAAAATCGCCGTGGTGGCCGCATTCAAATCCACCGCATCCGCAGACTCGTCCAGCAGTGGGGTGATGCAGTCCGCCAGCGCATCCACCAAAGCCACTTCCACAAAAATCAGCGGCTCATCGGGCAGGCGGGGATGAAAGAAACCGTAGCACCGGCGGTCAGAGTCGAGCCGGTTTTTCACATCGGCCCAACTTTTGATGTCGTGCACCGCCTCATATTTGATGAGTTTCTCGACGAGGGAGGCCGGAGAGTCCCAGCTGATGCGGCGTAGCTCCAGAAAGCCCACGTCGAACCAGGTGGAGAACATGTACTCCATCTCCACATCCAGCGCCTGCAGCCGCTTGTCGGACTTCAATGCGCTCTGCATTTCCGCCCGCAGATTCACCAGAAAGCGGATGCCGGCCGCATCGGCGCTGAAGCGCTGCAGCAAGCGCCGGCGCGGCGACACCGTGGCCCGGCGGTAGTGGACTTCGGCGGCGGCTTCATCAGGGGTGCCGAGCGCCGCAGCAAACTGTGCCTGCGCCGCTTGGGCTTTCACCGGGTCCGCCACAAACATTTCACTCATCAGCAGCCACATATCGAGGCGGCGTGGCAGGGTGGCGCCGGCATACCAGGCCATCAGGGCCGCTGCCCGACGCCCGCCTTCAACCTCGCTCACCCGCCCGTCAATCACCGCCTGGAGCTCTTGCAAAATGCGACGCAGCACCCTGGGCGACAAGGCCTCGTTACTTTGGCGCAGCGTTCCCTGCAAACGCTCACGGGTGCTGCGCACCTGCGGGCGCCCTTTGAAAACGCTGGATGCCGCCTTCACCACTATCAAATCAGGAGCATCTTGCGCACTATTTACGGGCGCCTGCGGCACATTTTGCTTAAAACCCCGCGGCAGTAGCCGCACGACGTTGCGGTTGATCCAGGAATCTTGTGTCATGCCAATAACCTGCTCTTTCCGTAATGAGCCAATTCCCGCAAAGCTTCACGCTGGCGCAGCAAGTGGTTGCGCATGGCGGCATCGGCGGCCTCTGCGTCACCTGCGCGGATGGCGGCAAACACAGCAAGATGCTCACTGAGGCTCTGCTCCAAGCGCCCGGGGGCACGCAACTGCTGCAAGCGCGCGAGCTTGAGAATTTTTCGAAGATCCGCGATCGACTGGGCCAGCCACCGGTTGTCCGCAAGGGTGATGATGGCCTCGTGGATCGTGTAGTTGGTAGCGTAGTAGTCGGGGATCCGCCCTGCCGCAGCGTGCGCCTGCAAATTCAGGTGCAGTGCCTCAAGGGCCGCCAAGTCTGCCGCCGTGGCCTTGCGCGCCGCCTCGAAGGCGCAGCGGCCTTCCAGCAAGGCAATGACCGGAAATATGTCGTCCAAGTCCCGCTCGGTGACCTCGCTGACAAAACTACCGCGCCGCGGTTCGTGCCGGATCAGCCCTTCGGCCGCCAGCACCTTGAGCGCCTCGCGCAAGGGCGTGCGTGAGATGGACCATTCGGTGCAGAGTGCAACCTCATCCACATAAGCGCCCGCCGGCAATGCCCCTTCAAAAATGCGATGCCGCAGCCGGTCGGCTACGTCGTCATGCAAGGAATTGGGAACAGCACGCATCGGCAGACACACTCCTGAGGAACATTTCCAAGCCGGCAATTTTTCATAATTACCGGTAATTACGAAAAATCATAGAGCGCAAAACAAAAAAGCACCCCCGGTACTTACCCGTGGGGTGCTTAAGTGGAGTTCTTCGGTCAGTAGACCGTGAAATCAGGCTTTACGGCGATCTGCCCAAAGCCACAAGGCTGCGCCACCCAGAATCATCGGCACACAGAGCCACTGCCCCATGCTCATGCCCAGACTCAGTAAACCAAGGTGGGCATCCGGCTCCCGGAAGAACTCGGCAATGAAACGGAACACGCCATAGCCCAACAAAAATGCCGCAGCCACTTGCCCTTGCTTGCGCGGCTTGTTGGCATACCACCAGAGCAACACGAAGAGCAGCAGCCCCTCCAGCAGGAACTGATAAATTTGCGATGGATGGCGCGGCAGCGGGCCCCCATCGCGGAACACCATTCCCCATGGCAACGTGGGGTCCGCCACCCGCCCCCACAACTCCCCGTTGATGAAGTTGCCGACCCGCCCCAAGGCCAGCCCGGTGGGTACACAGGGAGCCACCAGATCTGCGACTTGCCAGAAGGACTTTTTGCGCGAGTGGGCAAACCACAACATGGAGCCGATCACCCCGAGCATGCCGCCATGGAAACTCATGCCGCCTTGCCAGACGTACAAGACTTCCAGCGGATGGCTGGCGTAGTAGCCGGGCTTGTAGAACAGGCAGTAGCCTATGCGCCCACCGAGCACCACGCCCATAACACCGAGGAACAAAATGTCCTCAATGTCCTTGAACGACCAAGCACCCTGCCCTGCCGCAAATGCAGGCTGACGCAGCCTGCGCGCGCCCAAGTACAGGAATAGCCCAAAAGCGACGAGGTAGGTCAGGCCGTACCAATGCACAGCGACCGGGCCCAATTGCAGCGCAATCGGGTCAATTTGAGGATGAATCAGCATGAAAACCTAAAAAGCACACCGGAGCAGCCTACTGCCCCGGTGTGCGGGCTGCTTAATCGAGCAACGAGAGGTCGCGCACGGCGCCCTTGTCGGCAGACATGACCAACTTGGCGTAGGCCTTGAGAGCGGCTGTCACCTTGCGGGGGCGTGGTTGGGCAGGCTTCCAGCCCAGCTTGTCCTGCTCTACGCGGCGGGCTGCCAACTCTTCATCCGAAACCAGCACGTTGATCGAACGGTTGGGGATGTCGATGCGGATACGGTCGCCATTGCGAACCAGGCCGATAGCACCACCCGCAGCCGCTTCAGGCGAAGCGTGACCGATGGACAGACCTGAGGTACCGCCAGAGAAGCGGCCATCGGTCAACAGCGCGCAGGCCTTGCCCAAGCCCTTGGACTTGATATAGCTGGTGGGGTACAGCATCTCTTGCATGCCGGGGCCGCCCTTGGGGCCTTCGTAACGCACGATGACCACGTCACCCGCTACCACCTTGTCGGCCAAAATATTGGCGACCGCTTCGTCTTGCGACTCCACCACGTGGGCAGGGCCTTCAAACACCAGCAAGCTGTCATCCACGCCCGCGGTTTTGACGACACAACCATTGAGCGCAATATTGCCGACCAGCACCGCCAAACCGCCTTCTTTGCTGAAGGCGTGCTCCACAGAGCGGATGCAGCCTGTAGCGCGGTCGGTGTCGAGGCTGGGCCAACGGGCGGCCTGGCTGAACGCCACCTGGGTAGGAATCCCGCCGGGGCCAGCCTTGTAAAAGGTCTTGACCGCGTCCGACGGGTTGCGGGCAATATCCCACTGGTCGAGCGCGTCCTTCATGGTTTTGCTGTGCACAGTAGCCAAGTCGGTGTGTAAACGGCCCGCGCGGTCCAGTTCACCCAGAATGCCCATGATGCCGCCTGCGCGGTGCACGTCTTCAATGTGGTACTTGTCCGTGTTCGGGGCGACTTTGCACAGCTGCGGCACGATCTTGGACATGCGATCGATATCGGCCATGGTGAAGTCGATTTCCGCTTCCTGGGCAATGGCCAGAATGTGCAAGATGGTGTTGGTGGAGCCGCCCATGGCAATGTCCAGCGCCATCGCGTTCTCGAAGGCCTTGAAGCCCATGGAGCGCGGCAGGATGCTGCTGTCCTCCTCTTCGTAGTAACGCTTGCAGAGCTCCACCACCAGATGACCCGCACGCTTGAACAATTGCTCGCGGTCGGCGTGGGTTGCCAACACGGTACCGTTACCGGGCAAAGACAAGCCCAGAGCTTCGGTCAGGCAGTTCATGGAGTTGGCGGTGAACATGCCAGAGCAAGAGCCGCAGGTGGGGCAGGCAGAGCGCTCGACTTCCGCAACATCCGCATCGCTGACCTTGTCGTCTGCGGCCATGACCATGGCATCGACCAAGTCGAGCTTTCGGAACTCAATTTTCTGGGTCGTGGGGTTGAGCAACTTGACCTTGCCGGCCTCCATCGGGCCGCCGGACACAAAAACCACGGGAATGTTCAGGCGCATAGCGGCCATCAACATGCCGGGGGTGATCTTGTCGCAATTGGAGATACACACCATGGCATCGGCGCAGTGCGCGTTAACCATGTATTCCACGCTGTCAGCAATGATGTCGCGGCTAGGCAGCGAATACAACATGCCGTCATGGCCCATGGCGATACCGTCGTCCACGGCAATCGTGTTGAACTCTTTGGCAACACCGCCCGCTGCCTCGATCTCGCGCGCGACCAACTGACCCAAGTCTTTGAGGTGCACGTGGCCCGGCACGAACTGGGTGAACGAATTCACGACGGCGATGATGGGCTTGCTGAAGTCAGCATCCTTCATGCCGGTCGCGCGCCACAAAGAGCGTGCACCGGCCATGTTGCGGCCGGCAGTGGAGGTCTTGGAACGGTAAGCTGGCATGGTGTGAAATAGATATTCGGTTGAACAGAGTGGGGGCGCCAGAGATTATCCTCCAGCCCCTCAGCGACGTTTTTTAGACCCCTGCAGCCCCATGGCTTCCCGCTGGCGGTCTATGCGGGCCTGCTTGCGGGCATTTTCCTTGTCCATGGCCTTGCGTTTGGTGTAGCCGGAACTGTCCGCCCACGCCCACCAGGCAATTGCCAGTGCAAAAGGCACCAGAACCTGCCACCAAGCCCACGCGGCTACCGGCTCGATCAGCAGGTATTTCATGGCCAGAAGAATCAAACCCAAACCCAGAAAATACATAGTATTTGCTCCAATGTGTTGCCCCTGTTTCTATTGGGGGGGTCAACCTGCGTTACTACAATCCCGTTGTAGAGATGTTAGCGAAACAACAGAGGCTTCAGATGAATCATTTTCTATCGCGTAGTTGGGTGCTCTCCTTGGTGTTGCTCAGCCCCCTCGCTTGGGCGGATCAGGGCTTGGCCAAGTCCAAAAACTGCATGACCTGCCACATGATGGACAAAAAAGTGCTCGGCCCTGCGTTCAAAGACGTGGCCACCAAGTACAAGGGGGACAAGACAGCCGCAGACCGGCTTGCCACCAAGATCATGAAAGGTGGTAGCGGCGCCTGGGGCACCGCTTACATGCCGGCGAATTCGCAGGTCAGTGAAGCCGAGGCCAAGAAATTGGCGGCTTGGGTTCTCTCGCTGAACTAAGCTGGTCACTCACCACGAAAAAAGCCGCTAAAAACTAGCGGCTTTTTTTATGGGCAGGCGCCACAGGCGCCCACCGTATCGAAAAACTAAGCTGGCTTAGTAAGCTTGGCCCAGTTGGTCCAGGATGGCTGGATTCTCCAGGGTGCTGGTGTCCTGGGTAATGGACTCACCCTTGGCCAAGGAGCGCAGCAAGCGGCGCATGATCTTGCCGGAACGGGTCTTGGGCAGGTTTTCACCAAAGCGGATATCTTTGGGCTTGGCGATAGGTCCAATTTCTTTGGCAACCCAGTCGCGCAGTTCTTTGGCGATCGCTTTGGCTTCGTCGCCGCTGGGGCGGGCCCGCTTCAGCACCACAAAAGCGCAAATTGCCTCGCCCGTCAAATCATCGGGGCGGCCGACCACGGCAGCTTCTGCGACCAGATCGGACTTGGACACGAGCGCGGACTCAATTTCCATGGTTCCCATGCGGTGGCCGGACACGTTGAGCACGTCATCAATACGGCCGGTGATACGGAAATAGCCACGGTCTGCACTGCGCACCGCGCCGTCGCCGGCCAGGTAAAGCTTGCCGCCCATCTCCTCGGGGAAATAGGCCTTTTTAAAACGCTCAGGGTCATTCCAGATGGTGCGGATCATGGAAGGCCACGGGCGCTTGACGACCAAGATGCCACCGGTTCCATTGGCAATGTCATTGCCAACTTCATCGACGATGGCAGCCATGATTCCGGGCAGGGGCAGTGTGCAGCTACCGGGAACCAGCGGCGTGGCACCAGGCAGCGGGGTCATCATGTGGCCACCGGTTTCGGTTTGCCAGAAGGTGTCCACAATGGGGCATTTCTCATGGCCGACGTTTTTGTAATACCACATCCATGCTTCGGGGTTGATGGGTTCACCCACCGAGCCGAGAATGCGCAGGCTCGACAGGTCGGAGCGGTCGGGGTGCACAGAGGCATCGCTCTCAGCGGCCTTGATCAGCGAACGGATCGCAGTCGGCGCCGTGTAGAAGATGGTGCACTTATGGCGCTCAATCATTTGCCAGAAGCGACCGGCGTTCGGGAAGGTGGGCACACCCTCAAAAATGATCTGGGTAGCGCCAGCAGCCAGAGGGCCGTATGCCACATAGGTATGGCCCGTGATCCAGCCGATGTCAGCCGTGCACCAGAACACGTCCTCAGGCTTCAAGTCAAAGGTCCAATCCATGGTGAGCTTGGCCCACAGCAAATAGCCGCCTGTGGAATGCTGTACGCCCTTGGGCTTGCCGGTAGAACCCGAGGTGTAGAGGATGAACAAGGGGTGCTCAGCGCCCACGGGCACCGGTGCGCAGTCGGTGCTTTTGCCGGCAAGTGCTTCATCAAACGTTTTGTCGCGCCCTGCCACCATGTTGCAAGCCGTTTTGGTGCGTTGGTACACGTACACATTCTTGATGGACTCGCAGCCACCCATGGCAATGCCCTCGTCCACGATGGACTTCAAGGGCAACTCTTTGCCGCCGCGCATCTGGTAGTTGCTGGTGATCACCGCCACCGCACCTGCGTCAATGATGCGCTCTTGCAAAGCCTTGGCCGAGAAGCCGCCAAACACCACACTGTGGGTGGCGCCGATACGGGCGCAGGCCTGCATCGCAATCACGCCTTCAAGGGTCATGGGCATGTACACCAGTACCCGGTCGCCCTTTTGGATGCCGTCTGCCTTGAGTGCATTGGCAAACTGGCTGACCCGTGCCAACAGCTCTTTGTAGGTGGTTTTGGTGACAGTGCCGTCATCGGCCTCAAAAATGACTGCCACTTTGTTTTCGGTGGGCGTGCCGATGTGCTTGTCCAGGCAGTTCGCGGACGCATTCAACTCGCCGTCATCAAACCATTTGTAAAACGGTGCGTTGGACTCGTCCAAAGTGCGGGTGAAAGGCTTGTTCCACACCACGTTTTCCTTGGCCAAGCGGGCCCAGAAACCTTCGAAGTCTTTCTCGGCTTCGGCGCAAAGGGCGTTGTAGCCCTCCATGCCGGAGATGCGGGCCGCTTTGACCGTGGCTTCACTGGGTGGGAACACCCGGTTTTCAACCAACATGGACTCGATAGCAGAAGATGATGCGCTCACAGGTTTGTCTCCTCGGATTTTTTGAAAACTGCGCGCATGGTTATCCCATGCACTTACAAATCACTGACTGATATCGGTCAAGGCCCGCCGTCAGGCTGGTGCAGGTGTGATTCGATAAACTCAGCGGGTTTGCCCTTCACTGCTATCCAATCTCTGAAAAGACCGACCATGACCACCTCTATCCGCCAGGCTGACCTGATCGAATCCGTGTCTGCCGCGCTGCAGTACATCAGCTACTACCACCCCGCCGACTACATCGCCCACCTGGCCCGCGCCTACGAGCGCGAGCAGAGCCCGGCCGCCAAAGACGCGATCGCCCAAATCCTGACCAACAGCAAAATGAGCGCGACCGGCCACCGCCCCATTTGCCAGGACACCGGCATCGTGAACGTGTTCCTCAAAGTCGGTATGGATGTGCGATGGGAGGGCTTCACCGGAAGCTTGGACGACGCCATCAACGAAGGTGTGCGCCAAGGCTACAACCACCCCGACAACACTTTGCGCGCCTCGGTGGTTGCGGACCCTGAGTTTTTGCGCAAGAACACCAAAGACAACACCCCGGCGGTGATCTTCACGGAAATCGTGCCCGGCAATACGGTCGAAGTGACCGTGGCAGCCAAAGGCGGCGGCTCCGAGAACAAAAGCAAAATGGTCATGCTGAACCCCGGCGATTCGGTGGTGGACTGGGTCTTGAAGACCGTTCCCACCATGGGCGCTGGCTGGTGCCCGCCCGGCATGCTGGGCATCGGCATCGGCGGCACCGCTGAAAAGGCAGTCCTGATGGCGAAAGAGAGCCTGATGGACGATTTGGACATGTATGAACTGCAGACCAAAGCCGCAACCGGCGCCGAACTCAACAATGTGGAAAAAATGCGCTTGGAGCTGATGGAGAAGGTCAATGCGCTGGGCATTGGCGCACAGGGCTTGGGCGGATTGACCACCGTGCTGGACGTCAAGATCAAGATGTACCCGACCCACGCAGCCAGCAAACCGGTCGCCATGATCCCGAACTGCGCCGCCACCCGCCACGCCCATTTTGTGTTGGACGGCAGCGGCCCTGTGTATCTGGATCCACCCAGCTTGGACCTCTGGCCCAACGTCAACTGGACACCCGACTACGAGACCAGCAAAAAAGTGGACCTCAATACCCTGACCAAGGAAGAAGTCGCCAGCTGGAAACCAGGCCAGACTTTGTTGTTGAACGGCAAGATGCTCACCGGCCGTGATGCCGCGCACAAACGCATCCAGGGCATGCTGGCCAAGGGCGAAAAACTGCCTGTGGACTTTGCCAACCGGGTGATCTATTACGTGGGACCCGTTGACCCGGTTCGCGATGAAGCCGTGGGCCCCGCCGGTCCGACAACCGCCACCCGCATGGATGGATTCACGGAGATGATGCTGGCGCAAACCGGACTGATTGCCATGATCGGCAAGGCAGAGCGCGGCCCCGTTGCCATCGAAGCAATCAAGAAACACCAGAGCGCCTACCTGATGGCGGTGGGCGGTGCGGCCTACCTGGTGTCCAAGGCCATCAAAACCGCCAAAGTGGTCGGTTTTGAAGACATGGGCATGGAAGCGATTTACGAGTTTGACGTCGTTGACATGCCTGTTACCGTAGCGGTGGACGCTGGTGGCACCAGTGCCCACATCACAGGGCCTGAGGAGTGGAAAAAGAAGATCGCTACCGGCGAGTTCAAGTCCATTCCTGTCACCTCGCGTTAAGCCATTGCCGATCGAGAGCATGCACCCCATCGGGGTGTTTGACAGCGGCCTGGGTGGCCTGAGCGTCCTGCGGGCGCTCAGGGCCGAGTTGCCGCTCGAGAGGTTTGTCTATGTCGCCGACAGTGGCCATGCGCCCTATGGTGAGAGGGATGACGATTACCTCATCCATCGGTCCGGCACGATCAGCCGCTGGCTGCAAAGTCAGCACCAGATCAAAGCACTGGTCGTAGCCTGTAACACGGCAACTGCGGCAGCCATCCATGTGCTGCGGGCAGAGCACCCTGGCTTGCCCATCATCGGCATTGAGCCGGCACTCAAACCCGCCGTGGCAGCGAGCCAAACAGGCGTGATCGGGGTGATGGCAACGCCAAGCACCCTGAAGAGCGAGAAGTTCCAACGTTTGCTGGCCAGCCTGCAAGGCCAAGCACGATTTGTTCTTCAACCCTGCCCCGGACTTGCACTGGCCATCGAACAGCTAGACGCTACAAAAACAGGAGCGGCCTGCGCAACATTTACGGGGGCCATGGGCACTTTTGGCACTCAAACTGGCGAGATGGACACCTTGGTATTGGGCTGCACACACTACCCATTTGCCGAGTCTCCACTGCGCATGGGAACCGGAGACAAGGTGCGCTATCTGGAAGGCGGCGCACCGGTCGCTCGCCAGACACGACGACTGCTAGCAAAAGCCGATCTTCTGCAGACCCAAGAATCTCCCGATGCAGGCCGGATTGACTTCCACAGCACTGGCGATCCACAAACATTAGCCCGTGCGGCTGAGCACTGGCTCGGGATCTCAGATACCGCGCATGAATTGAGGATTTAGGGAAAGAGAGCGACTTGGCGTGCCCGGAGGGGATCGAACCCCCGACCCACAGCTTAGAAGGCTGTTGCTCTATCCGACTGAGCTACGGGCACAAAGAACAAAGGCCCCAAAGCGTTAAAACTTCAGAGCCTTTGATTTTTAAAAAGTGGTCGGGGCGGCGGGATTCGAACTCGCGACCCTCTGCTCCCAAAGCAGATGCGCTACCAGGCTGCGCTACACCCCGACAGCTGGTATTCTAACCTGATAAAACTGCTGTTTCCAGCTTCGTCATCGTTTTTTTGCACCTCCCCTCCATGCCTACATCGTCACCCCTGCTGCCTTGGTTGGAACCCGGCGAATCATTTCCGAGTACCTCTGCAGCTTGGGGAGAGGACTCACCTGCCCCAGGCTTGCTCGCAGCCGGCGGCGATCTGGAGCCCGCGACATTGCTCCGCGCCTACTCCAATGGCATCTTTCCCTGGTACAACGAAGGCCAACCCACACTTTGGTGGAGCACTAGCCCACGGATGACGTTGTGGGTGGATGAGTTCCGGCTCCACAGGTCACTCAAGAAAACCATCCGGCGTTTCCGGGACACCCCGGGTTCTGAAATACGGGTGGACAGCTCTTTCGAAAAAGTCATTGAAGCCTGCTCTTTGACCCCTCGCGATGGACAAAATGGCACATGGATACTGCCGGAAATCCGGGCGGCATATCTGCGCTTGCACCATGCAGGACATGCACACAGCATTGAGACTTGGCAAGATGGTGAATTGGTTGGCGGCTTGTACTGCGTCTGCATCGGTCACGCCGTGTTTGGCGAATCGATGTTTGCAAGGCGAACCGACGCATCCAAACTGGCTTTGGCCGCATTAATGGCGATTGCCCGCTACCACAAGGTCGCATGGATTGATTGCCAGCAGGTCACCTCACATCTGGCCTTCATGGGCGCACGGCCGATCGACAAAAAGGCATTCCAGCAGTGCCTAGACTCCGCCATACCGAAGCCGCCCATCCAGTGGGACTTTGACAGCCTATACTGGAATTACTTGTAGTCAGCTTGCGAAACTCTGCCATGACCGATCTGACGGATCTCCCCATCCAAACACTGCAGTTTTATGCCACTGCGCCGTACGACTGCAGTTACCTCTCGGACCGACAAGCCCGCTCCCAAGTAGCCACTCCCAGCCACATCATTGACACGGCGACCTACTCCAGCCTCGTTGAGAGGGGCTTCCGGCGCAGCGGCATGTTCACCTACCGCCCTTACTGTGATGGGTGCCAGGCCTGCACCCCGCTACGCATTCCGGTGGAACAATTCCAAGCCAACAAGAGCCAGAAAAGAGCGGCAAGACAACACACCAACTTGCAGGCCCGCGTACTAAACCTCGGCTTTTCGAGAGAACACTACGACCTCTATCTGCGCTACCAACTCGCCAGACATGCCGGAGGCGGTATGGATGAGGACAGCATCGATCAGTATGTGCAGTTTCTGCTGCAGAGTCGCGTGAACTCCCGCTTGGTTGAGTTTCGGGAAGCGACAGATAGCCAGCAAAGCTTGGGTGCACTCAAAATGGTGTCCATTTTGGATGTCCTGGACAACGGCCTATCCGCGGTGTACACGTTTTTTGCTCCTGATGAAGGCGCCAGCTATGGAACCTTCAATGTGCTGTGGCAGATTGAGCAGGCCAAACAGCTTGGCCTGCCTTATGTTTACTTGGGCTATTGGATTGAGAGCAGCCCGAAGATGCAATACAAGGCCAACTTCAAACCGCATGAAATTTTGGTGAATGGCAACTGGAATGCAACAGGGCTATTGAACCCACAGGTGTAGGGGCTTTGACGGGTTAACATCGGCCAAGAAGCACCATGACTAAAAAAGAACACGACCCCCAATCCGCCCCCGCAGTTCAAGTGCTGGAGCGCATGTTCACGTTGATTGACGTTCTCGCTTCCAGAGAAGAGGCGATCCCGCTGAAAGAGATCAGTGAACGCGCTGGTCTGCATCCCTCTACAACGCACCGGATCTTGAATGACCTGGTGTCCGGGCGGTTTGTCGATCGCCCCCAATCAGGCAGCTACCGCCTCGGGATGCGCCTGTTGGAGCTGGGTAATCTTGTGAAGGCCCGCCTAAACGTCCGTGACGCGGCGCTGGGGCCTATGCGCGAGCTGCACAAGTTAATTCAGCAGCCCGTTAACCTGAGCATGCGCCAGGGCGATGAAATCATCTATGTCGAGCGTGCCTACAGTGAACGTAGCGGCATGCAGGTTGTCAGGGCGATTGGCGGACGCGCACCGCTACACCTCACCTCAGTGGGCAAATTGTTCTTGGCCGCTGATGATCCGCTGCGCATTCGTTCTTATGCCACCAGAACAGGCCTGCAAGGCCACACCAAAAACAGCATCACCGACTTGGACGTGTTGGAGCGTGAGCTCTCCAAGGTCCGTCAGTATGGCCAGGCAAGTGACAATGAAGAACTCGAACTCGGCGTCCGCTGCATGGCTGCAGGCATTTACGACGATCAAGGCAAGCTGATCGCGGGCCTATCCATTTCTGCGCCTTCCGGTCGCTTGGAAGACGACTGGCTACCCAAACTCAAAGAGACCGCGCGACACATCTCGGAGACATTGGGGTTTAGATCCCCCCAAAGATAAAAGCCTGCAAGAGCAGGCTTTTTTGTTATCAGTTTGTCGCGATACGACTATCGAATCCTTTGAGGGCGAGCGGTGAGCCTTTCGTAGCGACTGGGTGACCTGTTTCCACCCACTTGCGCACACGTTCCGCGTCAGCAATTCGCGTCAGCTTACCCGCAGAGTCCAGAAAAACCATGATAAGTTTTCGGCCTGATATTTTTGCTTGCATCACCAAACACTGCCCTGCTTCAGCAATGTAGCCCGTCTTTTGCAGTCCGATTTCCCACGCAGGGTTTTTCACCAAGCGATTGGTGTTGTTGTATTGCAAGGTACGGTTGCCCACTTCAACTTGATAGCCGGTTGAGGTAGACAGTTCACGCAAAGTTTGATCGCTGTAGGCATAACTCACCAGAGTAGCCAAATCCTTGGCGCTGGACTGATTGCGGCTGCTCAGCCCTGTGGGCTCCACATACTGCGTGTCTGCCATGCCCAATAGCTTGGCTTTGCGGTTCATCAAGCTGACAAAATGCTGCAAGCCACCAGGGTACGTCCTGCCCAGTGCATGCGCAGCTCGGTTTTCACTCGCCATCAAGGCAAGGTGAAGTAGCTCACCGCGTGACAACTCAGTGCCTACGCGCAAACGCGAGGAGCTGCCTTTCTCGGTATCTACATCAGCTTGGGTAATTTCGATGGACTCTTCCATCGGAAGCCGTGCTTCGCTAATGAGCACTCCGGTCATCAATTTAGTGATCGACGCGATCGGAAGCACTGCGTTCTCGTTTTTACTGAAAAGCACTTCCTTGGTGTCTTGGTCCACCACGAAGGCGACGCTCGACTTCAAGTCCAAGGCGTCTTGCTTGCCATGCAAGCCTGCGAGCTGCCCGTAAGAAGGTTTCGGAGCGACGGCGACTACGGCCTTTTTGATATTTTTGGCTACAGGCTTTTTGGTTGAGACCCGCTTGGTAGCGGGAACCGCCTTTTGTTTGCGTACCGCCTTGACTGCCACCTTTTTGCTTTGCGAAGCCTTCACTTGCGAAGTTTTGGCTGTAGCTTTCTTGCTCTGCGTTGTGGCAAGTGCTGAGAAAGGAAGTAGCAGCACGGAAGCCATAAGACCTGCGGCGCTGAGTTGAATAATGATGCGTTTCAACATAGTTCCTTTGAAAAAAACGCCTGCAATGCATTTGCAGACGCTTTTTATAGTGTTCCCCGCCAGTTTAATCAAAAAACTTCAAATAGATCAAATACTTGCGCGCTGAACCTCAACTATTTTCAACTTAACTCGCTCACCCCTGTGCCGCAACACGGTCTGACTTGCTTTGCAGCTTATTCAAAGCACTCAAGTAAGCTTTCGCCGACGCCACCACGATGTCCGGATCAGACCCGACTCCGTTGACCACACGACCGCTGTTTTGCAGTCGTACTGTCACTTCGCCTTGACTTTCCGTCGACCCGCTGATCGCGTTCACCGAGTACAAGACCATCTCAGCCCCACTTTGCACCAGAGACTCGATCGCTTTCAGCGACGCATCGACGGGGCCATTGCCATCAGAAGCACCCTTCATCTCCTTGCCTCCAGAGGTAAACACAATCGTGGCTTGGGGCCGCTCCCCTGTTTCACTGTGCTGAGACAATGAAACGAAACCATATTGCTCGATCTCCGACGACACACTCTCGTCGCCAATCAGCGCAAGGATGTCTTCGTCGAAAATTTCGCTTTTACGATCGGCCAGTTCCTTGAAACGGGAAAACGCTGCGTTGATCTCAGTCTCGCTGCCGAGTTGGACCCCCAACTCCTGCAGACGTTGTTTGAAAGCATTGCGGCCGCTCAGCTTGCCCAGCACGATTTTGTTGGCCGTCCAGCCCACATCTTCCGCGCGCATGATTTCATAGGTATCACGGGCCTTCAAAACGCCGTCTTGGTGAATGCCAGAGGCATGGGCAAACGCGTTGGCACCGACCACCGCTTTATTGGGCTGTACAACAAAACCGGTGGTCTGACTCACCATGCGGCTTGCTGCGAGGATGTGCGTCGCGTCAATACCTAGTTCCAGCCCGAAATAGTCTTTACGGGTCTTGACGGCCATCACAATCTCTTCCAGACTGCAATTTCCGGCCCGCTCACCCAAGCCATTCACGGTGCACTCCACCTGACGAGCTCCTCCAATTTTCACCCCGGCCAAGGAGTTGGCGACCGCCATACCCAAGTCGTTGTGGCAGTGCACCGACCAGATCGCTTTGTCGGAGTTCGGAATGCGTTCGCGCAATGATTTGATGAAGTTGCCATACAGCTCAGGCACCGCATAACCGACCGTATCGGGTACGTTGATGGTGGTGGCCCCCTCAGCAATCACAGCTTCGAGAACGCGGCACAAAAAGTCAGGGTCGCTGCGGTAACCGTCTTCCGGGCTGAACTCGATATCAGCGACCAGGTTACGCGCGAAGCGCACGGACTGTTTGGCCTGTTCCAGCACTTGCTCAGGCGACATGCGGAGCTTTTTCTCCATATGCAGTGCAGAAGTCGCAATAAAGGTGTGGATTCGCGCGCTGTTGGCGCCCTTGAGCGCCTCGGCAGCTCGGGCAATATCACGGTCGTTTGCACGCGACAGCGAGCACACGGTGGAATCCTTGATCGAGTTGGCAATCAGCTGCACTGCCTCGAAATCACCATTTGAACTTGCAGCAAAACCGGCCTCGATCACGTCCACGCGCAAGCGTTCCAGCTGACGGGCAATACGCAACTTCTCGTCACGGGTCATCGAGGCGCCGGGCGACTGTTCGCCATCGCGCAAAGTGGTGTCAAAAATAATCAGTTTGTCAGACATGGAAATTCCCCTCTGTTTATCGATGCAAGCCGCGCTCTTCAGGCTCGTCGGTCGACGTGCTGATCACGCTGGTTCGCACACCACGGGCGCGACGCACCAGATACACCACGTAGCCGCTAAATCCGTAGACCACGAATACGCCGAACATCACAATCGGCGGGTGGATATTGATCACCGCAATGCCCAGAGCGATCAAAACAATCACGACAAATGGGACACTGCGCTTCATTTGCACGTCCTTGAAACTGTAAAACGGAACGTTGGTCACCATGGTCAGACCCGCATACAAGGCTAATGCGAATACCGGCCAAGCCACCGATGGGCCCGATATACCTTGGTCTGTAGCAACCCAGATAAAACCCGCTACCAACGCTGCAGCTGCTGGAGACGGCAGGCCCTGAAAGTAACGCTTGTCCACGACCGTCGTGTTGACATTGAAGCGGGCCAGACGGAGTGCCGCGCAAGCGCAATAAACAAAGGCAGCAAACCAGCCCCAACGCCCGAGCCCCCGCAACGCCCACTCATAGGAAATCAACGCAGGTGCAGCGCCGAAAGACACCATGTCGGAGAGCGAATCCATTTGCTCACCAAAAGCGCTTTGGGTATTGGTCATCCGGGCAACCCGGCCGTCTAAGCTGTCGAGCACCATCGCGCAAAAAATACCTGCAGCAGCAAGATCAAAGCGCCCATTCATTGCCATGACAATGGCGTAAAAGCCACCGAACAAGGCGGCCAAAGTAAACAGGTTCGGCAGCACATAGATGCCTTTGCGCCGGTTTTTAACACCGCCACCATTACCGGTCGAACCTTGGGTTTCTATTCCATCATGCATGCCATCTCCAGGGAGGGCCTTTGAGGCCCAATACGTTCCAAAACAACCGGAACAAAGTCAGGCACGCAGTGTAAGCCAGTGCGCGATCCATCCATAGAAGAACCCCCAAAGCAAAAGGCCACCGAAGTGGCCTTTTGCGTTAAGCCACAGCGGCTTAGTTGCGGGTCTGGTCAACCAGCTTGTTCTTGGCGATCCAAGGCATCATGGCGCGCAACTGCGCACCCACCACTTCGATCGAATGATCAGCAGTGTTACGACGACGTGCGGTCATGCTTGGGTAGTTCAAGCGGCCTTCCTGGATGAACATCTTGGCGTAGTCACCGTTCTGGATACGCTTCAAAGCGTTGCGCATAGCCTTGCGGGATTCTTCGTTGATGACCTCAGGGCCTGTCACGTACTCACCGAACTCCGCATTGTTGGAGATGGAGTAGTTCATGTTGGCAATGCCGCCTTCGTAGATCAGGTCCACGATCAGCTTCAGTTCGTGCAAGCACTCGAAGTACGCCATTTCAGGTGCGTAGCCGGCTTCCACAAGAGTCTCGTAACCCATTTTGATCAACTCGACAGCGCCACCGCACAAGACAGCCTGCTCACCGAACAAGTCGGTTTCAGTTTCTTCCTTGAAGTTGGTCTCAATGATGCCGGCCTTGCCGCCACCGTTGGCCATCGCGTAGCTCAGAGCCAAGTCACGGGCTTTACCGGACTTGTCCTGGTGGACAGCGACCAAGTGAGGCACGCCACCACCTTGGGTGTAGGTGTTACGCACAGTGTGGCCGGGAGCCTTGGGAGCCACCATCCAGACGTCCAGATCGGCGCGGGGCACGACTTGGTTGTAATGCACGTTGAAACCGTGGGCAAAGGCCAAAGAAGCGCCCTGCTTGATGTTAGGAGCGACGTTGTTGGTGTACACCTCGCCGATTTGCTCATCAGGCAACAAGATCATGACAACGTCAGCCGCCTTGACTGCATCGTTCACTTCCATCACGGTCAAGCCGGCTTTGCCGACTTTGTCCCAAGAAGCTCCGCCCTTGCGCAGACCGACCACGACCTTCACGCCGCTGTCGTTCAAGTTTTGCGCGTGTGCGTGGCCTTGGCTGCCGTAACCGATGATGGCAACTGTCTTGCCCTTGATCAGGCTCAGGTCACAATCCTTGTCGTAAAAAACTTTCATTTTTCTCTCCGAAATAAATATTGGCGAAAAGCGCCCTGTTGCAAAAACTACCTAAGCTCGGGGCGAACGGTAAACACTGTCGCCAAACAATCCCTGTGTGTTGAGCCAGCCGAAGCGCACACAGGAAAACCTTCATCAAACCCGCAGAATGCGCTCGCCGCGACCGATGCCACTGGAGCCGGTTCGCACCGTCTCCAGAATGGCGGTGCGCTCGATAGCTTCCAGGAACGCATCGTTCTTGGATTGATCGCCTGTGAGCTCGATGGTGTAACTCTTTTCAGTCACATCGATGATGCGGCCACGGAAGATGTCCGCCATACGCTTCATCTCTTCGCGCTCCTTGCCCACCGCACGGACCTTCACCATCATGAGTTCACGCTCAATGTAGGCGCCTTCCGTCAGGTCCACCACCTTCACCACTTCAATCAGGCGATTCAGGTGCTTGGTAATTTGTTCGATCACGTCGTCCGAACCATGGGTCTGGATCGTCATGCGCGACAAGCTCGGATCTTCCGTGGGAGCCACGGTCAAGGATTCAATGTTGTAACCACGGGCCGAAAACAAACCCACGACACGCGACAAGGCGCCTGGCTCGTTCTCCAGCAAAACTGCAATGATGTGTTTCATAAATACCGATTCCTCTTTTCGCTGCCCTCCCCGTACGGCGGTAACCGCACAGCTTGGCAGACAATAGATTCTTCAAAAATGATAGCAGCTCGCGCACACGGGGTGTGCGCTAGAGCACTATTTGACGTAAATCCGCTTAAAGGTCCTCAGAACCAAGCAGCATCTCTGTGATGCCCTTGCCGGCCTGGACCATGGGGAACACGTTTTCAGTCGGGTCCGTGCGGAAGTCCATGAACACCGTGCGGTCCTTCAGTTTGCGGGCCTCGCGCAGAGCGGGCTCCACATCTTGAGGGCGCTCAATCAACATACCGACGTGACCGTAAGCTTCCGCCAACTTCACAAAGTTCGGCAGTGCGTCCATGTAGCTGTGGCTGTAGCGGCCTTCGTATTCCACCTCTTGCCACTGACGCACCATCCCGAGGAAGCGGTTATTCAAAGAGCAGATCTTGATCGGCGTGTTGTACTGCAGGCAGGTGGAAAGCTCCTGGATATTCATCTGCACCGAGCCTTCGCCGGTAATACAGAACACCTCGCTTTGCGGCTTGGCCAGTTTGATGCCCATGGCATAGGGAATGCCCACGCCCATGGTTCCCAGACCACCGGAATTGATCCAGCGACGTGGCTCGTCAAACTTGTAGTACTGCGCAGCCCACATCTGGTGCTGACCCACATCGGACGTGATGTAGGTGTCCGCATCTTTGGTCATGTTCCAAAGCGTTTCCACCACGAACTGGGGCTTGATCACATCCCCATTGCCGGGGTTGTACTTCATGCAATCGCGCTTGCGCCAGCCTTCAATCGTGTCCCACCAACCGCCCAATGCGTTCGCGTCAGGCTTGGTGGAACCCTCGCGGATCATGGCGATCATTTCGTTGAGCACGTCTTTAACGTCGCCCACGATCGGGATATCCACCTTCACCCGCTTGGAGATGCTGGATGGGTCGATATCGATATGGATGATCTTGCGTTCGTTCTGGGCAAAGTGCTTGGGATTGCCAATCACGCGGTCGTCAAAGCGTGCACCGACAGCCAGCAGCACATCGCAGTTCTGCATCGCGTTGTTGGCCTCGACGGTACCGTGCATGCCCAGCATGCCGAGAAACTTACGGTCGCTCGCCGGGTACGCGCCCAAGCCCATCAAAGTGTTGGTGCAGGGGTAGCCCAGCATGTCCACCAGCGTGCGGAGTTCGTTGGAAGCGTTACTCAGCAACACGCCGCCACCGGTGTAGATGTAAGGACGCTTAGCCGCCAACAACAGTTGCAAGGCCTTGCGGATTTGTCCGCCATGGCCCTTGCGCACCGGGTTGTAGGAGCGCATTTCCACGCTCTCGGGGTAACCATGGTAGGGCACCTTCTTGAAGGACACATCCTTCGGAATATCCACCACCACAGGGCCGGGACGGCCACTGCGCGCGATGTGGAAAGCCTTCTTCATCACGTCCGCCATGTCCTTGGCGTCTTTCACCAAGAAGTTGTGCTTCACGATGGGGCGCGTAATACCGACGGTGTCGCACTCTTGGAATGCGTCCAGTCCGATCGCGTGCGTAGGCACCTGACCGGAAATAATCACCATGGGGATGCTGTCCATGTAAGCGGTAGCAATACCGGTCACTGCATTGGTCAGACCCGGCCCGGATGTCACCAGCGCCACGCCGACATCACCGGTCGCACGGGCATAGCCGTCTGCAGCATGCACAGCTGCTTGCTCGTGACGTACCAGGACGTGCTGAATGGTGTCTTGTTTGTAGAAAGCGTCGTAAATGTGAAGAACTGCACCACCGGGGTAGCCCCAGATGTACTTGACGTTTTCGGCTTGAAGCGCTTTGACGAGGACTTCCGCGCCCCTCAACTCGGGAACAGCGGCGGATTTGGATGCGGATGCTGCCGAAGCGATTTCGGCTTTAGAAATTTCCATGATGAACCTTTGTGAATTTCTCTGACGAAAAACCTTGGGTGCCCCTTCGCAAACACTTGTGGAGTCGCGTCGGGACTTAAGATCAAAGCCATGAGCGCATTGAATGTTGCGCCGGACCAGGACCCGTTTGCCTTTTAATTGCACCCCTATTATGGCATTGCTGGCACCCCATCCCTGAGAAGGCAACGAGCAGACAAGCTTGAAGTGCAATAATCTGCGACGTAGATGCCGCCGAATGCACGCTCCAAGTGCACGGTGCGCCCCCTTTTTTGCCAGCAATGGCCTTGTCAATTGGCAACCGAAAAAGAACTTTCCGACTTTTTGAAGAGTGTTGAAAAACGGGCCTTCAAACGTGCGGCATACCATGTCCGCAACGATGAGTCCGCCCTGGACATTGTTCAAGACAGCATGATGAAACTGGCTGAACACTACGGACACAAGCCCGTGGAAGAGCTGCCTATGCTGTTTCAACGTATCCTGTCCAACAGCACCCTCGACTGGTTTCGCCGGCAAAAGACCTATAGCGCATTGTTTTCGACGCTCAGTGACTTTGAATCAGGAACTGAAGACGAAGATTTCAATCTACTCGAATCTCTGGTCACCGACCAAGGCGGCGAACAGGCAGAGAGCACAGAGACCCAGACAGAACGGGCACAAACCCTAAGATCTATTGAAGAAGAGGTTTTACGACTGCCGCCCCGTCAACGGGAAGCCTTCCTGATGCGTTATTGGGAGGATATGGATGTCGCGGAAACTGCGACTGCGATGGGCTGTTCACAAGGCAGCGTAAAAACACACTGTTCCCGAGCGGTGCAAGCCTTGGGCAATGCGTTAAGAGGAAAGGGAATCCGGCTATGAAAAAAACTGTAGCGCACCGTTCCGGTGCTGATATTGAGAAAGCCGTGGCCCGTGCAATTGCTTCGCGCCTCCATGAGGGCGCACAAGACCTGCCTCACGACATTACAGAGCGGCTCAAAGCGGCCCGTGTTCAAGCGGTGGCAAAACGCAAAATCGTTCTCGAACCAGTATCAGCCAGCCAAGCTGTATTGGCGTCTGCCGGGCAAGCCGGCATGCAGATGGGATCCGGATTCAAAAATCTTTGGATGCAGTTGGGTTCTTGGTTGCCTTTGCTCGCTTTGATCGCCGGCATGTTGGTCATCGACACCTTGCAAGACGAGTTCAGCGCCCAGGAAATCGCCGATGTGGACATTCAACTGCTGACAGATCCTTTGCCTCCGGCGGCCTACACCGACCCGGGTTTTGCACAATTTTTACGTACGAACCAAGAAAAATAAGTCAGAGAGCACCCGACTCTTTATGAAGCACTTCTCCAGCAAACTCAACCTCATACCTGTGGGCTTGATCGCTGCATGTCTCGTAGCAACTTGCCTGGGTATCAGCGCTCCCGCCCATGGTCAGACCGCATCAGTGCTGCCGAGTGTGCCCGCTTCGACCAATTTGAACTGGACGGCCTTGAGTGCGGGACAAAAAATTGCACTAGCTCCTCTAAAGGATAGCTGGGACACCTTGGCCGACGGACACCGCAGGAAGTGGATCGCCTTGTCGCAAAATTTTTCTGCCATGTCCGCGGCAGACAAAGAGACACTGCACAGCCGGATGGCCGAATGGGCAGCACTGAAGCCGAAGGAACGGCAGCAAGCACGGTTAAATTTTGCTGAAACAAAGAAGACACCTGCAGCGGACCGACTGTCCAACTGGGAAGCCTACCAAGCACTGAGCCAAGAGGAAAAAGACGCTCTAGCGCGCAAAGGGGCTGCCAAACCAGCAGGTGCAGCGGTAGCCGCCAAAGCGCCTCCGCCCCAGAAGTTAACGCCTGTACCCGTGACCCGGAATTCACCGGAAACCCACCGGGAACGACTGGCTGCTCAGCAGCCCGTTGATCGCAACACACTCCTGCCCCTCGCCCCAGCTTCCAAAACAAGCAGCGCAAATTAGCGGTTTGATCCAGCTGCTGCTCTTTGGTGCTTGCGCCTGCCTACAATCGCAGCTTCTTTGAAAACAGAACGGGCTCGGGATGATCAATGGTGCGATAACCCCAGGACTCTGGCGACGCATGGCTTGCTGGATTTATGAGGGTATCTTGTTGTTCGGCGTGGTGTTTTTGGCGGGTTACATTTTTGGTACTCTGAGCCAGACCCGGTATGCACTGGACAACCGCCATGCCCTTCAAGGCTTTTTGTTCCTTGTGCTGGGTATTTACTTTGTGTGGTTTTGGGCGCACGGCCAAACGCTCGCGATGAAAACCTGGAACATCCGCGTGGTGGGTGTCGATGGCCAAAAAATCACCCAGCTGCGGGCACTGGGGCGCTACGTATTGAGCTGGGTCTGGTTTTTGCCACCGTTGGCAGCGGTGTATCCATTTCAACTGTCTGGCCCAGAGATTACGGTGATCTGCATAGGCTGGGTAGCCGTCTGGGCGATTTTGAGTCGCTTTCACCCCCAAAACCAGTTCTGGCACGATGTGCTGGCGGGCACTCGCCTGGTCCATTCCGCGCCCATGAGCCGCTGAATACAAAGACATCCATCTATGCCAGCCCCATCCCTGCCCCCTGTTGATCCTGCGGTAAATCCTCAGAAGCTTCGCCGGGGTTTAAGCCGCGTGCTTCACGCTACCCGCTACTCATGGGCCGGATTGCAGGCGGGGTGGAACGAGACAGCATTCAGGCAGGAGTGCATCCTTGCGTTGGTGCTTCTGCCCGCCTCATTTTTTATCGGGCAAACTTGGGTTGAATGCGCAGTTTTAGCGGCCAGCGTCGTCGCAGTGATGGTCGTGGAATTGCTCAATACGGCGGTCGAGTCTGTTGTCGACCGCGTCGGCCCCGAATGGCATTCGCTGTCCAAACGGGCCAAGGATATCGGCAGCGCTGCAGTGTTGCTGAGCTTGTTGCTGTGCGCCGCGATATGGGGTGCCGCTCTGTGGGCGCGCTTTGCGCCTCACTTGAGCTGAAAACTTAGACGGCGGACTCGTCCTGTTCGCCAGTACGAATACGCACTACTCGCTCTACACTCGTGACGAAGATCTTTCCGTCGCCGATCTTGCCGGTATGCGCGGCTTTCACAATGGCGTCTACACAGCGATCCACATCTTCGGTTTTCACCACCACTTCCACCTTCATCTTGGGCAGAAAGTCGACAACATACTCAGCGCCACGGTACAGCTCGGTGTGACCTTTTTGGCGACCAAAGCCTTTGACTTCCGTCACTGTCAAACCTGTCACGCCGCATTCAGCCAAAGCTTCACGGACCTCTTCTAGTTTGAAAGGTTTGACGACTGCGGTAATTTGTTTCATCTGCTTGTCCAGTTAAAAAATCAGGCCCGAAAACGGTTGGTAATAGGATAACGCCAATCTTTGCCGAAGCTGCGGTGCGTCACGCGGATTCCGACAGGCGCTTGGCGGCGCTTGTATTCATTGATTTTGATGAGTCGAGTCACCCGCTCTACATCTTCCACACGGTAGCCAGCGGCGATGATCCCCTCGATGCTCTCGTCATTTTCCATGTAGCGCTCCAGAATGCCATCCAGCACCTCATAGGGTGGCAGACTGTCCTGGTCTTTCTGGTCAGGCCGCAGCTCGGCACTGGGCGGACGGGTGATGATGCGCTCTGGAATCGGGGCCAGACCGGTGCCGTAAGGGTCATGGGTATTACGCCACCACGCGAGCTTGAACACCGTGGTTTTGGCCAGGTCTTTGATGACTGCGAAGCCGCCCGCCATGTCTCCGTAGAGCGTGCAATAGCCGGTCGCCATCTCGGACTTGTTTCCAGTCGTCAGCACAATACTGCCGAATTTGTTGGACAAGGCCATCAGCAAGGTCCCACGGATGCGTGCCTGGATGTTCTCTTCGGTCGTGTCTTCTGCACGCCCCGCAAACTCTGAAGCCAATGAGGCCTTGAAAGCCTCGAACTCCGGCACGATGGAAATTTCGTCGTACCGCACGCCCATGCGGGCCGCCATGTCCCGGGCATCGATCCAGCTGATGTCCGCGGTGTACGGAGAAGGCATCATGACCGTGCGCACCTTGTCGGCACCGAGCGCATCGACTGCGATCGCCAAGACCAGGGCCGAGTCAATGCCACCAGACAGGCCCAACAAAGCGCCGGGAAAACCATTTTTGCCAATGTAATCGCGCACGCCCAACACCAAGGCATCCCACAGATCAGCCTCCGCAGAGCGCTCAGGCTCAATAGATGCTATTAATTGAATAGCACTACCCGCTCTATCTACGGTTACCGGAAAGACATTCTCTTGAAAACTCGGTGCCCGGCCAGCGACGGAGCCGTCTGCATTCAAGGCGAAGGAGTGGCCTTCAAAAACCACCTCGTCTTGCCCACCTACCAGATGTGCGTAGACCATGGGCAAACCGGTAGCCCTGCAACGCTCGCCCATGCGGGCCTCGCGCTCGTAACCCTTGCCCACATGAAAAGGAGACGCGTTGATGACCGCCAGCAACTCAGCGCCCGCCTCTTGGGCTAGGCGGGCGGGTTCTTCAAACCAGGCATCCTCGCAAATCAGCAGACCTACTTTGACGCGGTCTTCGCCCTCGCCCGCTTCAAACACACACACACCCTGACCCGGCGTGAAGTAGCGGCGCTCATCGAACACCTGGTAATTGGGTAATTCGCGCTTGGCGTAAGTGGCAACGACCTGCCCCTCGCAAAGCACCGAAGCTGCATTGAAGCGGCTTTGCACGGCAACAGAACGTGTGCGGCTATCACCCCCCGTTGGATGCCCCACCACCACCGCCATCCCTTTTAACCCGGCAAGCTGCTGCGCGACCGATTTCACGGCATCATCACAGGCCTGCATGAATGCGGGGCGCAAAAACAGATCTTCCGCGGCGTAACCGCAGATGGAAAGCTCTGGCGTCAATAGCAAGCGCGCGCCGTCCGCATAAGCCCGGTTGGCCGCATCGACGATTTTTATGACATTACCGTTCAGGTCACCGACGATGAAATTGAGTTGCGCAACGCACAGTTTGAGAGTCATGAACCAGCAGAAGGAAGTTCACAGCCAGGCCTGCATTGCAGACCCTTTGCGGCTGCCGCGCGGAGCGCTAAATGGGTAACGCTGATTATGTCATCCGGGTGTCAGAAGCGCCCTCTGCGGTCAACGCGTCCGCATGGGACGCCCTGCTATTCAGCCAAAGCCACCCGACGCCATTCATGCGGCACGCCTACCTGGCAGCCTTGCATGACAGTGGCAGCGCAACACCTGCCACCGGCTGGCGCCCCCATTTCTTCACCCTGCACCAAGGCGCGGAGCTGGCAGGCGCCTGCGTGGTTTACCTCAAAGACCATTCCTACGGGGAATACGTGTTCGACTGGGCGTGGGCCAGTGCCTATGAACAGCATGGCCTTCCCTACTATCCCAAAGCAGTGATTGCGGTGCCTTTCACCCCGGTGCCGGGCAGCCGATTGCTCGCCAAAGACGCACACGCCAGAGCTGCCCTGACCCAAGCGGTGCAGCGCTGGTGCGCAGAGCAGCATATTTCGTCAGCGCACATGTTGTTCGGTGCCGAGGCTGATCTGCAAGCCACAGACTCCGCCCACTGGATGCAGCGGCACACCGTGCAATTCCACTGGCACAACCGTGCGGAGGGCTATGCCGACTTTGACGATTTTTTGGCCAGCCTGAACCAGGAGAAGCGCAAAAAAATCAAACAAGAACGCCGCAAGGTAACAGAAGCGGGCGTGCAGTTCAGGCACAGCCGTGGCGCTGAGATCAGCCCTGAAGATTGGGCTTTTTTCTACCGCTGCTATGCCAATACTTACAGGGAACACGGTAACCCACCCTACCTGACGCCAGACTTCTTTCAGCGCATGGCTACGCAGCTGCCGGAGCATTGGCTCTTGTTTGTGGCGGAGCGAGACGGGCAGCCAATTGCTAGCAGTTTGATAGCAATTGGTGCAGCATCCATGAGCGCTGATGGCACATTTGAGCCTCAACACCGTGTGGCCTACGGGCGCTATTGGGGGGCCATGGAACAGGTGGATTGCCTCCACTTTGAGGCTTGCTACTACCAACCGCTTGCATGGTGTATTGCCAACGGCTACCGGCGGTTTGAAGGTGGCGCACAAGGCGAACACAAAATGGCCCGCGCCCTGCTCCCCACCCGGACCAGCAGTGCCCACTGGTTGCAACACCCGGCTTTTGCGGATGCCGTGCAGCGCTTTTTGGAGCGCGAGGGGGACGGCATTGCCCAGTACCTAGAGCACCTCGAGCACCGCAGCCCCCTCAAGCAGTCGCCTTAAAAAGTTTCCCAATCATCATCCCCGCCAGCAGGGGTGACCTTGCTGCTGGTTTTGGGCGGGGTCGGCGCATGCGCTACCAAGACAGGGGGTGCTTTGGCAGGAGGCCGTTTGGCGGCTGGTGCAGCCGCTGGCTTGGCAGTTGAGGCTTTTGGGGTGGTGTGCGTGACGGCGCGCCGCTCCGGTCCGGCAAAATTATTTTGCTCTGGAGGGTTGCTGCGCACTGCAGCTGGTTTGGCTGGCGCTGCCAGATGGCTTGCGCCGCTGTAGCCACCGGTGTGGCCTTCATTGCCTAGCTTAAAGACCGCCACCACTTGCACCAGGTCGTTAGCCTGGCTCTTGAGGCTGCTGGCTGCTGCTGCCATCTGCTCCACCAAGGCTGCGTTTTGCTGAGTGGCCTGGTCCATTTGGGTAACCGCTTCACCGACCTGGTTCACCCCGGCGCTTTGCTCGTTACTGGCCGCGCTGATTTCACCCATGATGTCGGTCACCCGGCGGATGCTGCTGACCACTTCGGTCATGGTTTCACCAGCCTTGTCGACCAGGGTGCTGCCCTGCTCAACACGCTCGACGCTGGCATTGATAAGTGTCTTGATCTCTTTGGCGGCTTCCGCAGAGCGCCCGGCCAAAGAGCGCACTTCCGAGGCCACCACGGCAAAACCCCTGCCTTGCTCGCCAGCACGGGCGGCTTCTACGGCAGCATTGAGGGCTAGGATGTTGGTTTGAAAAGCAATTCCGTCAATGACGCTGATGATGTCGGCAATCTTGCGGCTGGCCTCGTTGATGCCCTTCATGGTTTCCACGACTTGGCCCACGACCTCACCGCCTTGAATGGCCACGGTAGAGGCGTTCATCGCCAGTTGGTTGGCCTGGCGGGCGGAGTCCGCGTTTTGTTTGACGGTGGAGCCAAGCTCCTCCATCGAGGCCGCGGTTTCTTCGAGAGCACTGGCTTGGCTCTCGGTACGGGCACTAAGGTCATGATTGCCCTGCGCGATTTCTGAGCTGGCGGTCGCCACCGCATCGGCGCTAGAGCGCACCTGCCGCAAAACACCCTGCGTTTTTTCGACGAATTGGTTGAAGCCCGTGGCAATGACCGCGAGCTCATCCGAACCGCCCGCCTCGATACGGCGGGTAAGGTCTCCTTGACCGGAGCCAATGTCTTGCATGGCATCTTTCAGCAACACCAGGCGGCCCAACAAGCGGGTCAACACGCCACTGATGAGCACCACCGCAATCACGGCAATCACGATTCCACCCACAATCGACGACCACACCATCGCAGAAATGCCACTCAGTGCCTCGTCGCGATTCAAGGCGATCACCAGCATCCAGTCGGTACCGGCAATCGGTGTCGCAAACGCCAAACGGCGCTCTCCGGCGATCGTCATGTCACGCACAGATCCCGATTTGCTCAAGGCCTCCAACGCGCCACCACCGAGGTCAGGCGCAATATCAGTCACCGGCTTGAGGACCTTGGCGGTGTCCTCATGGACCATGATTTTTCCGGATTTGTCCGCGATAAATCCATAAGTCCCTGGCGTGGGGCGGATGGATGCCACATTGCGCACCACGGCATCCATGAAGACGTCGACCGACGTCACGCCTTTGATGGCCCCGCCCTCCCGCACCGCCGCGGAGAAGGTAATCACCAATTTTTTGGACCCCGCATCCACATAAGGCGGCGTCAGTGCTGGCCCTTGCGCTGCGGCCGCCAATTGGTACCACGGGCGAGCGGTAGGATCGTAGTCCGGCGGGAGATTTTGCTGTTCTGAGAATGCCGTGCGCTTGTCAGGAAAGCCGATGTAGGCAGAATCCACACCCCCTGCCACCTTGGCCTGTACCAGATACTTGAGCGGATCCGGCTCACTCACCGCAAAACCGAAAGATTTGACGATCTGGTGACGCCCTGCAACCCATTCGGCGATCTCCGAGGCGTGGGCCTTGGCGAGCGCGCCGGTCTGGCTGTCCAAGGTGCGCAATGCGTGGGAGCGTGCGGTCTGGACATTGGTGATCGAGAGTGCCGCCAAGCCCAGAAACACCAGGAGCCCTACCAGGGCCACAATCTTCCCGCGCAATGAGTTCAAAAACACAAAGGACATCGCTTACTCCGTTCTTGTTTAAGCAGCTTGCTGAGCCGCAATTTAACGCACTGCGCGCCAATTCACACCATTTTTGGCAATACCGCGAGGCCGCTGTGGCCCATGAGTGTCTCTATGTTCATCACGATCAGCATCCGCTCGTGCAAAGTCACCAGCCCGACAATGAACGGAGCCTCCATGGCCCCGTCAAATTGCGGCGCGGGCTTCACCGACTCTCGCTCTAGATTCACCACGTCCGACACGCCGTCCACTACAGCGCCCATGGTGCTGCCCAAGATGTTCAAGATCACCACCACCGTGGCGTCGTTATAGGCCACTGTCGGGAGTTGCAGCTTCAATCGCAAGTCGACGATGGGCACGATGACACCCCTGAGGTTTATCACGCCCTTGACGAAGCTCGGGGAATGGACCATCTTGGTCGGCATTTCATAGGAGCGAATCTCCTGCACTTGCCGGATATCGATCGCATATTCCTCGGTGCCCAAGCGCAGGGTCAAATACTCGCCCGATAAAACCGGGCCGGCTCCCTGCGTCAGGGTGTGAGTGAGCGTCGCATCCATAAAACCCCAAATTTAATTTAAATGTTTTTTAACAAATATTTTGTTTTATGATACACCGGAGACAAAATCTTGGAAAGCTTGACGCATCACGTTCGTGTTCATATCGACCGTTGCCCTAGCGCCTAAAGCAAAAGAAGCCGTGTGAATCGCGCTATCCGTGTCAGGAGCGTGGTTGGCAGATACTCTGTCAGCCAGCAGGCCTGTGCCCCGTGGGACTAACGGCTGGCGACTCCAATCGGTACCCCAGACCGCGAACGGTGTGAATCATCGGATCTGCATGGCCGTCGTCAATTTTGCTGCGCAAGCGGCGAATGTAGACGTCCACCACATTGGTCAGCGGATCCTCGCTGGCCCCCCACACATTCGAGAGAATGCGCTCCCGGCTGAAGAGGCGGCCCGGTGCACTCATCATCAGCTCCAAGAGGGCCAGTTCGCGTGCAGTGAGCGCCAGGATCTGCCCGCTCCGGCTGGCTTGCATGCGCTCCCGGTCAAACACCAAGTCCCCCACTACCAGCCGAGCGCTCACAGCAGGCACGACTTCCCGCCCCCGACGTGATAGGGACTCCAAGCGGGCCAACAATTCATCGAAATCGAAAGGTTTGGCCAGATAGTCATCCGCACCCAAGCGCAGGCCGGCCACCCGGTCTTCGACGGCCCCCAGTGCCGACAACATCAGGATCGGTAGTGCCACACCCTCTGCCCGCAAGGTCTGGCAGATCTCGAGGCCGCTCATGCCGGGCAGCATCAAATCCAAAACCAATACACAAGAAGGGCCGTGAGCGTTCCGCTCGCGTGCGACCCGGCGCGCCAGCTCCAAGCCCTCGGGGCCCGTCGATGCGACCTCGACCCTGTGCCCTTCAGCGCGCAAGCCACGGCTCAAAAAATCTGCGATCCGGGGATCGTCTTCAATCACAAAAATATTCATACCAAAGGCCCACCCATCAACGCTTGCGAGGCCAGCGGCAAACGCAACACCGCCCGGGTCCCCGCTTTGGTGCTGTGCAACTGCAATTGGCCGCCGTGGGCATCGGCCAAAGACCGGGCAATCGACAAGCCCAGTCCGCTTCCATCCGGCGAATGCTGGCGCGCAGCGGTCCCGCGAAAGCGGCGCTCAAACACCCGCCCCAACTCGTCGGGCGGGATACCAATCCCATCGTCCGACACCACCACCTGCACCGCACTGGTATGGCCCGCACTGTCAGCTTCAGACTCCACCATCAGGGTGACATGCCCGCCGGGGCGTGAGTAGCGCGTGGCGTTGTCCAGCAAGACACCCAAAAGCTGACGCAGGCGCAGCGAGTCACCTGACACGATGTGCTGCCCAGTCGAAGCCGGTGGCGGGCCCAGCCGAAGGCCCAACCGGGTGGCTGTTGCGCTCACCTGCGCCAGTGCATCGGCCGCCAGTTCATCCATGTCTACGGCCTCGCGCACCAAGGATAAGCCGTCCATATCGCTGCGCGCCATGGCCAGCAAATCGTCAATCACCGCCCCCAACTGTCGGGCAGTGCTGACGATTCGGCCCAAAGCTTCGCGGTATTCGCTGGCAGGCTTGTCAATACCGCGCAAGGTGATCTCCGCCTCCCCGCGGATCACGGTAGTGGGCGTGCGCAGCTCGTGGCTGATATCAGCAAATAGCCGGCGCCGCTGGCTATCGACCTTGCGCAAGGACGCCAACGCGTCGGCCAATTCAGCCGTGCGGGCTGCGACCAAGTCTTCGAGTCGCTGGCGTTGCACCGACTCACGCTCGCGATGCTGCTCCAGCTCTGCGGCCAGGGCATTCACACTTTGAGCCACGCTGGCAAATTCGTCGTGTCCCACCAGGGGTATGCGGTGAGACAGCTTTCCACTCTGAAGGGCTTGCGCCCCCTCATTGAGCTGCAGCAAGGGGTAGCGCAATGCGCGGCCAAAGTAGACCGCAGCGATCAGTGTGGCCCCCGCGAGCACCGCCGCAGCGCCCAACCACAACCAGCGCACCCACGCCAGGGTGGTGTCAGCAGCGGCACGCTCGCGTTGCACGGCAGCCCCCTCCCGGGCGATGTTTTCGGCAATCAACATGCGCATCTCCCCATCGTCTGCCATGTCAAAAACCCGGGCCAACATGAGGCTGTCCTGGCCCAATAGCAACTCACGGCCAGTGACTTGTGCCTGGGCCTTGGCGGCTGTGCGACCGAGCTCTGCAATGCTTTCTTCCAGCTTGGCCAAGGCCGCTGATCGGCGCCGGTATTCGTCGACTGCAAAGCTGCCGCTGTCGAGCTCCATCGCCTGCACGGTGAGAACTTTCAAGCGCTGCAATGTCCCTTGCATGGCGGATTGCAACTCAGCACGGGCTCCGTCGTCCACCTTGACACCCAGCTGAACTTGGGCGACCCAGGTCCGCAGACGCTGCTTTTGCGCCGACAGTTGAATAAACCCCGTGGCGATATCACTAGCCACACGGCCGCGCAGCACTTGCCGCTCGCTCACTGCCAGCGAAGCCGCCGCCAACAGCGCGGCAAACACCACGATGGACGCAAAAAGAGAGAGAACAAGAGTAAGACGGCGCCGGAACATGCCGGAATTGTCAGCGATGGCGGGGATGCGAGGTGGTGTTCATCTGGCGTTCATCTCAGCGTCAGCGATTGCTCATCTGACCGTCAGACCGGTTTCAAGTGGTGGGGCTCCAATCACTCCGTGGCAGCGTAAGGCGCTGCAACATGCACCATTTTTTGAACATAACCGGAGTTGCTTTATGAAAACCATGCTTTTGACAGGTATCAGCGCCCTGATGTTGGCTGGCACCGCCCAGGCGCAAATCGCCATCGTGAACCAGACCATCAGTCCCACCGAAGTACAAGCCGCACAGCAGGCGTGGTGCAAGGCCTTGGTCGACATCAGCAAGACACACGCCACCAGCGGCCAACCCGCCGCCAAAGCACTGGCTGAAAAAGTGATCAACTCCGCCTACGGCTACCAAATGGGTGCCGTGCTGTTCAAACCCACCCTGACGGTCAATCCGCAAACCTTCCGCACGACCCGGGCTGGGGCATTGGCCTATTTTGTAGGCGGGGATGCTGCGTACCCCAAAGACACCGGATTTGCCCTCAAAGGCTGGACCCAGTGTGAAATCTCCAATGCCGGCATTTTCATCACGGGCAACAGCGCGACCAGCATGGGCAAAGTGAGCTTCACCGGCAAGGACGGCAAAGTCACCACCGTGGATAAGACCTGGGGCTACGTGAGAGACGACGCAGGCAAACTGCGCATCACGCTGCACCACTCTTCGCTGGAATACAGCGGCAGCTGAGCGCCTGGTAATTGACACCCTGCGCCGCGTGTGCAGGTCAACGCCATAAAAAATAGCGCCCCACAGATCACTCTGTGGGGCGCTATTTTTTTAGTAGCACCCCGCGTCGTTTACGCGGGAGTGAACAGGCTTATTGCTGGTTGTATGCGGCAATGCCGTCCAGAATTTCTTTGTGGGCCTCGTCCTTGCCGCCCCAACCTTGCACCTTGACCCATTTGCCGGCGTCCAAGTCTTTGTAGTGCTCAAAGAAGTGCTCAATCGCCTTCAGGCGCATCGGGTTCAAATCTTCCAGCGATTGCCAGCGGGAGTACAGGGGCAGGATCTTGTCGGTGGGCACGGCCAACACCTTGCCGTCCATGCCGCCTTCGTCTTCCATCTTCAAGATGCCGATAGCGCGGCAAGGCACCACGACGCCTGGAGGCAAGGGAACCGGGGTGATCACCAACACATCGACCGGGTCACCGTCACCGGCGATGGTCTTGGGCACATAGCCGTAGTTGGTGGGGTAATGCATCGCGGTGTTCATGAAACGATCCACAAAGATGCAGCCGGAGGCCTTGTCCACTTCGTATTTGATGGGGTCGCCGTTCATCGAGATCTCGATGATCACGTTGAACGAATCAGGGACTTTATTACCGGGGGTCACGTTGTCTAAGGACATGCAATCTCTCTTTGTTTGAGTTGAAACAGGAAACGGGTGGATTAACACGGATTTTACTGACTTGGCACTTTCGTTTTTGCCCCAGCGGCCCCAAAGCGCGCTACATTGACCCCGTTGGCCAATCAACGCCCCTTGACCTGCCGTCCAGGCGCAATGAGGAAGCAACGCAGCGGGGACAACCCTGGCGTTGCTCCCACCTTTGCGACTCAGCCATCAAGGAGTGCTCTACATGACAGGCAACACTGCGCTGGTACTGGCGTTTGGCTCTGGCCTGATTGCCGTGATTTACGGGATCTGGGCACGACGCTGGATTCTTTCCCAAGACCCGGGAAATGCGCGCATGCAAGAGATTGCAGCCGCTATCCAAACCGGCGCGGCCGCTTACCTTGCACGCCAATACAAGACCATCATGTGGGTTGGCGTGGCGCTGGCGATCCTCATCGGTGTTTTTCTGGACAGTCTTTCGGCGATCGGCTTTGTCCTGGGTGCCGTGCTCTCGGGAGCGTGTGGCTTTATCGGGATGAACGTGTCCGTGCGGGCCAATGTACGCACTGCACAGGCAGCCACCCGTGGCATAGGCCCGGCTTTGGAAGTGGCCTTCCGGGGTGGCGCCATCACCGGCATGCTGGTGGTGGGCTTGGGGCTGCTGGGGGTGACCGGTTTCTATTGGTTTTTGGTGCCGGATGGTGCAGTGACTGCGGCCAAGCTCAATCCGCTGATCGGCTTCGCATTCGGCTCGTCGCTGATTTCCATTTTTGCGCGCCTTGGTGGTGGAATTTTCACCAAAGGCGCTGACGTCGGCGCCGACCTCGTAGGCAAGGTGGAAGCGGGTATCCCGGAAGACGACCCGCGCAACCCCGCCGTGATTGCCGACAATGTGGGAGACAACGTCGGTGACTGTGCAGGTATGGCCGCCGACCTGTTTGAGACCTATGCGGTTACGCTGATCGCTACTATGGTTTTAGGAGCACTCCTCGCAAGCGGTGCGGGCGCGAACGCTGTTTTATACCCACTTGTTTTGGGGGCAGTGTCCATTGTGGCTTCCATCATCGGCTGCTTCTTTGTCAAAGCGTCACCGGCCATGAAAAACGTGATGCCTGCCCTGTACAAGGGCTTGGCCGTTGCCGGCACGTTGTCGCTGATTGCGTTTTATTTTGTGACCCAATCAATGATTGCAGACAACGCCTTGGGCGGCACCGGGGCTGCCAGCAAACTCTTTGGCGCCTGTGCGGTCGGCTTGGTATTGACCGCAGCGCTGGTCTGGATCACCGAGTACTACACAGGCACACAATACGCGCCGGTGCAGCACATTGCACAGGCCTCGACGACCGGCCACGGCACCAACATCATTGCGGGCTTGGGCGTGTCCATGCGCTCTACGGCCTGGCCGGTGGTGTTTGTGTGTATCGCGATCTACACGGCTTATGTGCTGGCGGGGTTGTATGGCATTGCCATCGCAGCCACTTCCATGCTCAGCATGGCCGGCATTGTGGTGGCCTTGGATGCCTATGGCCCCATCACCGACAACGCAGGCGGTATTGCTGAAATGGCGGAGCTACCCGCCAGCGTACGCGATGTGACAGATCCACTGGACGCTGTCGGCAACACGACCAAAGCGGTCACCAAGGGGTACGCCATCGGCTCCGCAGGCTTGGCCGCACTGGTGCTGTTTGCCGACTACACTCATAAGCTGGATGCCTATGGCAAACACATCAGCTTTGACCTGAGCAACCCCATGGTGATCATCGGGCTGTTTATCGGTGGGCTGATCCCCTACCTTTTTGGCGCTATGGCCATGGAGGCGGTCGGGCGGGCGGCAGGCTCGGTGGTGGTCGAGGTTCGCCGCCAGTTCAAAGAGATCAAGGGCATCATGGACGGTAGCGGCAAACCCGAATACGACACGGCCGTAGACATGCTCACCACCGCCGCTATCAAAGAGATGATGATCCCGTCTCTCTTACCGGTGGTAGCACCCATTGTGGTTGGCTTGGCCTTGGGGCCCGAGGCCTTGGGCGGCTTGCTGATGGGAACCATCGTGACCGGCTTGTTCGTGGCCATCTCCATGTGCACCGGCGGTGGCGCCTGGGATAACGCCAAAAAATACATCGAAGACGGGCATCACGGAGGCAAGGGCTCCGAAACGCACAAGGCTGCCGTTACCGGAGACACCGTCGGCGACCCCTACAAAGACACCGCTGGTCCTGCCATTAACCCGCTGATCAAGATCATCAATATCGTCGCTTTACTGATCGTCCCTTTGATGATGAAAATACACGGCGGTTGATATTGGATACCTGTGTTGCTCTGCGCAAAACTGTTCTTCAAGAGACAGGCAGATGCCTACCTTGCGCTAATATGTAAAGGGAACCAATTTAAGCATCGACGAAGAGACTGAAGTGAAAATTCTTGTGATCGACGACCACGCCTTGGTGCGTGAAGGACTGCATCAGGTTCTGAAGGGACTGGACGAGGACGCCGTGGTGCTCCAAGCGGGTACTTGCGCTCGCGGTTTCGAGTTATCTGCAGAACATGCCGATTTGGATCTGGTTTTGTTGGACTATCACCTGCCCGACATGACAGGCTTGGCTGCGCTCGACATCTTCGGAAAGCGCCACCCTGAGCTCCCGATCGTGATGCTGTCCGGCTCCGCGAATACACAAATCATGCGGCAAGTACTACAAAACGGTGCTTCCGGCTTCGTGACCAAATCCACTTTGAGCGACGAGTTGCTCCACGCCGTCCGCTTGGTACTGAATGGCGATGTGTACTCCCCACGAGAATTGGACGCACCTCCAGCGGTGGTCCTGCAGGAAGACCTCAACAACAAGCCGCCCCTGACGCAACGTCAAGAGCTGGTGTTGCGCGAGCTATTGGATGGCCGCTCCAATAAAGAGATCGGAACAAGCTTGAACGTATCCGACGAAACGGTCAAAACCCACGTGGCAGCCATCTTGCGCTATTTTGATGTGCAAAACCGGACGCAAGCTGTCGTTGCAGCAGCTCGCAGCGGCTACCGCCCTGCCACCAGCTCTTGAGTGCTGGCCTCGGCGTCCGAGGCATTGCTAATCGCCAAACGACGCATCAAGCTGCGAAGCTTGGCCGGCCGCACGGGCTTGTGCAATAGGGTCAAGTTACGGGCTTTGGCTGCATGCAACAAATTGGCGTCGGTATCGCCACTCATGAGGCAAGCGGCAATCGGCCTGCGCGAATGTGCGCGGACCATATCGATAACGTCCATCCCGTTGCGATCTTCGCCCAAGCGGAAATCCGACAAGACCAAGTCAGGCGCCGGGTAGGCGTTCACAAAATCCAATGCCTGCTGAACGTTGGCCGCCGCATTGACCACGCAGCCCCAGGATTGCAGCAAGCTCTGCAGCGCCTCCAGTGCGAAGCCATCGTCCTCAACGATCAGGATCCGCATCCCCTCGAGCTCACCCCCTTGGGCAGAAAGCGTTAGTGGCGCAGGAGCTGAGAACTCTTGCGGCAGAGCCCTTGGCAAGACGATGGAAAACCGGGTCCCGCAGCCCAAATCAGAACGCAGACTGATGCTGTGGCCCAGTAGCTTGACGGTACGCTCCACAATATTCAGGCCGAGGCCCAAGCCCTGTGTACGGTCGCGGCCGCTATTGCCGACTTGGTAAAACTCCCGGAAGATTTCTTGCTGGTGCTCAGGCGAAATACCGATACCGCTGTCTGCCACATCGATCCGTAAATTGCTACCGCCATCGATCACCCGGCATGCCACCAACACAGTGCCTTGCTCGGTGTAGCGCACCGCATTGTTGGCAAGGTTCATCACCACCCGCTGCAAAAGAACGGGGTCACTGAGAAACCACTCCTGCGTGGGCCGAATGCGCAAGCGCAGCCCTTTGCTGCTGGCCAACGGAATCAAAGCCTTGTGCACTGCCTGAAACAGCTTGTCCAAGGGCGACTCGGTGCGGTGCACCTGAACAGCCCCCGCATCCAAACGGGATACATCCAGCAACCCATCCAACAAATCCTGCATGGAAGACACCGACGCTTCCAGGCTGTCTACGACCTGGCGGGCAGATATATCTAAGGGCAATTGACCCAAGCGAGCGACAAACATGCCCAATGCGTGCGTGGGTTGGCGCAGGTCGTGGCTTGCTGCGGCCAAAAAGCGCGATTTGGCCAGGGTGGCGCTTTCCGCTTCTTCTTTCTTGAGTCGCAGCTCGCGGGTCGCGACTTCCACGCGGTATTCCAACTCCTCGCGTCCCCAAGCCAAACGCTGGGCCATTTGATTGAGACGGGTCTGCAAATCGAACAAAGGGTCTGAAGGCAGCGCCTCAGAGCTCGGGTTCAAATCACCCTCGCCGATGCGCTCAATCGCGCGCGACACACGCATCACGGGTCCGATCACCCCCTCCCCAAGTCGGGAGGCCAACCAGCCGCCCAGCATCAACCCCACCAGCCCGATACCGAGTGCGACCAGCAAAGTCTCTTGGCCGCTTTGATCCAGTCGATCCCGTGACACCTCCAGCACCACGTATCCCAAAACGTTGCTGTTCAACCCTTGTGTCGGCCCGGAATAAAAGTCATCCAACGCGACATTGCTCGGCCACACCCGCTCCCAGAACACATCGACCCCGAGCCGCTTCTGGCGCGCAATGTAATTGGCCCCCATAGCCTCGGGCAGCTCTGCATAGCGGGTCTCCCCCGCCCTCGCCAAGACCTGCCCGTTGCCATTGAAAATAGCAATCGAGCGGACATCCGGCTCGGTTTTCAAACCGTTCGCAATAGCTTGCAGACTCGCAGCATTCCCGGAGAACAAACCATACTCACTGGCCCGCGCCAGTTGTTGAACGATCAATCGCGCACGGGTGGTGTGCGCCGAATCCAGATCAGAGACACGGGTCGTCCAAAAAACGGCCATCAAGGCCAACACCACCAGGAACACAGGGGTGATGGCTGCCAGCAGCATGCGAAAGCGGATCCCCTGGAATCTCATGGGCGACGCTCCGAACGCTTGAGCCGCTCTGTCAAAGAGCGCTCGTCCAGCACCAGGTCCAGCGAACGGGCGACTTGCTCGTTCAATACAACGGTGAAATCCGTCGGATATTGCAGCGAAATTCCGGTATTGCCAGTCAAATGTGTTTTGGCTATTGCAAAAGCTTGAATTCCGATTTGCCGCGGCGTGCTGTGCAAAGACATGAGTGCCCCGGCCCGCACATAGGCCGGCGAAAAAGCAATGACCGGCACACGAGCCCGATAAGTCGCCAGCAACACATTGGAGATAGTAGATCCGTTGTAGACCTTTGTCAAACGCAGTTTCGATTTGATACAGCTGTCGAACGCAAACGCGGCGTGGATTTGATACACCGTTGTGTGGGGCGATTGTCTGTTTTGTCTTTGCTTGTCTTTCAAGCAGTCAGTGGCTCGCCACTGACTGCTTGGCGCCCTTAGGCTGCCTGTTCCTCCTGTGTATCAAGGTGACTGCGTTTTCGTTTGAGTAGGGTATTGCTGCTGGCGGCAATCACACCGGCACGCCGCTTATCTTTCAGGCGATAGGAGTCTCCTGAAATCGGGACCACATGGGCGTGGTGGAGCAGTCGGTCAAGTAGCGCCGCTGTCAGCGTGGCATCGTCTGCAAACGTCTGGTCCCATTGCCCAAACGGCAGATTGGAGGTCAGGATGAGACTTCCCACTTCATAGCGTTTGGCAATGACTTGGAACAGAAGATTCGCCTGTTCCCGATTCATGGGAAGGTACCCGACCTCGTCAATGATCAACAGCCGGTAGGGACGCACGATGCGTTTGATAGCCTCTTCCAGGGTGTTCTGCCGTAGTGCCGTGCTCAGTGTCATCAGCAGATCTGCCGCCGTGATGAAACGCGTCTTGATTCCAGCCTGGGTTGCCCTGTAGCCCAAGGCGATGGCCAAGTGGGTTTTGCCCACCCCACTGGCGCCCAGCAAGACCACGTTCTCGCTGCGCTCCACGAAGGCCAGACTGCCAAGCTCCTGTACCAGGGGTTTGGGCACGCCGCTGGCAAACTGGAAGTCAAACTCATCAAGCGTCTTGATGGCGGGGAAGCCCGCTATGCGCGTGAGCATGGCGCGTGTTCTCTCCACTCTGGCTAGAGCCTCGCCACGCAAGGCTTGCTCCAGGAACTCCAGGTACCCCAGCTCTTTCTTGGCCGCCATTTGCCCCAAGTGGGCAAGCTGATCGGGTAAGTTGAGCAGGCGCAGCTGATCACACAGTTCACGCAGTCTTTCCATTTGCAGGCTCATGGTCGTCCTCCTGCTGAGGCTTGGTTGTGCACCAGCGTGTCATACATCGCCAGAGGATGCTGCAGGCCTCGCCATGCCGCGGCTGGAATTGGCCGGACTGCTGCGCCGCTACCGGTGACTTTTTGCAATTGACGCACTGTTCGCCCACTGTAGGCGCTGGGGATGGCCAGCAGATGTGTGCGCTCCTGTTGCAAAGCCAGTGCCGGCACACACCCAGTGGTTCCGTGGATCCGCACATTGGCAACGTCACGCAGCCAGGTGCGCATTTCCCGATTGGCTGTGTCCGCGTCCACCACCAAGCATTGCTGCTTCATACTCGCCACCAATGGCACCCAGAAGCTGCGCCGGATGTAGCCATTCATGCGTTCGACTTTGCCCTTGGTCTTGGCCCGATAGGGCTTGCACACCCGCGGCACAAAGCCATGGTGGTGCGCAAAGTCAGCAAAGGCACCCTGGAACTGGTGCAGGTTCTTGCCGTAGGCGTCACGCTTGAGGATGACGGTCTTCATGTTGTCGTACAGCACTTCACGGGTGACTCCACCAAAGCTCTCGAACGCCCTGACATGGCACGCCAGTAGTGTCTCCAGCTTCATGTCTGTGACAAACTCCGCGAAGGTCGCCCGGCTGTGGCCAAGCGTTGCCACAAACGCCGCCAACATGCCGTCTTTATGCCCAGACTTGCGGAACTCGATCCAGTCCATCTGCATTTGCTCACCGGGCTGGGTCTCGAACCGCACAACCGGATCCGGGCGCGCCTGTGGACGCAACTCCTTGAGGTACTCCTGCAGGATGCGCACGGAGCCCGTATACCCCTGTGCGGCAATCTCACGCTGCAGCACCGTTGCGGGAATCCAATCAGGCTTGGCCGCCTGAATACGTCCAGCCAAGTAGTCCTTGAATGGATCGAGCTTGCTTTTACGTTCCGGCAGTTTCTTCATGGCCGGCGGACCGCCCTCCAAATACTTACGCACCGTGTTGACTGCCATTCCAGTTTGCGCCGATATCTCGCGCAAGCTCAGCCTGTGCTTCCTTAAAACCTTGAGTTCCATGTACTCCTCGTTCGTAATCATTGCCAGTCCCATCCATGGTTCGGATGGCTTGGCACGTTAGTCGAGGTGTATCAATTCCTCACCGCGTTTGCGTGTCATTTTCATACTGCGCGTGACACCTTGGAGTCAGGAACAGCCAATAGCACATCGGTATCGTCCAAAACCGCCTTCAAAGCGGAAAACAGAGTTCCCGAGCCACCAACATAGCCACTGACCAACTCCATGCCCTTTGATTGCAGAGCCGAATGTAGTGTCGGGCTCTGTTGACTGGACTCCGAACCGAACAGAACGCCCACCCTTCTTGTATTGGGGAGCGCAAGACGCATCAACTCGACTTGACGACTGAAAGGCTGATCCAGGTACACCGCGCTGACAGAGGCTTGCGATTTGGAGGGTGCCTCCCGCAAGATACGCTCCATGCCAGCGCGCGGAATCAGCGAGGCCACCACAGGTATCCGCACATCGAGCGCCAAAACGCTGGCCAAAGCATCGCTGCCTAACGTCATGACAACACGTGCACCCTGAAGAAGCTCAGCCTCTTGCAGGCGGCTATCGCTAAGGTAAGTGATCGACGGCTGGGCGCGCTCAGGGTAAGCGCGCGTAAATTCAAGCGCAATAGTTTGGGCAGTTTCTACATGGCCTGCCGTCTTTTCACTGCTGACGATGACCAAATCAGCCGCTTGCACCTGCGCGAACACACTGATCGAAAGAACCCAGCCAACGATCCAGCGAATAACGCGCAAACCCATATGTTCAGAGCTCGGTTTTCACGGTTACGAACGCCCGACGATCGAAGAAAAACTTCTGATCTCCATCACGAATTGGCTGATCCAGATTTTGGATCACCAGGGATAGTTCGGCCTTGCGGCCGGACAAGCGAAAGGGTTTTGCAATCCGTAGATCTGTCCGGACGATGTTGTAGAGCCGCTTGTTGTCGGACATCAGGGCAATATCTTCTGACTGGGCGTGCATCAGTGAGACCACATAGCCATTGCCTAGGGAGTAGCTCCCGGTCAAAGACATAGCATACCGTGCGGCACCTCGAAGGACCCGCAGCTGCTCTACCCCGGAAATATGGGTCCAGGTCTGGGTCACCATGAGGAAGGAGGGGGCCGATGGCTTCCATTGAAGCTGGTGTTCCAACCCTTGGATGCGATAGTTTTGGATATTCAAATGGTCATTGGGACTTACGAAGTCATCCGGTTGACCTACCAGCCTTGGCCGCTCTATACCGTCGGTAATCCGCTCATCAAAAACCCTCACGTCTCCAGACAACCCGCGTGCAGGCAGTGCCAGGTTGTATCCGAGTTCACGACTCTCAATTTTCTCGGGCCCCACATTGCCGCTGCTCAACACGGTAGTGATCGGGTTTTTCCCGCTCTGGTCATAGTACCGAACGGCAGCATATTTCTCGAAAGCACTGGGGGGCCGGAACGCAGTGGACACGCCGGCCCTCAAGGTATGCCCTTGAGATACATGCCAGTTCAGCATCAAGCGCGGAGACACGGTTTTCCCGCCGAGTTCGCTTTGCTCCAACATGACCCCGCTATTGAGTATCCAGGCAGGCAAGGGCTTCCACTCCAAGTTGCCAAACAGGCGTTGGAAGTCTGTAGAGACGCTACCCCTACCATCAAAGGTCGACGGGGATGTCAAAACTTCCTTGCGGAGCTCAGCCCCCCATACCGATCTCCATTGCGGATTCAACACGGTGGTGTGCTGAAGGGAGACCGCTTGGTTTACTTCGTAGCCACTAAAGTCCACCGGAATCCCGAAGTAATTGGTCCCCGCGTTGTTACTGAGATAAGGAAAAACATCCCTGTGGGTGTTTTCGGTATGGGAAAGCGAAACTTTCAAATCCTGCTCGGGTGTCAAAATTTTGTGCCAATCTGCTTGCACAAATTGCGCCCCGATAAATCGACTACGCTCTGCGTTGCCGGGCGAGTCCGCATTTCCGCGTCCGGCATCTATCCCTGCACTGCCTGCTCGTAACTCCAACTCCAAACCGCTTTCGAGGGCCAGCGCACCAGTGACATTCACCCTTGAGACACGGTTCACCCCGTAGGCCGAACGCAAGCCCATGTCACCCCGCGTGTCCGCGGACACACGATATGCATGGTCTGAATCGCCCCAACCGGTGCTGACAAATGCGTCTGCCACACCGCTGTCCCCTGCAGTCACCCTCGCTCGTGATCCGGCTGTTTCGCGAACATCGCGAGAAATAATGTTGATCACGCCTAAAAACGCGCGCGCACCATAGGCGGCGGAATTGGAACCCCGCAGTATCTCAATGCGCTCGATATCGTCCATAGCCAATGCCTGCAGACCCAGACCTGCCGAGCCTTGCAGGTGGCCCGAATACACCGAACGGCCGTCGACCAATACCTGAATGCGGTTGGCCCAGTCGTCATTGCGACCGTGGTAGCTGGCCATGGGCGCATCCGTTTCAAACGATGTAGTCGTCTGGAAACCCGGAACGAGGCGCAGCAAATCCGTAATGTCGCGCGCGCCCGAAATACGGATGAAGTGGCGGTCCAAGATAGTCACTGCGCCAGGCGCTTCGTCCACCGGCTGTGCGAGGCGGGATACCGATAAAACGACCGGAATATCACTCATGAAATCACGTTCGGACACCGCCACGGGTCCGGTTTGCTCTGCAGCAACCCAAGGGGATACCAATGTCAGTAACATTACGGTGATAGATGGCTTCATGGTGTTCGATCCAACAACGGTTGCTATTCTTTCTGCAGCAGATTTTGCCCTGATTACGGCGACTTTGACGAACATTCCTACAAACCGCATGGCAAGCTCTACCCAACGCGTTTTCCCTCTGATTGACAAACGAACCCTCGGGCTCCCCATGCCGTTGCAACCCGCTGGCACACCCCGGGCGGCGACTGCAGCACCGACCTTGGATACCCTCGGCCGGCCGCTGAGGGACCTGAGAATAAGCGTCACTGACCGCTGCAACTTCAGATGCAGCTATTGCATGCCGAAGGAAGTATTTCACAAAGATTACCCTTACCTCCCCCACCACGATCTGCTGAATTTTGAGGAGATCACGCGAGTCGCCCGACAGTTCGTGGCACTGGGAGTTCAAAAATTACGCCTGACGGGCGGAGAGCCGCTCTTGCGTAAAAATCTCGAAGCGCTGATCGAACAACTGGCGGCCATACCCACTCCATCGGGCCAGCCCCTGGACATCACCCTCACCACCAATGGCTCTGTGCTTGCAAAGAAAGCCGCTTCGCTACAGCGTGCGGGCCTGCGAAGAGTCACCGTGAGCCTCGATGGTCTGGATGACCACGTCTTCCAAGCCATGAATGACGTGGCATTCCCGGTCCGGGATGTCCTCTTGGGCATTGAAGCAGCGCAAAAAGCGGGCTTGGGTCCAATCAAAGTGAACATGGTAGTCAAGCGCGGCACCAATGAACAAGAGATCTTGCCCATGGCACGGCACTTCAAGGGCACAGGTGTTGCACTCCGCTTCATCGAATACATGGATGTCGGTGCAACCAATGGCTGGCAAATGGACCAGGTAGTGCCGAGCAACGAAGTGCTAAAGCGAATTCAGGCAGAGATGCCCCTCATCGCCCTTGAGAGCACACAGTCGGGCGAAACCGCGCAGCGTTGGGGCTACACAGATGCCGCCGGACGGCACGACGCGACAGCCGGTGAGGTGGGCTTTATCAGCAGCGTAACGCAAGCGTTCTGCGGGGACTGCAACCGGGCGCGCCTCTCTACCGAAGGGCAACTCTACCTCTGTCTGTTTGCCGGCCAAGGCCATGATTTGCGGTCACTATTGCGCTCTGGAGCGGATGACCAGCAGCTACAAGACGCCATTGCCCGCGTGTGGGGCGCGCGAAAAGACCAGTATTCCGCACAACGGGGGGCCGAGTCCACAGGGGCCGGTACGGCCACCCGCCGCGTCGAGATGAGCTATATCGGAGGCTAGCTCCGCTGGCGCAGCGCCTGCTCTACGCCACGGTTGGCCAATCCATCGGCACGTTCGTTACCCGGATCTCCGGCGTGCCCTTTGACCCAGCGCCAATCAATTTTGTGGCCTGCAGTACTCACCAAGGTGTCGAGGCGCTGCCACAAATCCACATTTTTTACGGGTTGCTTGGAAGCTGTTTTCCAGCCCTTGGCCTTCCAGCCTTGCAGCCACTCCGTGATGCCTTTCAGGACATATTGACTGTCAATATGCAAGGTCACGTCGCAGGGGCGCTTCAAGGCGGTCAACGCCTCGATCACTGCCATCATTTCCATGCGGTTATTGGTGGTACCCAGCTCGCCGCCTGACAGCTCCTTTTCAGCGCCGTCGGCAGACCGGAGCAGCACACCCCAGCCCCCGGGCCCCGGATTGCCCTTGCAGGCCCCATCGGTGTAAATCACTACTTTCGCCATCAACTCTGTCACACGATTTCCTTCCCATTTCTCTCATTCACCGAGGCATGCGTTTGCTGCGCCACCGGCACTGCGGCGGCGCTGCGCTTGGTCGACAACTTCCAATGCGCTCCCAACAGCCGCATGCCGCGCACACGCTTGGTCGCCACCACGAAATACGCGGCGCCAAAAATCGGCCATGACCTCGGCCCGACGCGGTCCATCCAGGCAAATCGCCTTAGCCAATCCGCAGACTCCACCGCAGGGCGGTAACAACCAAATCGGCCGACCTCCACCTCAAAACTCAACAAGCGCAACCAATCCCGCAAACGCCAGTAGCCAATCAAGTCACCCCACTCAGGTAAAAAAACCTGACCCCAGCCCGCGCGGTGGTACCAGCAGCTTCGCCGTTGGCGCAAGCCCCACAGACTCACAGGATTCAAGCCACAAATCACCACTTTGCCCTCTGGAACCAAGACGCGCTCCACCTCGCGCAGTGTGGCGTGCGGATCCGGACTGAACTCCAAGGCATGGGGCAGGATCACAAGATCAAGGCTGTTCGCGGGGAAAGGCAGGGCCGTAAAGTCGGAGTGAAACGCGACGACCCCATATCGGGGATCCGGCCCTGCGGTGGCAAGCCATCGATGCGGCATGCGATTGAGCTGCAATGCCTGAAGCTCCGGCACGCCCAACTGCAAAGCATGGTAGCCAAAAAGGTCTGCAACCGCCTCATCCAGTTGCGCCTGCTCCCATTCCAGCAGATAGCTGCCTGCCGGAGACTTGAACCATTCCTGCAAACCTATAATTTGATCGCTCATGACCTTGCTACCACTACCCGCTTTCACTGACAACTACATCTGGATGTTGCACAACGGGCATGACGCACTGGTGGTAGACCCGGGGGACGCGCAACCTGTGCTGGAGGCCCTGCAACGCAACTCCCTGACGTTGCGCTGCATTCTAGTCACCCATCACCATGCCGACCATACCGGCGGCGTGAATGTTTTGCGCGAAGCCACCGGAGCCCGTGTCTACGGGCCGGCGCGTGAAAAAATGCCGGAGCCGATTGAACGCCTGAGTGACGGAGATCAAGTATTCGCTCTTGGGATAAATTTCACAGTGATGGATGTGCCCGGACACACCAGCGGACATATCGCTTTTTTCGCCAGTCCTTCAGGCGAACCTCCTTTGCTTTTTTGTGGCGACACCTTGTTCAGCGGAGGTTGCGGCCGCTTGTTCGAAGGAACGCCCGCACAAATGTTGGAGTCTTTAAGTCGCTTGGCAGACTTGCCCCCCGAGACACGGGTTTGCTGCACCCATGAGTACACTTTGAGTAACTTGCGCTTTGCCCGGGTTGTCGAACCTGGCAACGAAGCGATCGCAGAGTACCAAACCCATTGCCAGCAATTGCGCAACGCCGGTCAGCCCACACTCCCGAGCACCATTGCCCGGGAACGGCTAATCAACCCTTTTTTACGCACTCACTTGGACAGCGTCATGCACGAAGTCATCAGGCATGACGCCCAAGGAGTCTCCGCAGAGGGCGTTTTTGCCACTCTGCGCCAATGGAAAAACAATTTTTAATGATCCGTTTTCACCTATTTGCAGTGGGTGTCGTCGCCCTCCTATCAGGATGTGCAGGCACACTCAACAGCCCGATGCCACAAGACGGGCTGCACTCACCGGCTCCATCTCCCGCCGCAAGTAATGCTGCGCAAGCCACTCCTAACGATCCAAACAACCTGATCCTGCGTCCGAGTCGAGAAATTGCACGCCCTGGCGCCCCCATCAAGGCGCCGCCGGCTGCCAGCACAGCTCGGCCGGGCGAGACGGTTCCACTGACCTCGATAGAGCTCGGAAGAAGCTCCCGGAGCGTGGCTGCCGTTGCCCCTCCTGTAGACCTGTGGGAGCGTATCCGCCGCGGCTACGGCATGAATGACCTCCAAAGCGAACTGGTACAAGACCGGGAGGTCTGGTACTCCCGTCGCCCTGACTACATCTTCCGGATGACAGAGCGCTCCAAAAAATACCTGTTCCACATCGTGGAGGAATTGGAAGTCCGCAACATGCCGACGGAGTTGGCCCTGCTGCCGTTTATTGAAAGTGCCTTCAACCCCCAAGCCGTGTCCAGCGCCAAAGCGGCTGGTATGTGGCAATTCATGCCTGCCACCGGCAAATATTTCGAACTGAAGCAAAACAGCTTCCGGGATGACCGGCGCGACGTACTCGCCTCCACGCGTGCTGCGCTGGACTACCTGCAAAAGCTCCACCGCATGTTCGGCGACTGGCATTTGGCGCTCGCCGCCTACAACTGGGGCGAAGGTAGCGTGTCACGGGCGATTGCAAAAAATCAGCGCGCGGGCTTGCCAACGGGTTACCCCGACCTCAACATGCCCATGGAAACCCGCTTTTACGTGCCCAAACTCCAAGCGGTCAAGAACATTGTGTCGAACCCGGCGCAATTCAATTCCAAGCTTCCCCTGATTGAAAACCACCCCTATTTTCAAAGCGTGACAATCCGGCGCGACATCGACGTTGCGCTGGCAGCCAGGCTTGCCGAGGTCAGCGTGGACGATTTCAAAGCCTTGAACCCGTCGCTGAATCGCCCTGTCATCTTGGCCGCCGGCACCCCGCAAATTCTTTTGCCTTGGGACAATGCAGAGGTTTTCCAATCGAACCTGGAGAGCTACAGCGGGCGCCTTGCCAGCTGGACAGCCTGGGTGGTCCCCAGCACCATGCGCCCGGCCGAGGTTGCGAAAAAAGTGGGCATGAGCGAGTCCGACCTGCGCAGCATGAACAACATCCCGCCCCGAATGGTCGTCAGGGCAGGCTCCACTCTGTTGGTACCGCGCAGTCACCAGATGCCAGACGTGCCCATCAAGGTGGCAGACAACAGCCAACTGTCTGTCGCCCCCGAGATCGTACTGAAGCGGGTCTCCGTCAAAGCCGGTAAAAACGATACGGTGGCCAGCATTGCCCGCCGCTACAAAACCAATCCCGCGCAAGTCGCAGAGTGGAACAAGGTATCTGCCAGTGCCCGCTTCAAGCCGGGTCAGTCTGTTATGTTGATGCTGCCGCCACAGGCTAAAAGTACCAAAGCAGCGCCTACTACCTCGAAGGCGGCAAAGCCCGCTGCGGCAAAGTCAAAAGCAAGCAGCGGCCAAAAGGCCGCCAAGCCCAGCACACCCGCAAAAAAAGGGGCCACGAAGGCCCCGAGCAAAAAGCAGGGATAAGCGCTTAGCGGTAGCCGACCAACAAGATACCGACGTTCACTGCCAAGGCGGCAAACCACACCGCTGAGCGCAAGTTGCCCATGCCTGCGACATACATCATGATGTAGAGCAAGCGCAGGACAATGAACAGAAATGCCAGCACGTCCAACCGGGCTTGCGGGGCGCCGAGTTGGTGGGCAATGATGACCGCGCCAATAAAAAAGGGCAGCGCTTCGAAACTGTTAGCCTGGGCACCGTTGGCACGGGCCCGCCAATCGGTCTGGCGCGCCAACCACTCGCGGGGATTCACGTTGTCGTAGCCGCCTTTGCTGCGGGCTACTCCGATCCGGCCGGACTTGGCAATTCCGGCACATACGATGGGCAAAAGCGCCGCAATCAGAACACACCAATAAGCGACGGTGAAGTGGGCGAATTGCATGAACAAACTGTCTTTCAAATGAATTTAAAAATGCGCTAGCGTCGGTCTACCAGCGCGTGGGCGATGGTGCCCAGGTCCACATATTCCAGCTCACTGCCCACCGGTACACCGCGTGCCAGCCGGGTCGGGCGCAAGCCGCGAGCCTTGAGTCCTTCGGCGATCACATAGGCGGTGGCCTCCCCCTCTGCGGTGAAGTTGGTCGCCAGGATCACCTCTTGTACCAAGCCATCGCAAGCACGGTCAAAAAGCTTTTTAAAACCTAAGTCGTTGGGTCCAACGCCATCCAGGGGGCTGAGCTTGCCCATCAACACAAAGTAGAGGCCTTTGTAGGCGCCGGTGCGCTCCATCGCACTCTGGTCCGCAGGCGTTTCCACCACACAGAGCTGCGTGCGGTCGCGGCGATCGTCGAGACAGGTGGCGCATACAGCATCTTGCGTGAAGGTATGGCACCGCTCGCAGTGGTGCACCGCGTCCGCCGCCTCTTTCAAAGCCCTGGAGAGAAACTGCGCGGCAGGCCGGTCGTGCTGCAACAGGTGGAAAGCCATGCGCTGCGCTGACTTCACGCCCACGCCCGGCAAGCCGCGCAGGGCCTGGATCAAGGTGTCAAGGGCGTTCAGGTCAGACATGCGGTGCGGCGCCGATGATTAGAACGGGAACTTCATACCGCCGGGCAAACCGGGCATGCTGGCTGTGATCTTGCCCATTTTTTCAGCAGACGTTTCTTCCGCCTTGCGCACTGCGGCATTGAAGGCGGCAGCCACCAAATCTTCGAGCATGTCTTTGTCGTCCGCCAGCAGGCTAGGGTCAATCGCAATGCGCTTCACGTCATGCTTGCACGTCATGGTGACTTTGACCAGCCCAGCGCCGGACTCGCCGGTCACTTCGATATTGCCCAACTCGTCCTGGGCCTTTTTCATGTTGTCTTGCATGGTCTGGGCTTGTTTCATCAGGCCTGCGAGTTGTCCTTTGTTGAACATGGTTTTCCTTAAAAAGAGTTGGATTGAAAATGGGGAGGCCGCTTACAGCGGCTTGATAGAGCCGGGCACAATCTTGGCGCCGAAGTCGCGCATCATGGCCTGTACAAATGGTTCCTGCAGGATTATCTGCTCCGCGGCGTGTTGCTTTTCCGCCGTGGCCGCCGCGTTGCGCCGCGCAGGGCTATCCACCACCCGGCCGACCTCGATGGCAAGTTGCACCGGATAGCCAGCGGTGTGCAAGGCCTGCGTCAAACGCTCCCGGGTGCTGGCCTGGTTCAAAGACTCCCGCTCGAGCCGGAGGTGCCACTGGTCGGTGTCACGCGCTATCAGTTGCGACTGCAAAGCCAGGACCCGCACCATCGCGGTGATCGCCTCCGTCGCAATCAAGTGCTGCACCGTTTGATGCCAGAAATCACCTTCTTCGGTCGGCTCAAAGCCGACCGCAGCCGGGGGCTCATCCAGCGAGCTTTCCTGAATTTCCTGCACGGGTATCGCTACAATTTTTGTAGCTACTGGCGCGCTATTCAACGGGGCTAGAGGCGCATTTTGGTCATAATCTTCGTCAACATCATCGACCCACGGCGCCTCATAGGCATCGTCCTCTGCGGGGTCTATGTCCACGATGTCTTCGTTGTCCGAGGAATCGATCGTCGCAGATACGGGACTGCTGTCACGCACCGCGAGCACCTGCCCCGGGGGAATCACTGAAGGCGTTGCTGCAAAAGCTGTAGAGGCTGGAGCCGCCCCCGCAGGCGCCAATACAGGCGAATGAGCCGGTACCGGCGCATCCTCCCAAGGCTGGACAACCACCTTGCTTGGAGGCGGAGTTGCAGATCGGCCAGGCGGCAACTCAGCAGCCGGGGACGCTGCAGGCGTCTGCAGTTGTGGAGCAGGTACCACACGAACGGGGATGGCAGGCGCCACAGCAGCGGGCACCGGTGCTGCCGAGGCTACAGGTACCGAAGAAACTACGGGTGCCACTACAGCTGCGGCTGCAGGCACTGGCACTGCCGGGCGTTCAGGAATCGCTAGAGTTTTTTTTTCAGCCGCGGGCTTGAAGGCCAACAAACGGAGCAAGACCATCGTCAACGCTGCGTATTCATCAGGAGCCAAACCCAGATCCGCACGGCCATGCAGGCACATGCTGTAGAGCAACTGGGTCTCGTCTGCCGGCATCGCCTGGGCCAGGCGGGCAGTTTCGGCAGCCTCCGGATCGCTGTCGTCCAAGCCGGAATGCCCGGTGGCTTGTGCCACCGCCATCCGCTGCAGCACCGAGGACATTTCCTCCAGGGTAGAGGCCGCACTCAATCCATTCATCCGCAGGGTTTCGCAGGTGTCGACCACCGTTTTCCCGTCACCGGCCGCTAGCGCCTCAATCAGGCGGAACACGTAAGAGCGGTCCACGCTGCCCAACATCTGGCGCACCGCAGCCTCTTGCAACTGCCCGGAGCCAAATGCAATCGCCTGGTCGGTGAGACTCAGGGCATCACGCATGGAGCCGCGCGCCGCACGGGCCAACAGGCGCAGGGCCTGGGTTTCGGAGTGCACTTGCTCGACATCCAGCACTTTGGTCAAGTGCTCGCGGATGGTTTCCGGCGCCATGGGGCGCAGGTTGAACTGCAGACAGCGCGACAACACGGTCACCGGCACTTTTTGCGGGTCGGTGGTGGCCAACACGAACTTGAGGTACTCGGGCGGCTCTTCGAGCGTCTTCAACATCGCGTTGAACGCGGTGTTGGTGAGCATGTGCACCTCGTCGATCATGAAAACCTTGAAGCGCCCTTGCACCGGTTTGTAAACCGCTTGCTCCAGCAAGGCCTGCACTTCATCGACGCCACGATTGGACGCCGCGTCGAGCTCGGTGTAATCGACAAAACGGCCGCTATCGATGTCGGTACATGCTTGGCACACGCCACACGGGGTCGCCGTGATACCGCCCTGCCCGTCAGCACCTTGGCAATTCAAGGATTTGGCCAGAATGCGGGAAACGGTGGTTTTGCCGACACCACGCGTGCCGGTAAACAGATACGCGTGATGCAGACGCTGCGTCGTCAGTGCGTTGGTCAAGGCCTGCACCACGTGGTCCTGCCCTACCATTTCTGTGAAATTGCGGGGGCGGTACTTGCGGGCGAGCACGAGATAAGACATGAGGGGATTCTAAGGTCTCGGCAGGGTTACAATAGTCGCTGACGGGCCTTCCCGCATGGTGAAGCGGCCAACCGGGTCAGGTGGGGAACCAAGCAGCCCTAACTGTGGAGCCAGTGCCGGGGTCAGGCTCGTCAACTACCCTTTCTTAAACTCAGTCGGCCACGCCACCATGGTTTTGGGTTTCCTGCGATGGGCCCTTGCCCTTTGTGTTGTACTGAGCGGGTCTGCAGGTGCCCAACCTGCCGGCGTTTCTGCCACGCTCCCCGTTATTCCCCTCACTGCCGACAGCCCGACCTCCGTGGACATCGGCGCGAATGTGGCCTATCTGCTGGATGACAGCCGCCAGCTCCAACTCGATCAAGCCATGGCGGAGGGCCAGCCTTGGATGCCGGTGGCCCGCACCATCCCGAACTTCGGCTTTACCAACCATGCGTACTGGTTCCGCTTGGTACTGGACAACCAGACGGCCAAGCCCATGGCACGCGTTCTGGAACTACCGCGCCCCTTCTTGGATGACGTGCGGTTGTTTCACCTGTCGGAGGGCCGCATGGTCAACCGCTATGCGCTGGGCGATGAGCAGCCTTATGTGCAACGGGCGGTCCAGCACCAAAACTTTGTGATGCCGCTGAACTTGGAGCCCGGGCGCAACCTCTTGGTGCTGCGGATCGCATCGAGTGGCACGGTAGAAGCCCCACTGCGCCTGTGGCAGCCGGCGGCATTCTATGAAGCATCTGCCCTCGGGCACCTGATGTCAGGCGCCGTGTTCGGCATGTTGGTGGTGATGATTGTTTACAACTTGTTTGTGTATCTCTCCACCCGCGACCGGAGCTACCTGCACTACATCTTCTTTGTCGCCAGCTACCTCATGTTTTGGGGAACGCTCAATGGCTATGCATTTGCCTATGTGTGGCCCGAAGCGATTCGCTGGAACAGTGTGGCAGTTCCGGTGGCCATTGCGAGCGCTTGCTTGTCGGCCAGCCTGTTTGCCGCGAGCTTTTTGAAGCTGGAGCGCTTTTCGCCGACCACCCACCGGCTGGTGATGGGCATGGCTTGGATCAGCGTGGGCCTGATATTGAGCGCGTTTGTGCTGCCCTACAGCTGGGTGATCCGGGTCACGTCGGGTTTCATCTTGGTGGTGTCCGTTGCCGCACTCTCGATCGGCTATTGGCGTTGGTGGCTGGGCGCGCGGTTCGCCCGCTTTTATTGCCTGTCGTGGACCGCACTTTTTGTGGGGGTCAGCGTGCTGACCATCAGTAAATTCGGCTGGCTGCCGAGCAACTTTCTCGTCGACAACGCCTCGCAAATCGGTATCTTGATGCTGGTGGTGCTGCTGTCGCTCACCTTGGCCGACCGGATCAACACCGACCGCGGCCTGCGGATTGATGCTCAAAGCGCGGCGCTCGCGCACGCCAAAAAAGCCCGCGCCTCGCAGCAGGCCTTGCTCGACGCCACCGCCGACGCGAACCGTGCACTGGAAGAGCGGGTGCGCGAGCGCACCACCGAGCTGAACCTGACCCTCGATCAGCTGCGCCTGGCCAACGAGCAATTGCAGCGCCTCTCCATGACAGACAGCCTGACCCAGGTCGGCAACCGGGCGTTTTTCGACCAGTCTCTGGTCACCGAGCACAAGCGCGCCAGCCGCTTGAAGCAACCACTGGCCCTGGTACTGCTGGACATTGACCACTTCAAAGCCATCAACGACACCTATGGCCACCCCGCGGGCGATGCCTGTTTACAGGCGCTGGCGCAGCTCATGCGGCAACAAGTGCAGCGCGCCGGCGATTTGCTGGCCCGCTACGGCGGCGAGGAATTTGTGGTGCTACTGATCAACAGCACCCTGGGCGACGCGCTGGAGCTGGCCGAAGAATTCAGGTCCGATATAGCAGCGTTGGAAGTGCCATTTGAAGGCCGCACCCTGCGCTTTACCGCCAGCTTCGGCGTCGCCAGTGCGGTCCCCGACATGCTGTTCACGCCCTCGCAATTCGTGGGCGATGCGGACCGCGCGCTCTACGAGGCCAAGCACAGCGGCCGCAACTGTGTGCGGGCCGCATCTCCCCGGCTGCGCAAGACCGAGGCCACTGACTCGGTCTGAGCCCCGGCCACAGACACGGCCCTAATTGCTATTAAATCAGGAGCTACTAGCGCAGGTAAATCCTGCGCCAACGGCACTTTTTATGCTGAACGCAGGTATTCCACTACGCCCTGCCCCGCCGCCTTGCCACTGGCAAAACAGGCTTGCAACAGATAGCCCCCGGTAGGAGCTTCCCAGTCCAGCATTTCGCCGGCGCAGAACACGCCGGGGAGTTGCTCCAGCATCAGCTGCGGTGTCAGCACCTCAAACAACACTCCACCGGCGGTGCTGATGGCCTCGTCAATCGGGCGTGCTGCCTGCAGGGTAATGGGCAGCGCTTTGATGGCAGCAGCCAGTTGCACAGGATCGTTGACCGCCTCTTTGCCTAGGCGCTCGTACAGCATGGCGGCTTTGATGCCTTCCAGGTGCAGGCGGCTCTTCAGGTGGCTGCTCAGGGAGCGGGTGCCACGCGGGTGGCGCACCTCAGCCAACACCTTTTCGGCAGACATATCGGGCAAGAGATCGAGATGGATCGTGGCGCTGCCGGTGCGTAATATGTCGTCGCGGAGCAAGGCCGAGGCAGCGTAGATCAAGCTGCCTTCCACGCCGGTGGCAGTGGCCACAAACTCGCCCTTGCGCTGAAACGCAACACCGTTCGCATGGCTGACCGAGATGGCCACCGATTTGAACGGTTGCCCGGCAAACTTGTCGCTGAAAAACGGGGTCCAACCGCCTTGCACATCAAAACCGCAGTTAGCGGGCAGCAACGGCGCGACCGCCACACCCTTGGCGGCCAACAAGGGCACCCAGGCACCGTTGGAACCCAGCCGCGCCCAGCTGCCGCCGCCTAAGGCCAGCACCACGGCACGGGCGTGCACAAGCCGCTGCCCGGACGGCGTCTCGAACACCAGTGCGGAGGTGGCCTGGCCTGCTGCTGCATCGGTCCAACCGGTCCAGCGGTGGCGCATATGAAACTGCACCCCGTGACCCTCTGCCGGGTGGCGCAGCCGGTGCAACCAGGCCCGCAGCAGGGGCGCTGCTTTCATGTCCACCGGAAACACCCGGCCGGAACTGCCCACAAATGTCTCCACCCCCAGCGATTCGGCCCAGGCGCGCAAGCCGGTGGCATCGAGCCCGGCCAGCAAAGATTCGATGGCGCTGCGGCGCGCTCCATAGCGGCCGGCAAAAGTATCAGCCCCCTCGGAGTGGGTCAGGTTCAGCCCCCCCTTGCCCGCCAGCAGGAACTTGCGGCCCACCGAGGGCATGGCGTCAAACACATGGGCGGCAACGCCGGCATCGCACAGCACCTGTGCAGCCATCAAGCCGGCCGGCCCACCGCCGATGATGGCCACGTCCACCGTCAAGGGAGGCAGAGCAGAAACAGGAGCGGCGGAAGAATTCAGTTCAGTCAAAGTAGTCAATCAAAAAGTTCAATGAGTCGGCCTTGCGGCGTCAAAAAGGCAATGTGCACCTGGCTGCCCGGCTGGATCAGCTGCAGTGCGGTGCGGTACTCGCGCAGCTGGTCGCACAGATCGGGCTGGTCTTGCGGGGTGGCGGTGGACTTGAAGTCCAGCACCCACCACGCCCGGGTCGCCCGGTGTTGCACCAGGCGGTCCAGTCGCAAGGTGCGCCCCGCGTGGGCCAGCGCCACTTCGTTGGCATGCCACACCACGGACGGCCGTTGCCAGGCCCACGCTGCTTCGCCTGCGAGTATGCCTTGCGCCATGCGCTCGGCACGGGCCACATCATCCGGCCCCAAACCAAAGGCGCGTGCGACCTGGGCGCGTTGCGCTGCAGACCAACGCGACTCCGAACGCTGGGGACCTTCTTGCAGCGGCACCCACTCCAGCAGCCGGTGCATGGCCTGGCCGACCCGGGATTCGAGAGAGTCTGTTGCCTCCGCCGCAGTTTTCGCTACCAAATGTATAGCTGGTCGCGCACTATTAGCGGGCGCTACAGGCATATTTTGCTGCAAACCAAGCGACGGAAGCACTTTCAGCAAGACCTCCTTGGGCTCCGCGCCCTGCTCCACTATTTCGCCTGGCAGCCCACCGGCCGCACCTGGCTCGGGCAAGGTGCAGGCCGTGGACAAGGCCTCGAGGCGCTTCCACCAGCTGCCTTCGCGCTCACGGTGGGGCTCCACACTGGAGAGCACCAGGGTTTGGCGGGTGCGGGTCAGCGCCACATACAGCGCATTGAGCTCTTCCCGCTGCCGGGCCGCTTGCTCGATGGCCAGCGTTGCGGCTGCGCACGCAGGCGGGCGCGACTCGCTGGCCATGAACACCAGCTTGCGCGGGTAGGCGTCTTCACCGGGCCAGTCGACCAGGATGCCCATGCTCTCAGGGCGGGCGCTTTCGGCATCGGTGTCGAGCATCAGCACCAATGGGGCCTCCAGCCCTTTGGCGCCATGGATGGTCAGCAAGCGCACTGCAGCGGCGTCTGCACGCACCGGCGCTTTGTTGCCCTCTTGCCGCAAGGCCCGCACCAGGCTGTAGGCGGTGGTGTAGCGCCCGCCATCGACTTGCAGCGCCGCATTGAGCAGCGCCCGCACATTGGCCAACACACTCTCGCGCAACACCGGCGGGCTGGCCGCCGCATAGCGGGCCAGCACGGCGCCTTCTTCGTAGATGGCACTCAGCGCATCGTGCACCGGCTGGGTGAGCACGCGGGTTTGCCACTGTTGCAACTGCGCAGCTGCGGCGGCGAGCACACTGTCTGCGTGCCAAGGCGAAAGTGGCTGGCACAGCACGGCCAACCACGCAGGTACCACCGCCTCGGGGTCTGTGGCGCGGGCTTCGCTTCGGGCACGGCGGTGCGCCAGGGCCAGAGCCACCAGATCGGCATCGGTCGCCCCGAAAACCGGGGACTTGAGCACCCGCGCCAAAGACAGGTCATGGGCGGGGGACACCAACACATCTAGCAGCGCCACCAGGTCTTGCACCTCGGGCATGTCGCCGAGTTCATTTTTTTCCGGCTGCTGGGCAGGAATGCCCAAGGCGGCCAGCTCTTGTTGCATCAGCCCCAAGCGCTCGCGGCGGCGCGCCAGCACCATGATGTCTTGCGGCCGCCAAGGCCCCCCTTGAGCCACCAGCTGCCCGGCCAACCAGGCCGCGGCCTGCCGGCACTCCAGGGTTTTGATGGTGTCCTCAGCCTCGTGGCGCGGGGTGCTGAGGCTGTCTCGCCATTCGCAAGAAGCATCCTCCTCACCCTCTGCTGCCTTGGCAGCCCGCGCAATGCGCGGCAGCTTGAGCACCGCACCGGTGTCTGCAGACTCGGAGGTATGGGCCCGGTAGTCACTGAACTCGCCCGCCGCCTGCGCCCCCAGCATCGCGGTGTTGACCAGCTGGATGATGGCCTGCGCATTGCGGCGGGTATGGTCACAGCTGAGCACATCGCCTTGCAAGCCATCGCGCACAAAGTTTTTGGCCGCTTCAAACACCTGCGGCTCGGCACGCCGGAAGCGGTAAATGCTTTGCTTGGGGTCCCCCACCACAAACACCCCGGGCTTGGCACCGTTGCCGCCGTAGCCTTCCAGCCAGGCAAGCAGGGCCTGCCACTGCAGGGGGTTGGTGTCCTGAAACTCGTCAATCAGCAGGTGTTTGATGCGCGCGTCGAGCCGCTCCTGCACCCAACCGGATACGGTCTCGTCAGAGAGCAAGCGCAATGCGGTTTGCTCGAGGTCGGCCATATCAATCCAGCCGCGCTCGCGCTTAAGCGCCGCATAGTCTTGCAGCACCCCGCGGCTGAGGCGGGCCATGCGCTGCTGGTGCAGCCAGGCCTGATGCTGCTCCAGCGCAGCACGGGTGTCGACCAGCAGGGCCTGGGCCTCTCGCACGGTGGCGATGCCCACGACTTTCTCGCTGAGCTTGCGTGGGCTCCCGCTCTCGGTAAACAGTGCCTTGTAGATGCCTGCGGTATCTGCAGCGCTGAGCGCCTGCTCCAGCACTGCACCGGCTTCCACACAGGTTTTGAGCGTACTTCCGCCCAAGGCTTTGGCACTAGCCCAGAGCAACGCCTGCACCGGCTCGCTCTGGAGCCGGTCATCGGGGTGCGCCCACGCGGCCATGGCCGGAAACTGCACCGTGAAGTGCGCCACCGACGCATCGACCACGCCCTGCGCATCTGCCAACGCAAACTCGGTGCGCTTGTGGATCGCGGCCTCCAGGGCCTTCAGGGTGCCGTGCCTGCCGTAGACGGCAACGGCCTCGAGGTAGTCGGCCCGCGCTGCCTGGTCTTGCGCAATCCGGGTATGGAACCGGCGCCACACCTGGGCAATGGCTTTGGCATCGTTCTCCAGCAGCTCGTAGGTGGTGGGCAAGCCCAGCTGGTGCAGCAAGCCCAGAGGGGCGCTGCGCAACAAGGCGGCGAACCAACTGTGGAAGGTGCGCACCTGCACCGGCCGGCCGGTGGTCAGCAGCGCAGCATGCAGGCCACGCAGGGTCTGGAGCTGGGCCTCGGTGATTTCGGTGCGGACGCCGCGCAGCTGCAGCTCGCGGCGCAAGGTAGCGTCGTCCGCCTGCGCGAAGTCGCGCAGCCACTCCTGCAAGCGCTCGCGCATTTCACCGGCCGCTTTTTTGGTGAAAGTAATCGCCAGAATCTCGTGCGGGGCGGCCCCATCCAACAAGGCACGCACCATGCGCGACACCAGCATCCAGGTCTTACCGGCACCGGCACAGGCCTCGACTGCCACGCTGCGTCGCGGGTCGCAAGCCACCGCATAAAAGTCAGCCCGATCGACGTGACGGCCGTTGATTTCGTAGGCTGCATCCATCCGCGCCGTCATAAGGGACTCCAAAAATCTTTGCGGCATAGGCCCCGTGCCTGGCAATAGTCGCAGGCCGGGCCATCGCCCAAGGCGGGGAGCGCATGGCCCTCGGCCACCCGCTGCATGTCATGGGCAATACCTTCGATCAAGGCATCTCGCGCTTCCACAATATGGGTCTGCACTTGGGGCTGCGTACCCTCGCGCTCGCCGATATTGATGTAGGCCGCATGCACCGTGTCGTACGGCAACAGGGCAGCGTAGAAGGCGATTTGCGTGTCCTCCATCGGGTTCTTCACCCGCTCCCTCGTTTTCCCCAAGGGTTCGGTTTTGTAGTCCAGCACGCAAATAGCGCCCTCCGGCCCGGTATCGGTGCGGTCGATACGCCCCGCCAGGGTGACCGGCCCCACGGCCTGGGTGTGCGAGGTCTCACCACTTGCAAACGCCCAGCCTTGGCCCTCGTGTTTGCGCAACCAGACAAGATAGCCATCGCGCACGGCAGGCCAAGCGGCCGCAAAGGGTAAGAACTCGCCGTCCGGTAGTTCCATCGACGCGGTCACCGCATCTGCGGCTGACTGCAGCAGCGCGCTGCGATGCGCTGCATCGCTGGTGGGAGCAGCCTGCAATTCAGCGTGAAAGGCCGCCAACACCGCGTGCAGCCAGACGCCGAAGTCGCGCTTGTCAACCTCAGCCTCCAACTCATCAACCGAACTCAAACCCAATTGGCGCAACGCGAAAAACCGGTAAGGGCAGGTGCGCATGTCTTCATAGGCACTGGCAGACAGCTGCTTCAAAGGCAGCGCTTGCCCCTGGGGCTGCGGCGGCAACAAGGGTGCCAGGGCGATTCGCTGGTCGAGCCGGGGGTCGCTGGCTGTGTGGGCTGCCCCCTCGCCGGCCCATGACAGGCACTGCACCAGCGCGCTGGGTGCCATGTGCTCGCCGGCGTCGTCACTGGTGCGCCAGAGCACATCACACACCGGCGCCCGCAAAGCTTGCCACCAGGCGGCGCGCAACCGGGCTTCCAGCACTGCGCGGGAAGGCAATCCCAAAGCCTCGCGTTGTGCAGGTGTCCAAACCCCGGGCGGCTCGGGAGAAGGGTTCAAGCGCACCTCGTCGCACCCGGCCAACACTACCGCGGCAAACGGGCGGGCCAGCATCTGACTCATGGGGAGAATGACTACCTGCTCTTCGTCCGGGTATGCCGGCTGAAAGCTTTGCGACTCCAGAACCTGATTCACCCAGGCGGTGAAGTCGCTGGCATCCAAACGGGTGCCCGCCCACAGGGCGGCATCCAAATAATCAGCCCACACCTGCGGCTCCGCAGGTAACAAGCGCAGGGCGGCCAGCATGACGGCGCCCGCTTCATCGGCTTGCAGCGCATTCCACGCGTCGGTGGCGTGGAGTGCTGCCTGCAGTGCAGCCAGCCAGGCCGGCAATGGGCGATTGCCCGACAAGGTGCTGCGCACCGACTCGATACGGCTACACAAGCCCTGCAATGCCGGTACTTTTTGCACCGGCGGGCAGCTCACCGCGTGCCGCCAGTCGCGGATCTGGGCGCGGCGCAGCACCTGCTCCAGCGCCGGCATCTCTGGGGCAAAGGCGGGGGCGAGTTTGAAAGCGTTCAGCACCTCGTCCGTGCTGGCATTCCAGGCCGCTGCGCGCAACAAGGCCATCAGCCCGGCACCGGCCAGGCTGGTGGAGAGCTTCCAACCATTTTCATCCCGCATGGCAATGCCAGCTGCCTCCAGCATGGCGCGCATGCGGCGGGTCAAGGCCCTGTCAGACGACACCAGGGCAACGGGGTAGCGATCGGCCAGCACGTGAGCTACGGCACACGCCGCGGCCCGCTGGGCCTCGTCTTCTGCATCGGCGCAGGCATGCAGCTGCCACAGGCTGTCGGCCTGCGGTATCGCGCTACCTTGAGCCGCTTCGTCGTGGATCGATTCGTCCAGCCGGAAAAGCTGCGCTTTGTCGCCCCAGTGCGCCTGCAAGGCGGCCGCCAAAGGGTCGGCTGAAATGCCCTGGACCCAAGCCACCGCGTCCCATGGCTCCAAGACGTCCGGGGCAAACAGCCCATCGGTGTTGTAAGCCGACACGGCGGCCCACTCGACAGCAACCCGCATGACCTGTGCCTCCCAGGCCACGGCCTGGGACTCCATACCGATCCCGACTGCGCTTCGGGCACTGGCGGCCCAGGCCGATCGACCTTGCGGGCCCGCCGCCGCCGCCCAGGGGGCTAGCTGCTGGGCGGTCTGGGCCAGCAAGTCCGCCAAAGAAGCGCGGTCGGCCATGCCGCTGTGGACCAATAGCTGCTGGGCAGTCAGGCTGTCGAGCGCCATGTCGTGGCTGATATCAGTGGCTTGCAGCTCTGCCACGCCCAAAGAGGCCAGCCAGTTCGATGTGGTCTCAAACCGGGGCGCAAAGCCTTGGGGGTAACGGTCAGACCACAAGCGCCGCGCGAGCGGCAAGAGCTGGGCATAAGGCAGCAACACCAGCGTGCGGCCGGGGTGGGCGCTGCAGGCCTGCATCCAGATGGCGAGACGGTCCAACAAGCCCATCTCAGGCGCGCACCACAGGGCCATAGCCGGATGGGTGGGTGGATAAGAAAAGGCCCGCAGCCCACGGGCTGCATCGTTTTTGGCTATGGATTCGATAGCCGGCGGGGCATCATGGGGGGGCTTGGTTTCTGTCACAATGCCGCAACTTTAGCTGCATTAGCACTCTTCCAAAGGAATCACCATGGCTAGCGAACTCATCAAACACGTCACAGACGCGACTTTCGAAGCCGACGTTCTGCAATCTGCACAACCCATTCTGGTGGACTACTGGGCAGAGTGGTGCGGCCCCTGCAAAATGATCGCCCCGATTCTCGATGAGGTGTCTGCCGCCTACGAAGGCAAGCTCCAAATCGCCAAGATGAATGTGGACGAAAACCGCGACATTCCTGCCAAATTCGGCATCCGCGGCATCCCCACCTTGATGCTTTTCAAGGACGGTCAATTGGCTGCCACCAAGGTCGGTGCGTTGAGCAAGGCTCAGCTCATTGCCTTCATCGACCAGCAACTGGCCTGATCCGCCCATAAACCATTGCAACCGCGCCGCTGCAGTGCGGTTGCAATTTCCTGTCATAATCATTGTGTCCACCCGCCAGATTGAAGGCGGTTAGCCAGATCAGGCTCAGGACACCGAGGCCAAGCTCACGGTCTTGCCTCAATCCCCACTCCCCTGAATTTTTAGACCACTCTGGTTTTTTGCCGATTTCCGGTTAACGCCCTGACGGGACCCACTCCATGCATTTAAACGAACTTAAAGCACTGCACGTGTCTGAAGTGCTCAAGCAAGCTGAAGAACTTGAGATCGAAAACACGGGCCGCATGCGCAAGCAGGAGTTGATGTTCGCGATCATCAAGAAGCGGGCGCGTGCCGGCGAGCAAATCATTGCCGACGGTGTTTTGGAAATTCTCCCGGATGGCTTCGGCTTCCTGCGCAGCCCGGACACCAGCTACACCGCCAGCACCGACGACATCTACATCAGCCCCAGCCAGGTACGTCGTTTCAACCTGCACACAGGTGACATGATTGAAGGCGAAGTGCGCACCCCCAAAGACGGCGAGCGCTACTTCGCACTGAACAAGCTCGACAAGGTCAACGGCGGCCCCCCTGAAGGTAACAAGCACAAGGTCATGTTCGAAAACTTGACGCCTTTGTTCCCCAAGGTGCAGATGCGCCTGGAGCAGGATGGCCTCAAGACCGACGAAAACATCACCGGCCGCGTGATCGACATCATTGCGCCTATCGGCAAAGGCCAGCGCGCCTTGCTGGTCGCACCGCCCAAGAGCGGCAAGACCGTGATGATGCAGCACATCGCCCACGCCATTTCTGCCAACTACCCTGACAGCCACATGATGGTCTTGCTGGTAGATGAGCGCCCCGAAGAAGTGACCGAAATGCAGCGCACCGTCAAGGGCGAGGTGATTGCCTCTACGTTCGACGAGCCGGCTGCACGCCACGTACACGTGGCCGAAATGGTGATTGAACGCGCCAAACGCTTGGTGGAATTGAAAAAGGATGTGGTCATCCTGCTGGACTCCATCACGCGATTGGCCCGCGCTTACAACAACGTGGTGCCCTCCTCCGGCAAGGTGTTGACCGGCGGTGTCGATGCCAACGCTTTGCAGCGCCCCAAGCGCTTCCTCGGTGCAGCCCGTAACGTAGAAGAAGGTGGCTCGCTCACCATCATTGCCACTGCGCTGATCGATACCGGCAGCCGCATGGACGAAGTGATTTTTGAAGAGTTCAAGGGCACAGGCAATAGCGAAGTGCACTTGGACCGTCGCCTCTATGAGAAGCGAATTTTCCCGTCCATCCAACTCAACCGCAGCGGTACCCGCCGTGAAGAGTTGCTGCTGCAACCGGAAATTCTGCAAAAGACTCGCATCCTGCGGCAGTTCCTCTACAACATGGATGAAATCGAATCCATGGAGATGGTGCTCAAGCAAATGCGGGCCACCAAGAACAACAGCGAGTTCTTCGACATGATGCGTCGAGGCGGCTGAAGTCGATAGGCTATAATTTAGGGTTTTCGCGACAAGTACGCCGAGTTTTTATATTGCGCAGGGTTTGCGCAAGGACCGGCGCGGCTAGCGCAACTGATGGAGAAGAGTATGAAAGAAGGCATTCACCCCAACTACCGCGAAGTTTGCTTCCAGGATATGTCCAACGGCTTCAAGTTCGTGACACGTTCTTGCGCAAACACCAAGGAAATGATCGACATGGAAGATGGCCGTAAGCTGCCCCTCTTCAAGCTCGATACCACCAGCGAATCCCACCCCTTCTACACCGGCACCCAAAAGTCGGTGGACAACATGGGCGGACGCGTGGAAAAGTTCCGCAACCGTTTCGGCAAGACCGCAGCGAAGTAATCGCCGTTCAGGCTTTGGCCTGGGTTGGTATAAAAGCAGCACGGACATCCGGGCTGCTTTTTTTTGATCACTGTTCTCAACCTCTCAAGATCCGCGTGAACCATCCGACACCTGCTATCGTGGCGCAAACCTCTGTCAGGCGCCTTCCCCGCCTCGCGTTGCTACTGCTTTGTCTTGCGTTCATTGCAGCGGGCTTCATCGGTCGGGACGCATGGCGAAGCGCGGATCTCAGTGCACTGGGCTTTATGGCCGCCCTAAGCCATGGTGAAGCCTCCTGGTGGTATCCCACGATGCTGGGAGTTGCCCCTGACTTCCCCTCGCTACTGCCCTATTGGCTGGGCGCATGGGCGTTGCAACTCGCACCGCCGGGAGTCAACTCAGACTTCTGGGTCCGTATTCCTTTTATTCTTTTGCTGACCCTAGCCTTTGTCAGCACCTGGTATGGCAGCTATTACCTCGCCCGCACACCCGCGGCGCAACCAGTGGCTTTCGCCTTTGGCGGCGAAGCCCACCCCACCGACTATGCCCGCGCCATGGCGGACGGCGGTTTGCTCGCCTTCATGGCCTCGCTGGGGCTCGCGCAACTCAGCCACGAGACCACCCCCGCATTGGCCCAGTTGGGGTTCAGTGCGCTCCTGTTTTATGCGCTGAGTGCATTGCCCTACCATCGGGCCGCACCCATGTTCTGCGCGGGACTGGGGATGCTCGGCATGAGCTTGAGCGGAGCACCAGCACTGGCCCTGATGTTCGGAGTTGGCGGCGCTTGCATCCACGGTGTGGACCGTCGCTCTGCGAATGATGAGGGCAACCCGCTCCGCCATCAGACCCTGGACGCAGCCCTGTTGCTGGTGATGGCCCTTGCAGTCGCCTGGATCGCAAAAATTTTGGGCTTATGGGTGTGGAAAGTCGAGTGGCCCACCCTGACTTGGGACTATTGGAACGGCCATATCCAGCTGCTGCTTTGGTTTACCTGGCCCGCATGGCCTTTGGCGCTCTACAGCGCATGGCGCTGGCGCAAGCACCTCTTCAACCTGAACATCAGCCGCCATTTGTCCTTGCCAGCTTGGTTTATTGTGACCAGCGTAGGCACCATGTTGCTCTCCGGCGCACCCGACCGCACGCTGCTGCTGGCACTGCCGGCCTTTGCGGCAATGGCGGCATTCGCTTTGCCCACTCTTCGACGCCAAGTCGCCGCCCTGATTGACTGGTTCACCCTCTTGTTCTTTACCGGCTGCGGTATTGTGATTTGGGTCGTATGGATTGCCATGCAAACAGGTACTCCGCCACAACCGGCAGCCAACGTGGCCCGGTTGGCACCAGGCTATGAAGCCGAGTTCCAGATCTTGCCCTTTGCCTTTGCCGTGTTGGCTACCTTAGCCTGGGGTTGGCTGGTGCGGTGGCGCGCCGGCAGGCACCGCGCTGCCATCTGGAAAAGTCTCGTCCTGCCAGCAAGCGGCGCGTCCTTGTGCTGGCTGTTGCTGATGACCCTCTGGATGCCTTTACTCGACTATGCGCAAAGTGCCAAGACCATGGTGAAACAGACACGGGCCACGATTCAAGCCGGAGAATGTGCCATCGTTTTGAACCTGGACCCAGCGCAAACCGCCGCCTTAGGTTGGTATGGTGGCATCGATCTCCAGCCGATCAACACCACCAAAGCCTGTCAATGGATGTTGACCGAACCTGCCCGAAATTCAGAAATGCCCGCAGGCGTTGATCGCACTATTTGGGGTGCTCACACCTTGGTACAGCACCCGGTAGCGGGTTCCGAAATGTTCTGGATTCTGAAACGGCAATGACACCGAGGGGTGCGACCCACTCAGTGCATGCGTAAACGGGCTGCCTTGAAACGCAATCGGAATGTAGAACCACGGCCCGGCACGCTTTCAATCAAGAGCTCTGCGCCATGCCGCTGGGCAACATGCTTCACGATGGCCAAGCCAAGTCCCGTGCCGCCTGTGTCGCGTGAACGGCTCCGGTCCACCCGGTAGAAACGTTCGGTCAGGCGGGGCAGATGTTCAGGCGCAATGCCGGGGCCGGTGTCCTGCACTGACAGCTCTGCTTCCCCGTCACCAGTTTTGCGCCATTGCACCACGATGGTTTTGTCTGCGGGGGTATACCGGATCGCATTGCCGATCAAGTTGAACACCGCGCTGTGAATTTCGGTCGCAGAACCTGTCACGGCCACTGCATCCGCTACTGTGAACTGGATGTCCTGGGCTCTGCCCCACAGCAGCACCGACAAGTTGTGGGCTTCCTGCTTGCACTGCTGCAAGAGCTGCACCATGTCGACCAGATCAGCGCCCGAAGGTGCGGGGCTTCCTTCCAAGCGCGACAGTGTGAGCAAATCGTCCACCAGACTCTGCATGCGCGTGGCCTGCTGAGACATCAAGCCGAGGTACTTCCCCTGCTCAGTCTCGTCCAAGGGCAAAGTCTGCAGCGTTTCAACAAAACCCGCCAAGACCGTCAAGGGGGTGCGAATCTCGTGGGATACGTTCGCCACGAAATCTCGGCGCATGGCCTCCGCTTGCTCGAGGGCGGTGATGTCGCGTGACAGCAGCAGATTGCGACCTTCGCCGTAGGGGTGCAAATGCACCGACAACTGAACAGGCTTGGAACCTGTGTTTTCCCGCCCGGGCATCACAAGCCCGTGGCTGAATTCCTGACCCGCGTAATAGCTGGCAAAGCCCGGATCACGCACCAGATTGCCGAAATGCTGCAGCATGTCACGGCGTGCATCAAAACCGAAGTGTTGGCCCGCCATTTGGTTGAACCACTCGATACGACCGGCAGCATCTAGCAACACCACCCCGTTGGGCGAGGCCTGCAACGCGGCCAGAAAGTCCTGGAGCTTGGTGTCACCTTCAGCGACGCGGCGCTCCCGTGAGCGCATTTGCCGGCGCGTACGGTCCGCGACTTCGCCCCAAAAGCCAAAACCCAAATGCAGTTCGGTCGACTCACCGGCCTGTAACCATCGCATCAGGCGAAAACCGCGTGCGGAGTCCAAGAGCATCCACAGGAAACCGCCTGCGAGCGCCCCAGCCAAAGCACCCCAGAGCGGCTCGAACCGTTGGACTAAAAAATAGCCGGAAATACCACCCAGCCCCTGCAACAACAGGAAAGAAGCGAAACGAAGAAACATGCAGAAACCGTGACGCCTCAGGCGCTGGCGCGATCAGCTGAGGGTTGTGAAGAAACAATCGGCATTGCAGGCTTGGCAGTCAAGCGATAACCAGCACCCCGCACGGTTTCCACCATTACGCCGGCATGGGACAAGGCTTCCCGGAGACGCTTCACATGAACGTCTACGGTCCGCTCTTCAATATAGACGTGATCGCCCCACACGTTGTCCAACAACTGGGCACGGCTATGCACCCGCTCGGCATGACCCATCAGGTAGTGCAGCAGTTTGAACTCTGTGGGTCCGAGTTTGAGCGCAGCGCCCTCAAACGACACACGATGGGTCGATGAATCTAGGGTCAAACCGGCAATCGTCAGCGCCTCGCCCGTGCTCTCGGGAGTGCGACGACGCAAGACCGCACGCACCCGCGCCAACAACTCTTTCGTTGAAAATGGCTTGGCAATGTAATCGTCAGCACCCGCATCCAGACCGGCAACCCGGTCTGCCTCATCGCCACGCGCCGTCAGCATGATGATGGGTACTTCTTTGGTCCGGGGATCCGCGCGCCAGCGCTTGGCCAACACCAAGCCACTCTCACCAGGCAACATCCAATCCAGCAAAATGAGATCGGGGACTCCGTCATCAATCTCGCGCTGAGCGGAGTCACTGTCCATCGCCCATCGCGGGCGGAACCCGTTATGTCGCAGGTTGACGGCGATCAATTCAGCGATGGCCGACTCGTCCTCGACCACCAGCACGGCGGGCATATTTTTCATTTCACAACCGACTCAATTTTCTCCATCGTGGAGTGGCGCACATCTTCGCCCTTCACCACATAGATAATGAACTCTGCAATATTTTTGGAGTGGTCACCAATGCGCTCAATGGCTTTGGCCAAGAACAGCAAGTCAAGGCTTGGCGAAATCATGCGGGGATCTTCCATCATGTAGGTCACCAGCTTGCGGACGAAACCGTCAAACTCTGCGTCGATCAAGTCGTCTTCTTTGAGAATCGAGACCGCTGCGTTCACATCCAGACGCGCAAATGCATCCAACGCCTTGTTGAGCAGCCCGGAGGCCAAGTCGGCCGCCACCCGCAACTCCAACGATGGCAGGGAGCGTGGTGCACCGCTGTGGATGATGGAGCGCACCATGCGGGCGATTTTTTCTGCCTCGTCACCGACACGCTCCAGGTTGGCGGTGGTTTTAGAAATCGCAATCAACAGGCGCAAATCACGGGCAGTCGGCTGGCGACGCGCAATGATGCTGGACAAGTCGCGGTCAATCTCCAACTCCATCGCATTGACGCGAGCCTCGCGAGCAGTCACCTCATCGGCCACTTCCACGCTGAATTGGGACAAGGCGTAAATCGCTTGGCGGATTTGTGACTCCACCAAGCCACCAAGCTCCATCACCTGCGAGGAAACCGAAGTCAGTTCGCTGTCGAACTGCGTAGAAAGATGTTTATCGGGCATATCGTCCTCTCCTTGCTTAGCCGAAACGGCCGGTGATGTAGTCTTCTGTTTCTTTGCGTGTCGGCTTGAAGAACATCTGCTCTGTCGGGCCAAACTCCACCAGGTCGCCCAGGTACATGTAAGCGGTGTAGTCGCTGCAACGAGCGGCTTGCTGCATGTTGTGGGTCACGATCAACACGGTGTAATCGTTCTTGAGTTCGACGATCAACTCTTCCACTTTCGCAGTCGAAATCGGGTCGAGCGCCGAGCAAGGCTCATCGAGCAGCAAGACTTCAGGCTTGATCGCGATACCGCGGGCGATACACAAACGCTGCTGTTGGCCGCCCGACAGGCTGGAGCCGCTCTGGTGCAACTTGTCTTTCACTTCAGTCCACAGTGCCGACTTGCGCAGCGCCCATTCCACGCGCTCTTCCATATCGGTGGCGCTGAGCTTTTCGAACAACTTCACACCGAAGGCAATGTTGTCGTAAATAGACATCGGGAACGGTGTCGGCTTCTGGAACACCATACCGACCTTGGCGCGCAACAAGGCCACGTCTTCTTTGCTGGTCAGCAGGTTCTGGCCGTCCAGCAGGATTTGACCTTCAGCGCGCTGCTCGGGATACAACTCGAACATGCGGTTGAAGATACGCAACAGAGTGGACTTGCCGCAACCGGAGGGGCCGATGAAGGCGGTGACGCGCTTCTCGGGGATTTCCATGTTGATGCCTTTGAGGGCGTGGAACTTGCCGTAGTAGAAGTTCAGGTCCTTGACGGAAATCTTGGACTTGGTCGGGGCGCTAGGTGTGTTCAACATACAAGTAATCCTTTAAACGTCAGTGCGCTGCGCGCATCAGGCCTTGGAACGGGTCAGTACCCGCGCCAGAATGTTCAATCCGAGCACAGTCAGGGTGATCAAGAAGACCCCTGCCCAGGCAAGTTGCTGCCAGTTCTCATACGGGCTCATGGCAAATTTGAAGATCGTGACCGGCAAGCTAGCCATGGGTTCGCTCAACGACGATGTCCAGAACTGGTTACTCAAAGCAGTAAACAGCAGCGGCGCGGTTTCACCAGCAATACGGGCCACAGCCAACAACACACCGGTAATCACACCGGCACGGGCCGCCTTGAGGGTGATGCTCAAAATCACTTTCCACTTCGGGGCACCCAAGGCGTAGGCCGCTTCGCGCAAACCGGCAGGTACCAGTTGCAGCATGTTCTCCGTGGTACGGATCACCACCGGAATCACGATCAGGGACAACGCCAAAATGCCAGCGTAGCCTGAGAAGGATTTGAACCGCGATACCACCACTGCGTAGACGAACAAACCGACCACGATGGAAGGTGCAGACAACAGAATGTCGTTCACAAACCGCACGGTGGCTGCCAGCCAGCTCTTGCTGTCGAACTCGACGAGGTAAATACCAGCCATCACACCGATGGGCGTACCCAAGCAGGTGGCCAGAAACACCATCAAAAACGAGCCGTAAATCGCGTTGGCCAAGCCACCGGCTTCATTGGGTGGAGGTGTCATCTGGGTCAGCGTGGCAATCGACAAGCCACCAAGACCCAAGCGGACGGTTTCCCACAAAATCCAGAACAACCAGAACAGTCCGAATGCCATGGCGGCCAGCGCCAGGCCAGTGACCAGCACGTTGACGCGCTTGCGCTGAGCGAAACGTGCGGAGCGGGTTTGGGCGAGTGTGGCACTCATGACTTGGCACCTTCCGATTTGCGCAATTGCGCCAAAAGAACTTTAGACAAAGACAGAATCACAAAGGTGATGAAGAACAGCACCAAGCCGAGGTACATCAGGGCAGCCTGGTGGAGCCCCTCGCCGGCTTCCGCAAACTCGTTGGCGAGTGCAGAGGTAATACTGTTTGCAGCCTGGAACAGGCTGAGTGAATCCAACTGGTTGAAGTTACCGATCACAAAAGTGACCGCCATGGTTTCACCAATCGCACGCCCCAGACCCAGCATGATGCCGCCGATAACGCCGGTCTTGGTGTAAGGCAACACTACCTTGGAGACAACTTCCCAGGTTGTTGCGCCCAAGCCGTACGCAGACTCTTTGAGCATGGGTGGGGTTACTTCAAACACGTCACGCATCACCGATGCGATGAACGGAATGATCATGATGGCCAAGATGATGCCGGCCGACAGAATGCCGATACCGACCGGTGGGCCCGAGAAAAACGCGCCCACATAGGGCACGCCTGCAGTCATTGCCTGGATCGGTTGCTGCACATACGTTGCGAGCACCGGGCCAAACACCAGCAGGCCCCACATGCCGTACACGATCGATGGCACAGCAGCCAGCAATTCAATAGCGGTACCCAGAGGGCGCTTGAGCCAAGCGGGCGACAACTCTGTCAAAAACAGGGCGATACCAAAACTAACCGGCACTGCAATCAAGAGCGCAATCAGCGAGGTCGCCAAGGTGCCGTAGATCATGACCAAGCCACCAAAGTCTTCCTGCACAGGATCCCAAGTGGTACTGGTGAGGAAAGACAAGCCATATTTGCTGATGGCCGGCCACGCGCTCATGGTGAGGGTGACGAGGATAGCTACGAGCAAAATCAGGGTGATGAGTGCAGACGCTTTGGCTGCATAGCCAAATAAACGGTCTGCCATCGGCCCTGAGCGGGCTCTCTTTATCGGTGGTGGTGTGGTCATGGCACGGGAAGGCGGTTGAACAATCGTTTGACTCGGGGAATCCCCACGAACGAGTGTAGATGACATGGGGATTTCCTCCGTCAAGATCGATTCAACAAGGGCTTACTTGAACGCAATGGGCTTGCCAGCGCCGTCTTTGATCTCGCCCCAGGATTTCTGGATAGCGGCGATCACGGGTGCAGGCATGGGCACATAGTCCAGGTCAGCAGCTGCTTTGGCGCCGTTGGCATAGGCCCAGTTGAAGAACTTCAGGGTTTCAGCTGCATTGGCAGGCTTGTCTTGCTTGAGGTGCATCAAGATGAAAGTCGCGCCGCTGATGGGCCATGCATCTTTGCCGGGCTGGTTCGTCAGGATTTGGTAGAAGCTCTTAGCCCAGTCAGCGCCTGCGGCTGCAGCCTTGAATGTTTCGTCATCAGGCTTCACAAAGTTGCCTGCAGAGTTTTGCATGATGGCGTAGTTCAGCTTGTTTTGTTTGACGTACGAGTACTCGACATAACCCATGGAGTTGGGCAAGCGGGCCACAAATGCAGCAACGCCTTCGTTACCCTTGCCACCGGCACCCACGGGCCAGTTCACGGCTGTACCTTCACCGACTTTGGATTTCCACTCAGCATTCACCTTGCTCAGGTAGTTGGTGAAAATGAAGGTAGTGCCGGAACCGTCTGCGCGGCGCACTTGGGCGATCGGCGCATCAGGCAGGTTCAGGCTGGGGTTCAGCGACTTGATCGCTGGGTCGTTCCACTTGGCAACCTTGCCCAAGTAAATATCACCCAACACTTGACCTGTAAGCTTCAACTGGCCGGGCTCAATACCCTTCACGTTGATCACCGGCACCACGCCACCCAACACCGTGGGGAATTGCATTTGGCCTTTGGACTTCAAGACTTCGTCTGTCAATGGAGCGTCAGAAGCGCCGAAATCCACAGTCTTGGAGTCGATTTGCTTGATACCACCACCGGAGCCGATGGACTGGTAGTTCACTTTCACGCCTGTAGCTTTGTTGTAGTCCGAAGCCCACTTGGAGTAAAGAGGCGCAGGAAACGACGCACCGGCACCGGTGATTTCTTGGGCGCCAGCAAAGCCAGCGGTGGTCAACAGGGTGCCGGCAGCGACTGCCAGAGCGATTCGGTGGAAAGTCATTGTCATGGGAAGCCTTTAAAAGCAGGTTTGGGAAAACTCAGACAGGTTGAACTTTAAGAACCTTTTGTGACAAGTTTGTGACGCCAATCCAAGAAGCGCTGGCGGCACGAACTGACGCGGTATTTTGCACAAATTTGTCATATTTCCGTCATAAAAAATTCCTACGCTTTGCCGCTTTCAACCTAGGAGTTCACCATGTCTGCTTTTGCACACCCCCGCCGTTCTCTGTTGGTCGCAGCTGCGCTCGTAGCTGCTCTGAGTGGCTGCGCCACCGTGTCCCAACCCAGCAATGTGGCCGACACCATTGCCCGCACACCCGAGCTCAGCACCCTGAACAGCCTGGTCACCAAGGCAGGCTTGACCGAAACCCTGAAGTCCGCAGGCCCTTTCACCGTCTTCGCGCCCAACAACGAGGCATTCAAGGCCGTTCCTGCCAAAACCCTCGATGAACTGGCCGCCAGCCCTGACAAGCTCAAGGCGGTGCTCACTTACCACGTAGTCCCCGGGAAACTGATGGCCGCCGACGTCAAAAACAGCAACGTCAAGAGCGTGCAGGGATCCAACCTGGCCCTCGCCAAGGCCGGTACCTTTGTGATCGTGGAAACAGCCACCGTCACCACCGCAGACATCTCCGCGACCAACGGCGTCGTGCATGTGGTGGACACCGTCCTGCTGCCCCCTGCCCCGGCGAAATAAGCGCCCCACGCCTTCAATCAAATCAGCTGCTAGTGCACATAAATAGTGCGCTAGAAGCTATTATTTTTATAGCATTACAAAAAATACCATGCCCTTCACGTCGTTGTGCCAAACCCGCCGGACCACCCTTCGCCAACTCGCATGGGGTGGCTTCGCCTTGAGTACCACGTCCGCGTTCTCCCAGACGGGCAAAGCGGGCGCAGTGGTGGCCGGAGCCACCGTGGTGCAGATCGTGGATACGTCGCCCACACAAATCGACGTGTCCAAAGACTTTTTGGTGGGCTCGCGTGCGGCGTGGCAAGACCTCAATGCCCGCGGTGGCCTGCGGGGCAAGCCAGTGCGGCATCTGGTCCTCGAAGTGGATGGCAGCCCCAAGGCCCTCCGCGGGGTCGCAGACACCCTCAAGGCCATGCCCGAATGTGTCGCAGCAGTGGGCACCGTGGGCGACAAAACAGCTGGTCAGCTGGCCGCCATCCTGAGGCGCGAAATGCCCGAGCTCCCTCATGTCGCCCCCTGGCTACACAACCCGGGAGATGGCAGCGACAACACCTTCGGCATTTTTGCGACCCGCCAAGAGCAAATCGCCTATGCCATCAAGTCCCTCGCCGTCATGGGCGTGCAGCATGTCGGTGCGGTATACGCCAGCCCCCTCGAGATGGCGCTGTACCGCGAAGACATGGACCGGGCAGCGGCCGAGCTGCAGCTCAAATTGCACACTTATTCGCCCAGCACCTCACTCGACAAGCTCGCCGGCACCCTGAACGCCCAAAGCCCGCGGATTCTTATTTTTTTGGGTGGCACGCCCGAGCTGGCGCAATTTGCCCAGGGTATCGAAAAGCAGGCCGCCCAGCGCTACCTGGTCGCCATGTCTGATGTCAATGTGGTGGCCCTGCAGCAGCTCGGCGTTTCGCGCTTCAGCCCGGTCATCTCTACGCAAAGTGTGCCGCCTGTCAATAGCAACCTCCCGCTGGTGCGGGCTTACCGCGACGTCATGGGGCGGCTGTATGACGAGCCGCCTACCGCCCAGAGCCTGGCCGGCTTTATTTCCGCACGCTACTGCGCCGAAGTGCTGCAGGGCGTAGAGGGCAACATCACCCGTAACAATGCCATGCTAGCCTTCAGCAAACGAAACGCTGTCGATCTCGCAGGGCTGCGCCTGAACCCCGACACGCGCAAGCGCACCAGCGTGCTCGTGACCCAAAGCATGCTCGGCGCAGACGGCAAAATAGTGGGGTAAGCCGAAGCCCCTCATTGCAGCGGGGGTACCATGCAATCTAAGCCGAACAACTTCTCACCTGACACACACATGACAAATGGAAACCGCCTGGCTGCCGTGGACTTAGGGTCCAACAGCTTCAGGCTCGAAATCGGGCGGGTAGACCACGGCGAATTTCAACGCACCGAATACCTCAAAGAGACCGTACGCCAGGGCGGCGGCCTCGACGAAGACCGCAACCTCACACCGGCCGCCATGCAAGCCGGCTGGGAATGCCTGGCCCGCTTCGGCGAGCGGCTGGCCGGCTTCAAGCCGCATGAGGTCAAGGCAGTCGCCACCCAAACCCTGCGCGAGGCCCGTAACCGCGATGTGTTTTTGGAGAAGGCCAACGCAGTACTGGGCTTTCCGATCGACGTCATTTCCGGCCGTGAAGAGGCCCGGCTGATCTACCAAGGCGTTGCACACATGCTGCCGGTGACCACAGAGCGCCGCTTGGTGATCGATGTGGGCGGCCGCTCGACCGAGCTGATTTTGGGGCAAGGCATGACGCCCGGCACCATGGAGTCATACCGGGTCGGCAGTATTGCCTGGTCCAAACGGTATTTCCCAGACGGGCAATTCACCGCCAAGGCGTTCGAGATTGCAGAGGTCGCAGCCAAAGCGGTCCTCGATGAGGCGTTTGATGCCTATCACCCCGACCTCTGGGACACGGCCTACGGCTCTGCAGGCACCGTAAGCGCTATCGGCGATGTGCTGGTTGCGGCCGGCTGGCCCGAGGGTGTATTGACACAAGAGGGACTGGACTGGTTGCTGGAACGCCTGATTGCCGCCCAAAGCGCGGACCGTGTCCGCATGCCCGGCATGCGCGAAGACCGCCGCGCCATCATCGGCGGTGGCCTGAGCGTGATGCGGGCGATTTTCAGCCTGCTGGGCATTACCGAGATGCAACAGGCCAGCGGCGGCCTGCGCCACGGCCTGATTTGCGACCTGACCGGCGGTGCCCGCGACTATGGCGACTTGCGCGCCAAGAGCGTGCAGCGGCTGGCCACCAAGTTTTCCGTGGACTTGGTGCAAAGCGCGCGGGTCAGCAAAGTGGCAACACACCTGCTCAAACAGGTGCTGGGCACCTATGAAACCGCAGACCCCGAGCGCTTGATGCGCAAGCTGGGTTGGGCGGCTGAGCTCCATGAAATCGGCAGCCATATTGCCCACAGCGACTACCACAAGCACGGCGCCTACATTTTGGACAATGCAGACGCTGCAGGCTTCTCGCTCTCAGAAATGCACCGCCTGAGCTTGCTGGTGCTGGGGCACCGAGGCAAATTGCGCAAACTGGAAGCGGCACTGTCCCAAGACGATCTGGTACTGCAACTGATTTGTCTGCGCCTGGCAGTCATCTTGTGCCATGCGCGGCGGGACCCCGACCTAAAGGGCATGGCGCTCACCACCGGCCCGCAGGGCACACACCGCCTGCATCTGGCCTGCCGCACCAGCTGGGCAGTCGCCTACCCCCAAAGTGCGCACCTTTTGCGGGAAGAAGAGCTGGCGTGGCAAAAGGCCCCGTGGACCCTGCATATCAGCGGGATTTAAGCCAGCACCGTTTCGTGTAACCCGGTGGGGGACAACTTGGCGTCATGCTTGGCCATGGCCGCCAGGTTGGCCACATCCTCCGCACGGGTGAACTGGTGGCCATCGACCACCACCGCACCGATCGACAAGGTGGTGCAAGGGAAAAAGCGGCGCACACCGTGCCTGTCTTCGGCTTCAATGCCCCCCGCCTGACGCGCGTTTTCATCAAATAAGGCGCGGGCGCGCTCTCCGAATTCGGCCACCAAGCGCTCACAGCGAGCCCGCCAGTCCTCGCTTTGAAACAGCAAAATGAAGTCGTCACCGCCCACATGGCCCAAAAAGTCGCGCTGGGCATCGCACTGCTCCATGGCAATGCGCGCCAAAAGGCGGATCATCTCGTCGCCCCGCCAGTACCCGTAATAGTCGTTGTAAGGCTTGAAATGGTTCAGATCGGCATAACACGCCACAAAGCACGCCTGCTTTTTCAACAAGCGCTCGATGTGCTGGGTAATGGGGATGTTGCCCGGTAAAAACGTCAGGGGGTTGGCGTGGCGGGCTGCCTCAATCCGGGTTTCGGTGACCGACCGGACCAGTTGGTCGCCGGTGCCGATCCCCACATAGCGGCCATTGTCTGTGGCAATGAATCCGTCGCTCAGGTAGCGCTGATCCTGCGAGGTCAGAATGCCGACCAACTCGTCCACGCTGTGTTCACGCTCAATCAGGCGGGGCTCCATGTTGGCGTGCACCACACAAGGCTTGCGGCCCCACACCTCACGGTAATACAGCTTGCTGTATTCGTTCATGAAGTGCGCGCGGTTGATGATGCCAACCGGGCGCTCCCCTTCCACCACCGCGACCGCATGCAAATTACTGTTGTCCAGAAAAATCCGGGCCAGCGTGTCATTGTGGGTTTCAGGGCTCACCGTGGGTGCGCGCACCAGCGACAGGCTGCGCAAATGCCCGCCTTGCGACAAGCGCCCCAGCTCCGGAAACACCGCTACCTGGCGCTCTTGCAGCACCTGTTTAGGCAGTGCCGGCAGCCACTGCAGGGGCACGGCATCCGGCCGGCCGAGAAAATAGCCTTGGCCGTACTCGATGCCCACATCGCGCAACACCCGCAGGTCCTCTGCCGTTTCAATACCCTCAGCAACCAGCGCGGTACCAAAGATGGTGGCAATGTGTTGCAGGGCCTGAATGGTTTTAAGCTTGTCGCCATGGGCGCTGATGTTGCGGGTGAAGTACTTGTCGATCTTCACCACCTCGGGCTTGATCTGCGACCAGAGCCGCAAGCTGGAGCGGCCATCTCCGAAATCATCCAGTGCCAGAGCCAAACCGGCGGCGCGGACCTCTTGCACCACTTCTGCGAGACGGTCCATGTTATCCACCCGCTCGTGCTCGGTGATCTCGAGCACCAGCATACGGGGCGTGACATGGAAGTCCTGGATCCACTCCAGCAGCCCCTGCTGGCCGCGCCCCTCGTAAGCGGTAATCAGCGCTTCCGCGCTGACGTTCACAAACAAGCGACCAGCCGTTTGCATGCGCCCCCACGAGCGCAGGGTGGATCTGACGCAGGCAGTTTCAAATTCATAGCCCAAGCCCTCCTCGTCTGCAGCGCGCAGCAGGGCATCGGGGGTGTGAAGCGCGGTGCCTTGCGGGCCGCGTATCAAGGCTTCATGGGCGTACACCGACCCATCGTCGAGTTTGACGATGGGTTGAAAAACCGGGTACAGCGACTTGTTCTGCAATACCGCCTTGAGGGGTCTTGGCCCGCTATTTTTAGGCACACTGCCCTGAACCAATCTCAAAGGAATTGATGACATGGCGAGCTTCCAAACGACAAAAGGGACGCCAGTTTGCCCAGCCAACGTGACATCTGGATGACACAATTCTGAAAGAATTTAAACGGTATAAACTATATATACCGTTTAATAAAAGGAGTGACCTTCATGTCCAATACCGCGACCCCCACCGACACCCCTGAAACCACCGTGGCAGCTGCCACCCCTGCAGCCGCGCCTGCTGCCACAACTCCCGCGCCGAGCGCAGCCACAGCGACCAAATCCGCTGCCAGCAAGCCTGCCGCCAAAGCCGCACCACAAGCCAAGAGCAAGGTAGCCGCCAAGGCCGTGGCCAAACCTGCAGCACCGGCACCTGTGGCCGCCAGCGAAAAGCCAAGCACCGCTGCCAAGGCCGCAAAGCCTGCCAAAAAGGCTGAAACAAAACCAGCTGCCAAACCGGCCGCCAAGCCTGTAGCCAAAGTAGCACCGAAAGCCGCAGCCAAGCCTGCAGAAAAAGCCAAAAGCGCAGCCACCAAACCTGCAGTGAAAGCCGCAGCGAAGCCAGCCGCCAAGCCCGCAGCCAAGACCATCGCCAAGCCTGCTGCAAAAACGGTGGCCAAGCCGGTCGCAGCCAAGGTCGAAAAAGCGAAGAAGCCAAAGATGGTGCGCGACAGCTTCACCATCCCCAAAAATGAATACGACGTGCTCGCTGCCTTGAAGCTGCGCGCCGCGAAAATGGGTTTGCCTGTGAAAAAGACCGAATTGGTCCGCGCCGGCATGAAGGCGATTGCTGCATTCACCGATGCCGCGCTCAAGGCCGCTCTGGCTGCAGTGCCGAGCCTGAAAACCGGCCGCCCTGCCAAAGGCAAGAAGGCCTGATGTTGGGCCTCTTCCCGGAGGCTCTACAACACCTCGGGCGACTGAACCGTGACCACCACGGTTTGCCCGATGCCATCGCGCTCGCGGTAGCGTAGCCACCAGAGTGCGCCCTTCTTCACGGCGCACTCGCTCTCGCTCAAGCCCAGCAGCTTGGATATGGTTTGCCCCAACGTCGGTTGGTGGCCAACGACAACCAAGCAGCCTTTGGCATTCGGCCACTGCACCAGCCCCAGCAAATCATCCACCCCGCTCAGCGGGGCCAATGCCGCATGGGTTTTGAATTTCCGTTGCAGGGCCTTGGCGGTTTGCTCGGTGCGCAATGCCGGACTCGCCCAAATCTTGGCCCCTTCGGGCAACTGCCGGTCCAGCCAAGCAGCCATGCGAGCGGCCTGCTTCTCCCCTTTACCAGTGAGTGAGCGCAACATGTCGTCGCCCACCATCTCTACGTCAATGGCCTCTGCGTGCCGCCACAAAATCAAGTCCATGGCTTGGTTCTCCCCTAGCGTTTTTCAAAGCGGCCGTAGCGCTCCATAAGGGCCCGTTGGGCCCCATGGGCTACCTGATGCTCTTTGGGGGCCACATGCGCATACGCGCCGTCTGCGCCCATGTCCCAGGCATCGATACCGTCGTGCAAATAGGCCACCAGGCACTCGTCCACCAGGCGCTGGCGCAAGCCGGCATCGGTGACCGGCCAAGCCAGCTCCACGCGCCGGACCATGTTGCGGTTCATCCAGTCTGCGCTGGAGAGGTACAGCTCGTCGGTCTCTTCGAGGCGGAAGTAAAACACCCGCGAATGCTCGAGCAAGCGCCCGATCACCGAGCGCACCCGGATGTTGTCGGTATAACCCGGCACTTGCGCAGGCAGCACACACGCTCCGCGCACGATCAAATCGATCTTGACGCCCTGCTGCCCCGCAGCAATCAGGCTGCGGACCAAAGCCTCGTCAGTCAAGGAGTTCATTTTGGCTACGATGCGGGTGTCTTTGCCCGCCTCTGCGGCGCGGCCCAGCGCATCGATTTTGGCAATCAAATTGCGATGCAAATGGAACGGCGCCATCCACAAATGGCGCATGCGCGGCAGCTTGCTCTGGCTGGCCAAGTGCACAAACACCTGGTCCATTTCAGCCGTAATGCCGGCATCCGCCGTCAGGTGGCTGATGTCGGTGTACAGCTTAGCTGTGCGCGGGTTGTAGTTGCCGGTAGAAAGATGCCCATAGCGCTTGAGCGACTTGCCCTCGCGCCGGGTGATCAGCATCATCTTGGCGTGGGTCTTGAGGCCCACCACCCCATACACCACTTGCGCGCCGATGGACTCGAGCATTTCCGCCCAGTTGATGTTGGCCTCTTCGTCAAAGCGGGCCTTGAGCTCCACCACCACGGTGACCTCTTTGCCCCTGCGCACCGCCTCGCGCAGCAACTCCATCAACTCGGAGTCGGCACCGGTGCGATAGATCGTCTGTTTGATAGCCAGTACTTTGGGATCGTGCACCGCCTGACGCAAAAAGGACAAAACGCCGTCAAAACTCTCATAGGGCTGGTGGATCAGGATGTCACGCTCTTGCAGCTGCTCAAACACCGAACGGCCGGGGTGCATCTGCACCGGAAAGTTCGGCACATACGGCACAAAGCACAGGTCCGGCCGATTCACCAAATCAATCAGCTGCGTCAAGCGCACGAGGTTCACCGGTCCGTGCACCCGGTACAAAGACCGCGCGGGCAGCCCGAACTGCTTGAGCAAAAACTCTGACAAATACTCCGAGCAGCCTGCAGACACTTCAAGACGGACCGCCTGCCCGTAATGCCGGTGCTCCAGCCCTTGGCGCAAGGCCATGCGCAGGTTCTGCACATCGTCTTCATCGACCGCCAGATCCGAGTGCCGTGTGACGCGGAACTGCGAGAACTGCCACACCTCACGGCCACTGAACAGCTCAGCCAAGTGCGCGCGGATCACGCTGGACAATGACACAAACAAGGCCTTGCCGCCGGCCAGTTTGTCCGGCAGGCGTATCAGCCTCGGCAGCACCCGGGGCACCTTCACGATGGCGATATCGTTCTCGCGGCCGAAGGCATCTTTGCCCTTGAGTCGCACAATAAAGTTGAGCGATTTGTTGGCCACCTGCGGGAACGGATGAGACGGGTCCAGCCCCACCGGAATCAACAAGGGGCGCACTTCTTTTTCAAAGTACTGCTGCACCCAAGCCCGTTGAGCGGCGTTGCGCTCACCGTGCGACAAGATATGAATGCCCAAGGCTTCAAACGCCGGCATCAGTTGCTCGTTGTACAACGTGTACTGCCGCTCCACCAACTTGTGCAGGGCGAGGGCCAAGCGCTCGAAGCTGGCCACCGAGTACTGGCCCTTGCTGTCTTTGGCTTGTGCAGCGCTCAAATGCGGCTCAGCCCGCACCTCAAAAAATTCGTCGAGGTTGCTGGACACAATGCACAGAAAGCGCAGGCGCTCTAAGAGCGGCACGTCTTCGCGCACCGCCCAGTCCAACACCCGCTCATTGAATGCCAACAGGCTGAGATCCCGGTCCAGCAGGCGAGGGTCAGCCAGGGAGGCCCGATCCTGAAAAGATGTCCACATAAAGTCTCAATGATGACGTATCGATGTCAGATTCTTGACTGCGCAGATGACGCATTTATGACATTCTGCTCCACGGTGCGCGCGGTCTGGAACGACGCGCCCGGGCGGGCTGGCACCAAGTGGCCTGCGAACATCAAACTGGCATAGGACCAGCTGAATTGCATGGCGCGTTGGCGGGCCTCGTGGCGCGGCACACTGAGTGCACGGTACCACGCTTTGTGCAGGTCAGAATCGGTCACACCGCCCTCGGCCGGCACGCCAATCACCTCGGTCGGCCCCTCTACCGGATAGGCCGCCACCGGGGTCCCGCAGGCCATGGATTCGAGCATGACCAGGCCAAAGGTCTCGTGCTGGCTCGGCATTACAAAGACATCCGCAGCGGCATACACCTGCGCCAACTCGGCCCGGGGCAACACCCCCAGCCAACGGACCGTGGGGTAGCGCTCGCGCAAGTCTTTCTCTAGCGGCCCGACGCCGCAGACAACTTTGGTACCGGGGACATCCAGCTTCAAAAAAGCCTCGATGTTTTTCTCGTAAGACGCCCGCCCCACGAACAACGACACCGGCCGCGCCAAGGCACCCCACGCAGGGTACGGCTGCGGCGTCTCGGCGTATTGAAACAGACGGGTGTCGACCCCGTGGGTCCAGCTGCGCAGGCGGCCGAAACCCTTGCCATGCAGCAGGCGCAGCATGCTCGAAGTCGGCACCATCACCCCGGACGATGGTTTGTGAAAGTGCCTGAACAGCGCGTAGCCGATCCACAGCGGGATATGCAAGGCCGCCTTCAATATTTCGGGGAAGCGCGTGTGATACGCGGTGGTGAACGCCAGCTGGTGTTTGCGGCAGTAGCTGCGCGCAGCCCAGCCCAAGGGCCCCTCGGTCGCCAAATGGATCGCATCCGCACCCGACGCATCCAGCAAGGCCGCCAGGGCTTTGCCCGGACGCACCGCAATGTCGATCCCCGCATAGCCGGGGCACGGGCGGGTGCGAAACAGGCCGGGGTGAATCACTTGCACGGCGTGGCCCAGTGCCTCGAGTTCGCGCACCAATTCGACCAGCGTCGTAACTACACCATTGACCTGCGGCAGCCATGCATCGGTCACCAGTACCAGTTTCATGCGTGGGTTTCCTGCAAAGAGGCGGGTAGCAAAGCGGCTGCTGGTTGTGCAGGCTGGGTTCCCCAGTGCACCAGCTCCAGGTGGCCATCGAGGTGCTCGACCAGCGCTGTGCGGCTCTCCACCCAATCGCCATCGTTGCAATACAGGGTACCGTCGATAGTGCGCATTTCGGCGCGGTGGATATGGCCGCACACCACCCCATCGTGGCCCCGGTTACGGGCCTCTTGGGCGACCGCCTTTTCAAAGTCGGTCACGTAGTTCAGCGCCATCTTGACCTTGTGTTTGAGGTAGGCCGAGAGCGACCAATACGGCAACCCCAGCCGCGCGCGGAAATTGTTCAAGTGGCGGTTCATCCGCAGGGTGAACTCGTAAGCGTAGTCGCCGGTGTAGGCCAGCCACTTGGCGCGCTGGATCACGGCGTCAAAGTAGTCGCCGTGGGTGACCCACAGCCTGCGGCCATCGGCGGTGGTGTGCACCGTGTCGTCGTGCACCTCAATGCCACCGAACTGCTGCCCGACGAATGCACGGGCAAACTCGTCATGGTTACCCGGGATGAACACTACCCGGCAGCCTTTGCGGGCGCGGCGCAGCAGCTTCTGCACCACGTCGTTGTGGGATTGCGGCCAGAACCAGCGGCGGCGCAGTTGCCAGCCGTCGATGATGTCGCCCACCAGGTACAGGTGGTCGCTGGGGTGGTGCTTCAAAAAATCCAGCAGCGGCTTGGCCTGGCAACCCGCGGTGCCGAGATGGATGTCGGACACAAACACCGCGCGGTAACGGCGGTGGCCTACATCGTCATCGGTGTCAGGGCCTTCGGCGCCTGTCACCAATCCGTGGATGTTGGCTCCCATGGCGTCGAAGGTGCTGCGCATCATGCCCCCAGAAAGTGCTTGCGGTAACGGGCCGGGAGGTCGGCAATGCGCATGAGCATCGGCAGATCGGCGGTGTTGAAATCCGGGTCCCAGGCGGGAGCGCCCAGCACTTTGGCGCCCAAGCGCAGGTAGCCCTTGATCAGTGCGGGTGGCTCCACATCGAGGGTGCTGTCGAGCTGGTCGATCGGCAGTGGCAGACGCGGGCGCACATGGAAGTCAATCGGTGCCAGGTGCGTGGCCTGCACTTGGCGCCAGATGCTGGCCGCCACATCGCCACTGACCACACCGTTGTGCAGCATCGGGATGCTGGCGCAGCCGATCATGGTGTCCAGCTGGTTGCGCACCATGAACTCAGCCAATGCGCCCCACAGCGCCATGATGACGCCGCCATGGCGGTGATCCGGGTGCACACAGCTGCGCCCCAGCTCGACCATGCGCTCACGCAAAGAGCGCAGGCGGGTCAAGTCGAACTCGGTATCGCTATAAAAGCTGCCCACGCGCTTGGCCTGGGTCGGCGTCAGCACCCGATAGGTGCCAATCACCTGGCCGGTGGCCTGGTCGCGCACCAGCAAATGCTCGCAATAGTTGTCAAACAAATCGACATCGTGGCCGGGCAATGGGGTGTTCAAGCGGGCGCCCATTTCGCCGGCAAACACATCAAACCGCAGGCGTTGGGCCGCGCGCACTTCATCCTGGTGGCGCGCCCACTGCACTTCAATACCGGAGGCCGAGCGCTCTTGCGGCGCAGCGCTGCGGATGACCAGCGGGGCGACAGGCGACATCACTGCCGCGATGGCAGGGGCCTGAATGGTGGGGGAAGCGAGGGTGGGTGTCGTCTGGGCGGCGGCGAGGTGTGTCATTGTTCTCCCCTTCTGTGAGTGCGGTTTCAATGAGCCTGAAGTGTGGAAAACCGCCGTGACCCGACCGTGGCAGTTGCATGAAGTTTTCGTGACATGCCACCCGCCACGGCTTTTATTTCAATATTTCAAGTAATATTGAAATATGGACCAAGCCACCGAAACTACTGCCGACGAAGCCCTGACCCTGAAGGCCTTGACCGCCCTCGCCCAAGCCCAACGCTTGCGCATCTTCAAAGCATTGGTGGTTGCCGGGCAGGACGGCTTAACCCCCGGCGTGCTGGCTGAGCAACTCGGCTCCACACCCAGCGGCTTGTCGTTTCACCTCAAAGAGCTGGCGCACTCCGGCCTGATTGACAGCGAACAGCGCGGCCGCAACCTGATTTACCGCGCCAACTTCGCCCGGATGAACGGGCTGCTGGCCTACCTGACCGAGCACTGCTGCCAAGGCGCTAGCTGCGAAGTGAGCCCCACAGCCGGTGCTTGCACCAGCTGCTAGCAGGATCGGCACCAAATCGGCCTCTAGCGCTCATAGATATTGCGCAAGCAGCTACTAAATTCATAGCAAAAACTTCACATCACTTTCCACTCACCAAGGAACCCACCATGTCTGCCAAACCCATCAATGTGCTTTTTTTGTGCACCCACAACTCGGCCCGCAGCATCCTGGCTGAGGCTACGCTCACCCACATCGGTGGCGGCCGCTTTCAAGGCTTCTCGGCCGGCAGCAGCCCGCGAGAGAACCAGCAACCCAACCCCATCGGCCTGCAAACCCTGCGCAATGCCGGTATCAGCACCGAGGGCCTGCGCAGCAAAAGCTGGGACGAATTCGCCCTGCCCGACGCACCGCACATGGACCTGATCATCACCGTGTGCGACAACGCCGCCGGCGAAGTCTGCCCCTTCTGGCCCGGCAAACCTGCCACCGCCCACTGGGGCTATGCCGACCCTTCTGCCGGCGATGGCAGCGACGAAGAGAAGGCCGAAGCCTTCAAGCACACCCTGCACGCCATCCGCCGCCGATTGGACCTGCTGGTGAATTTGCCCGCTGACAAGCTAGAAGCCATGACCCTCCAGCAAACCGCGAAAGACCTGGCGACAGCATGAGCGAACCGACTCCACTGCCCAAGCAACTGCTTGCAGAGTTCACAGGCACCGCCGCCCTGCTCTGCGCCGTCATTGGCTCGGGCATCATGGCCCAGCGCATCAGCGGCGGCAACGACGGCGTAGCGCTCTTGGCCAACACCCTGGCCACCGTGTTCGCGCTCTATGTGCTGATCGAAAGCCTGGGGCCCATCAGCGGCGCCCACTTCAACCCGCTGGTTACGCTCGTTATGTGGTCAAAAGGGCAGCTAGCGCTCGCCAATAGTGCGCGAGCAGCTACTCTTTTTATAGCAGCCCAACTTTCTGGAGCCGTGGCGGGTGCAGCGCTGGCTAACGCCATGTTCGAGCTGCCCCTGCTGCACTTCAGCCAGCACCTGCGCGGCGGCTGGGACGCTACCGGCCAGTTCACCGGCTGGGGCCAGTGGGTGGCAGAAGCCGTGGCCACCGGCGGGCTTCTGTTCACCATTCTGCGCGCGCCTGAAGGAAAAGCCCCCGCGCTGGTGGCCTGCTACATCGGCGCAGCCTACTGGTTCACCGCCAGCACCTCGTTTGCCAACCCGGCGGCCGTCATGGGCCGCATGTTCAGCGACACCTTTGCCGGTATTGCACCGGCCAGTGCGCTCGGCTTTGTGCTGGCGCAAACCGTAGGCGCTGCGCTGGGCGTAGCCTTGGCCCAAGCACTTTCCCCCAAAAAGACCTCTGTATGACCATCACCATTTTTCACAACCCCGCCTGCGGCACCTCGCGCAACACACTGGCCATGATCCGCAACAGCGGCGTGGAGCCTACGGTCATCGAGTACCTCCAAACCCCACCCACCAAGGCCCGCCTGCAAGAACTGCTGGCCGCCATGGGCACCGGCCCCCGCCCCTTGCTGCGCGAAAAAGGCACGCCCTATGCCGAGCTGGATCTGGCGAACGAAAAGTGGACCGACGACGAGCTGCTGGACTTCATGCTGGCCCACCCCATCCTCATCAACCGCCCCGTGGTGGAAACGCCCCTGGGCACCCGCCTGTGCCGCCCGTCCGAGCTGGTGCTGGACATCTTGCCCCAGGCCCAGCAAGCTGCCTTCACCAAAGAAGACGGCGAAGCGGTGGTGAACGACAAGGGCCAACGTGTCTGAGCTGACCACCAACCTGCCCCAACTGGAGGCCGCGCACTTTCGCCTGCCGGATGCCGCCGCGCTGCGCCCGGCAACCTCCACCCATGCGCCGCGCATAGCGCTGCTCTACGGCTCGCTTCGGCCCCGGTCCTTCAGCCGGCTGCTGACCGAAGAAGCCGCCCGCCTGCTGCAGGCCATGGGCGCCGAGACCCGCATCTTCAACCCCAGCGGCCTGCCCCTGCCCGACGACGCGCCCGACACACACCCCAAGGTGCAAGAGCTGCGCGAACTGACGCAGTGGTCTGAGGGCATGGTCTGGACATCTCCCGAGCGACACGGTGCCATGACCGGCATCATGAAAGCGCAGATCGACTGGATACCGCTCAACAGCGGCGCGGTGCGTCCCACCCAGGGCAAAACGCTGGCGGTGATGCAGGTGAGCGGCGGCTCGCAAAGCTTTAATGCGGTCAACCAGATGCGCGTGCTCGGCCGCTGGATGCGCATGGTCACCATCCCCAACCAAAGCTCGGTCGCCAAGGCCTTCATGGAATTCGGCGACGACGACCGCATGAAGCCGTCAAGTTACTTTGACCGCGTGGTCGATGTGATGGAAGAGCTGGTGAAGTTCACCCTGCTCACCCGCGATGCGTCTGACTACCTGGTGGACCGCTACAGCGAACGCAAAGAGAGCGCTGAGCAACTGATGAAGCGGGTGAATCAGCGTAGCCTTTAAGCCATGAACCCACTCCAGCTCCTGCAGCAACCCACCCGCCACCTGTTCTTCACCGGCAAAGGGGGAGTGGGCAAAACCTCGCTGTCCACCGCCTGCGCGATTGCACTGGCCGACAGCGGCAAAAAAGTGCTTCTGGTCAGCACCGATGCGGCGAGTAACCTGGACGAGATGCTGGGCATCACCTTGGCCAACACCCCGGTGCCGGTGCCCGGTGTGCCCGGCTTGTCGGTGCTCAACATCGACCCCGACAACGCGGCCCAAAGCTACCGCGCCCGCGTGCTGGCGCAGATGGACCTTACCAGTACGGAGGCCGAGCGCAGCCAGGTGCAAGAGCAGCTGTCCGGTGCCTGCACCACCGAGATTGCCGCCTTTGACGAATTCGCCAACCTGCTCAGTGGCGACGCTGCGGGCTTTGACCACGTGGTGTTTGACACCGCGCCCACCGGCCACACCCTGCGGCTCTTGAGCCTTCCCAAAGCATGGACCGGCTTTCTGGCGGACAACGACCGCGGCGCGTCCTGTCTCGGGCCGCACTCGGGCCTGAAGATGCAAGAGGCTCGCTTTGCCCAAGCGCTGCAGACCTTGAGTGACCCGGCGCAAACCACCGTGGTGCTGGTTACCCGGCCGGATGTGGGTGCGATTGCCGAGGCCGCGCGCACCTCGCTGGAGCTACAAGACTTGGGGCTGCACAACCAGCGACTGGCTATCAACGGCGTGTTCCACGCCAGCGTGGCGGGCGATGCGGTCGCTACTGCTTTTGAAGCACTGGGCGCTCAAGCCTTGGCCGCTATGCCCACGCACTTGCAGGCCTTGCCGCAAGACCGAATTGCCCTGCGGGCGTTTGACACGGTGGGCCTGTCTGCTCTGCGCGCACTCCTGTCCACCGAAGAACCCGTAGATCACGTGCAACCGGCACCGGAGCATGCAGGCATCCACCCTACCCATACCCTCTCCGCACTCACCGACGCCCTGGCCGCACCAGGCCGCGGGCTCATCATGGTCATGGGCAAAGGCGGTGTGGGAAAAACCACCATCGCGGCTGCCATCGCTGCGGGCTTGGTGCAACGTGGTCACTCGGTGCACCTGAGCACCACCGACCCCGCCGACCACCTGCAAGTGACCGTGCACGGCAGCCTGCCCGGACTGAAGGTGGACCGCATAGACCCCAAGGCCGAGACTGAAAAGTACATCGCCAAGGTGATGGCCGCCAAATCCCCGGGCCTGGATGCTGAGGGCATTGCCCTGCTGCGCGAAGACTTGCAGTCACCCTGCACCGAAGAGGTGGCCGTGTTCCACGCGTTCTCGCGCATCGTGAGTGAGGCGCGCAGTGCTTTCGTGGTGCTGGATACGGCTCCCACCGGCCACAGCCTGCTGCTGATGGACGCTACCGGCGCTTATCACCGCCAGATGCTGCGTGAGTACGGCGACGCCAACCCCGGCCGCCTTGTCACCCCGCTGATGCGCCTGCAAGACCCCGACCACACCAAGATCGTGCTGGTCACACTGCCCGAAATCACGCCCGTGTCGCAAGCGGCCGCGCTGCAAGACGACCTGCGCCGCGCCAAGATTGAGCCTTACGCTTGGGTCATCAACAAAAGCATGGCCGCGGCAGGCACCCGCGATCCGCTGTTAGCTGCACGACTCGCCGGAGAAGAAAAGCAGATGAACCGGATTGCCCACGGTCTGTCACAGCACGGCTATGTCGTGCCCTGGATGGCCGAGCGGCCGGTGGGCCTTGCTGCGCTTGGCAAATTGACTACGCTATAAAAAGAATAGCTGCTCGCGCATATTCCACGAGCGCTAGAGGCAGTTCTTACTCAAAAATTGGCAGCCGCCTTGCGGAAACCCAGCCGGTTCAAGCGTAGCGCTGCCGCACAAGCCAGTGTCACCCCGAGCAGCACTTCCGCCCAGATCGTGAGGTTAGTTGCCAGTGTGTGTTCCGAGCACAGGCCCAGGGTGTAGTGCAACAGTCCGTCTGCGCCCAGCAAACCATAAGCCACCAACAAAGCACATGCCGACCGAGACCAACCCAGTCTGCTGGCGATCAAGGACAGGCCACCCACCGCAGCTACCGCCAACCAGGCCAGATACACCGACTCCCGCGTCATCCACACCGGCAAGCCAGGATAGAACGCGATGTATTCGGCGTTGTGCGCGAAGTGCGTGAGGCTGGCGAGTGTGTAGAGGGCAAACAACAGTTGCATAGAAAAAAACGCTTTCAGGCTGATGCCATCGCTCAGCCGAGTCTTGGCGCCAGCACCAAGGCGTAGAGCCAGATCAGACTGAATCCAACAGGGAGCAGCAAAGGTGTGATGCGCACCAGCCCGTGCACGCGGGCACCAACGATATGGCCACGGGCGTTCGTGCGCTGCGGCACGGTGGTGCGCTCGTAGACATCGAGCGCCAATAACTCGGCAGCAGATAGCCCCAGCTCACCACGAGCACGGCGAATGAGGTGGGTCTGTTCCCGCAGATAAACGTCTTGCGCCCAGGTGGCTGCGTAAATGGAGGTGAAGATGATCCCCGACAGCACGATGGCGGCAATCGGTAGGGCCCAATGAAAGAAACCGGGCCAGCCGAAGTTGGCATTCCAAGACGTGGCGTAGGCAGTCAGCAAAAAAGCCTGCGAGGTCACGTACCAGGTCACTCTGCTGGCGATGAGGGTGTTTTCAGCCTGTACCGCGTCCTGCAGGGACTTCAAAGCATCCGCCACGGTCAACGATTGGCTGTTGGACATCAGAGGTGCAGCGCTCAGTGGTCTTTGTTCGTGATGACCTTGTCACCCCTGCGCGGCTTGCCCGCGCGACCGGCTTTGGACCAATCGTAGTCCTGGCCGTCCGGGGTTTTGCCGTCCACCACGGCGTCCACGCCCTGCTTGCCCACGTTTTGCGGGTTCTCGCTGGCCATGGTCACAAAGGTGTAGCCGGCATCGCGCTTTTCCTTGGTGATCTGCAAGGCCTGCACCAGGTCTGCGGTTTCTGCACCGTGGGATTGACCTTCGGTGTCGGTCCAGTAGATTTTGAACATGGGGAGCCCTCTTCCATTCAGCGCTTGGCTGCTCAGTCCAGCCACTTTTGCATGAAGCCGGCCTGCCCCATCGCAGGGTCCAGCTCGTAGTAGGCAAAGCCTACGCGGCGATACAACTTTTCGGCGCCGGTGTTGCCCGAGAGCACTTCCAGCGTGAGCTTGCAGGCGCCGCGCTCGCGCGCGATGGCCTCGGCCAAGGCCAACATCTGTTCACCGATGCGCTGGCCGCGGTAACCCGCCAGCACCGCCACATCGTGCACATTGACCAGTGGCTTGCACTTGAAGGTGGAAAAACCTTCGATGCAATTCACCAAGCCCACGGGTACCGAGTCGTCTGCAGACGCAAACGCCAGCACGCTGTAGGCCTGCGGGCGCGCGGCCAGCGAGGGCACGATGTGCCCTTTGGCAAAGTCGCTCAAGGGCTCGCCGCCGCCCATGGGGTCGCTGGCATAGGCGTCCAAGAGCATGACCAAGGCGGCTGCATGGACCGGGTTGGCGTAATCCGCCTGCGTCACTCGAATGGCTGTGCTCATGGCCTCACGCTTTCAAAGTGTCGGCAATGCGCTGCGCGCAGCTTTGCGCCATAGTGGCATCGCGGGCTTCCACCATCACGCGCACCAAAGGCTCGGTGCCGCTGGCGCGGATGAGTACGCGGCCGCTGTCGCCCAGTGCAGCTTCGGCAGCCTTGGTTTCTTCGGCCATGCGGGTGTTGCTCTTCCAATCCTGACCGGGGGTCAGACGGACATTGATCAGGGTCTGCGGAAACAGCGTGACGCCGGCCAACAACTCGGCCATGGTTTTGCCGCTGCGGACACAGGCTTGCAGCACCTGCAGGGCAGACACCAAGCCATCGCCGGTGGTGTGCTTGTCCAGCGCTAGCAGGTGACCCGAGCCTTCACCACCCAAAATCCATTTGTGCTTTTCCAGCTCTTCGAGCACATAACGGTCGCCAACCTTGGCACGTACAAACTGCACGCCGCGGGATTTGAGGGCGACTTCCACCGCCATGTTGGTCATGAGCGTGCCCACCACGCCGGGCACATGCTCGTCACGGCCCAAGCGGTCGTCGGCCATCAGGTATAGCAGCTCGTCACCGTTGTAGAGGCGGCCATCGGCATCCACCAGTTGCAGGCGGTCAGCGTCGCCGTCCAGCGCAATGCCGAAGTCGGCCTTGTGCTCTTGGACCGCCTTCACCAGCGCTTCGGGGTGGGTGGCTCCCACGCCTTTGTTGATGTTCAGGCCATCGGGCGTGCAGCCGATAGCGATCACTTCAGCGCCCAACTCATGGAACACCTTGGGGGCAATGTGATACGCCGCGCCGTGTGCTGCGTCGACCACGAGCTTCATGCCCTTCAGGGTCAGGTCGTTGGCAAATGTGCTTTTGCAAAACTCGATGTAGCGGCCGGCAGCGTCTTCCAAGCGGCGGGTTTTGCCCAGACTGGCGGAGTCCACCCACACCGGGGGTTTCTCGAGTTCCGCCTCAACAGCCAGCTCCCAAGCGTCGGGCAACTTGCTGCCTTTGGCGTTAAAGAACTTGATGCCGTTGTCTGCAAACGGGTTGTGGCTGGCGCTGATGACCACGCCCAACGACGCGCGCTGGGCGCGGGTCAGGTAGGCCACCCCCGGCGTGGGCAGCGGGCCCAATAGCACCACATCCACCCCTGCGGAGTTAAAGCCACTCTCCAGGGCACTCTCCAGCATGTAACCGGAAATCCGGGTGTCCTTGCCGATGAGCACCGTGGGGCGCGCCTCGGTTTCCTTGAGCACATGGCCCACTGCATGCGCGAGGCGCAACACGAAGTCGGGGGTAATGGGCGCTTGGCCCACCGTGCCGCGAATGCCGTCAGTGCCGAAATATTGTCTTCCCATAGGTTCTTTCTGTTGGTTTTGTAATTGATGAATCAGCCACCGGCAAATACCAGTGAAAAATGAATGGACTAGCTGCCGAGGTCCCGGGCTGGCGCCTGAGGAACCTGCTCTGCCTGCATGGCAGCCAGCACCCGGAGTCCGCTGATGGTCTCGCGCACATCATGCACCCGCACCACATGCGCGCCGTTTTGGACTGCCAGCACCGCCGCCGTCACGCTAGGTGCAAGGCGCTGTTCGATACCGAGCCCTGCCCCCTGCGGCGAACCCGTTTGGGTCACCGCCACCAGTGACGATTTGCGCGACCAGCCCGCCAGCACCGCATAGCCTTGCGGCACGGCCTCCGCCTGGCGTGCGAGCAGTGAAAAATTCTGAGCCACTGTTTTGCCGAAGCCTATGCCCGGATCCAGACAAATACGTGTCGAATCGACTCCCAGCCCTTTTAAATCAAGCGCGAGCTGCTGCAAAAATGAAAGCACCTGGGGAACGACATCACCCGCCATCGGCGCCGACTGCATGGTCTGCGGATCACGATGCATGTGCATCAGGCACACCCCGCAGTTCGGGTGAGCCGCCACCACGTCTTGTCCAGTCTTGCCGCTCGCATCACCACGCCAACGCAAAGCCCACACGTCGTTGATGATGTCTGCACCCAAGTCCAACGCCGCTTGCATCACCGCTGGCTTGTAGGTATCCACCGACACCGGCACACCCAAAGTCACTGCATGACGGATGACCGGCAATACCCGGGCAAGCTCTTCCTCCAAGCTCACCGGTGGCGCGCCCGGGCGGGTGGACTCTCCGCCAATATCGAGAATATCCGCCCCATCCTGGAGCAACGCTTCGCAGTGCGCCATGGCTGCAGAGCTGGTGGCATGCTGACCACCATCCGAAAACGAATCCGGAGTGACGTTGACAATCCCCATGACTCGGGGACGGCTGAGGTCAATCGAAAAGCGGGAGGTCTGCCAATGCATAGAACACCATTATCCCCAATGAAAACAGGGCCCGAGGGCCCTGTTTTTCACACAAACGCGATTTAGTTACGCCGCGTTTGGCGCTGGTTCTGCAGCAACTGCTGCTGCACCACCGCCACCGCCGCTGTTGGGCGGAGTGCGAGGGGTCCAGTCCTTCGGTGGACGGGGCTCGCGGCCGGCCATGATGTCGTCCAGCTGGTCGCTGTCGATGGTTTCCCACTCCAGCAAGGCCTTGGCCATCGCATGCATCTTGTCCTGGTTGTCTTCAATCAGCTTGCGTGCCAGGGTGTATTGCTGGTCAATGATGCGGCGCACCTCTGAGTCCACCTTTTGCATGGTTTGCTCGCTCATGCTGGTAGTCTTGGTTACGCTGCGACCCAGAAACACTTCGCCTTCGTTTTCGGCATACACCATAGGGCCCAAGGCGTCGGTCATACCGTAGCGGGTCACCATGTCACGGGCGATCGAGGTAGCGCGCTCAAAGTCGTTCGACGCGCCGGTGGTCATTTGATTCATGAACACTTCTTCGGCGATGCGGCCACCGAACAACATGCTGATTTGGTTTAGCATGAACTCGCTGTCATAGGAGTAGCGGTCTTGCGAAGGCAGGCTCATGGTCACCCCCAAGGCACGGCCACGGGGAATGATGGTCACTTTATGCACCGGATCGCACTTGGGCAGCATTTTGCCGATCAGGGCGTGGCCGGCTTCGTGGTAAGCCGTATTCTTGCGCTCTTCCTCGGGCATGACCATGGACTTGCGCTCCGGTCCCATGATGATCTTATCCTTGGCCTTCTCGAAGTCCTGCATTTCGACCAAGCGCGCATTGCGGCGGGCTGCCATCAGGGCTGCTTCGTTGCACAGGTTGGCAAGATCGGCACCGCTCATACCGGGAGTACCACGGGCGATCACGCTGGCGCTCACGTCCTGGCCCAAGGGCACTTTGCGCATGTGCACGTTCAGAATCTGTTCACGGCCACGGATATCGGGCAGCGTCACATACACCTGGCGGTCAAAACGGCCGGGGCGCAGCAAAGCGGCATCCAAGATGTCAGGGCGGTTGGTAGCAGCTACCACGATCACGCCGACATTGGTTTCAAAGCCGTCCATCTCCACCAGCATCTGGTTCAGAGTTTGTTCGCGCTCGTCATTGCCACCGCCGAGGCCAGCACCACGCTGACGGCCGACAGCGTCAATTTCATCGATAAAGATGATGCACGGCGCGTTCTTTTTGGCGTTCTCGAACATGTCGCGCACGCGGGATGCACCCACGCCCACAAACATTTCGACAAAGTCAGAACCGGAAATACTGAAGAACGGCACTTTGGCTTCACCGGCGATCGACTTGGCCAGCAGCGTTTTACCGGTACCGGGAGGGCCCACGAGCAACAAACCGCGGGGGATACGGCCGCCCAGCTTTTGAAACTTGCTGGGGTCCTTCAAGAAGTCAACCACCTCCTTGACTTCTTCTTTGGCTTCGTCGCAACCTGCCACGTCGGCGAAGGTCACGGTGTTGGTGTTCTCGTCAAGCAAGCGGGCTTTGCTCTTGCCGAAGCTAAAAGCTCCGCCCTTGCCGCCGCCTTGCATTTGGCGCATGAAGTACACCCACACGCCGATCAACAGCAGCATCGGGCCCCAGCTCACCAGCAAGGTCATGAGCAAGGAGCCTTCTTCGCGGGGCTTGACATCGAATTTGACGTTGTTGGCAATCAGATCGCCCACCAGGCCGCGGTCGAGATAAGTCGCTGTCGTGCGGACTTTGCGGTCATCAGAGGTGATGGCCAGAATTTCTGTGCCGCCTTGCCCCTCTTGGATGATGGCGCTTTTGATCTGGTTGTTGCGGACCTGCTCCAGGAAGTCGGAATAGCCGACCATGCCAGACGCAGAGGCGCGCGAATCAAATTGCTTGAACACGGTGAAAAGCACCAAGGCGATCACCAACCACACTGCAACTTTAGAAAACCACTGATTATTCAAGCGAAGCTCCATTCAGGACGCGAGGGCCCTTGCCCCGCATACATGGCAACCATTTTAGGCCTTTCAAGGATGTCGCATACTTTTTTGCTTGCGGACATCCATAGAAATAGCATGGGTTTGATCAACTAAGTCTCAAAAGCCCTTCAGGCCCATACCAATCAGGAAGGTTTCAGAAGACCGGTCTCGTGATGCTTTGGGTTTCAAGGGCTTCACGGTGACAAAGGCCTCTTTGAACTTTTGCACCACGGCGTTGTAGCTCCCGCCATGAAACACTTTGGCGACGAGTGCGCCTTGGGGTTTCATGTGGTTTTGGGCAAATTCGATGGCCAGTTCAACGAGGTACTCAATGCGGGCCGCGTCCGCAGATGAAATGCCCGACAGGTTGGGCGCCATGTCCGAGACCACCAGATCTGCCTTGTGCCCGCCCAGCGCGGCCTCCAGCTTCGTCAAAGTTTCGGCCTCCCGGAAATCGCCTTGAATAAAGGTCACCCCTTCAATCGGCTCCATAGGAAGCAGGTCCAAGCCGATCAAGGTGCCGTTCAGGGCCCCTGCCGCCGCCCCCTGAGGGGACATGCGCCGCCGTAGGTACTGGCTCCAGGCACCGGGGGTGCACCCCAAATCCACCACCAACTGCCCCGGTTTGACCAAGTGCAGGGTTTCATCGATCTCTTTGAGCTTGTAGGCCGCGCGCGCGCGGTAGCCCTCTTTGTTGGCCAATTTCACATAGGGGTCGTTAATATGGTCGTGCAACCACGCTTTATTGACCTTTTTGTTGCCGGCCTTGTTATCGGGCTTGTTACTTTTGCTCTGCGTTTTCATTGCGTTGATAATACCCACATGCCTCAAATCCAATTGACACCCGCTCAGCGCAAAGATCACCGCGCTGAAGCCCACCACCTTGACCCTGTTGTTATGGTCGGTGGCGATGGCCTGACTGCCAACGTAAAAAAAGAAATCGACGCCGCCCTGAATGCCCACGGACTCATCAAAGTCCGCGTGTTCTCGGACGACCGCGTAGCCCGCGACGAGATGTTCAAAACCCTGGCGGATGAGCTCAATGCTGCACCCATCCAGCACATCGGCAAATTGCTGGTGCTCTGGCGCCCCAAGGCCACAAAGGAAAAAGCGGTTGACGAAGACCGCATGCCCGGCCCCCGCGACTTCAAGGTGTTGAAGTTCGGCCGTCCCGGCACCCGCCCCGAAGTCAAGACACTGCGCGTTCTGGGCAACCAGCGCCTCACGCCCGGCGGCAACATCAAGCGCGCCAAGCCGAAGCCACAGACCAGCGTCAAAAAACGCAGCCAGACCTGATACCCAAAGAAAACTGACAACCGGAGCCTCAAGCTCCGGTTTTTTTATGCCTGCGCGTCCGGTGTATCGCGGCTGCCCGATAGTGCAGCGACCATTTGGCGCAGGACCACCAAGGCGCAAATCCACTGGACCACAAACAGGCCGGTGCCCAAGCGGTGCCACAAGGCAAGGTTCTCCCGCGCCACGATGCGCGGGGCAATGGCCAGTTCGACCATGAGTGCCAACAGAACCCCGCCCACTACAAAAAGCGTAGCAGACTGCGCGGATTCCACGGGCACCAGGCGCCGATTTGACCGAAATGCAATCAGCAACATCGCGCCACAGGCCACGGAGATCCATGTCTGGGCGCTGAACAACTTAGCCGCCATTTGCCCGGCCATGGCGGGTGTGGGCAAGTGCACAAATAACATAGGCACGACCAGCAAGCCCAACATGCTCAGACTCATGGCCCACGCAGCCGCCAACCAGACAGGGAGTTGCCGCATCAGATGTAGTCGACGGCCACGACCTCGTAGGCACGCTCACCACCGGGTGCGAGTACTACTGCGGTGTCACCCACCTCTTTGCCGATCAAGGCACGGGCAATAGGGCTGCTGATGTTGATCAGGCCTTGCTTGAGGTCTGCCTCGTCTTCACCCACGATCTGGTACTTGACCTGCTGGCCACTTTCTTCATCTTCCAACTTCACGGTCGCACCGAAAACGACACGACCATCCGCTTGGATCGACGCGGGGTCAATCACCTGCGCAGCGGACAATTTGCCCTCCACTTCCTGGATACGACCTTCAATAAAGCCCTGGCGCTCTTTGGCAGCGTCGTAGTCGGCGTTTTCGCTCAAATCGCCTTGGGCACGGGCCTCAGCGATAGCTTGGATCACCGAAGGACGCTCTACGGTTTTGAGCTTGTGCAGTTCGGCTTTGAGCATTTCAGCGCCGCGCTTGGTAATGGGATAGGTTGCCATGGTGTCTCTAGCTAGGTTTTACAGAGCCTCAAAGTACAAGGACAGTGCGGCGCTTGCGCGCGGCACTGTCCTTTGCGGTTGACACGATTATGCCAACGATTGAGGGCTTTTAGGCCAGGAGTTCTGCGTGCATCTCCTGCACAGAAATCACACCCAGGTTGTCGAGGTACTTCATGCCTTCGACGGCTGCTTCTGCACCCGCAATCGTGGTGTACGTGGTGACACGGGCCAGCAATGCGGAAGTGCGAATCAGGCGGGAGTCTGCAATCGCATTGCGGCGCTCTTCCACCGTGTTCACCACCATCGAAATTTCTTCGTTTTTGATGGTATCCACAATATGCGGGCGACCTTCGGTGACCTTATTCACCACGCCACAGGCCACACCCGCTGCGTTGATAGCCGCGGCGGTGCCTTTGGTAGCCACGACTTCAAAGCCCAGGCCGACCAGCTTGCGTGCGACTTCCACCGCACGGGGCTTGTCCGCTTGTTTTACCGAGATAAACGCCTTGCCGCCGCGTGGGAGCTTGGCGCCTGCGCCGAGTTGGCTCTTCACAAACGCTTCGCCAAAGGTCTTGCCCACGCCCATGACTTCACCCGTAGACTTCATCTCAGGTCCGAGGATGGTGTCCACACCGGGGAACTTCACGAAGGGGAACACCGCTTCTTTGACGCTGAAGTAAGGCGGGGTCACTTCCTTGCTAATGCCTTGGCTTGCCAATGACTGGCCTGCCATGCAACGCGCAGCAACCTTGGCCAACTGAATGCCAGTCGCCTTGGAAACAAACGGCACAGTCCGGCTTGCGCGGGGGTTCACTTCCAGCACGTAGATGACATCTTTGCCGTCAACGTTTTGGATGGCAAACTGCACATTCATCAATCCGACTACATTCAAAGCACCCGCCATGGCCTTGGTTTGACGCTTGATTTCGGCGACCGTGTCCGCATGCAGACTGAAAGGTGGCAGCGAGCAGGCAGAGTCACCGCTGTGCACGCCAGCTTGCTCAATGTGCTCCATCACACCACCAATGAACGTCGCACCAGTGTTATCGCGGATGCAGTCCACATCGCACTCGATCGCATCGTTCAAGAAGCGGTCCAGCAGCACGGGGCTGTCGTTGCTCACCTTCACGGCTTCGCGCATGTAGCGCTCCAGGTCGCGCTGCTCGTGCACGATTTCCATCGCGCGGCCACCCAACACATAGCTGGGGCGCACTACGAGGGGGTAACCCAAGGCAGCGGCCTTTTCCAGCGCTTCGGGCTCGGTGCGGGCGGTCGCGTTCGGCGGCTGGCGCAGGTTCAGGGCGTGCAACAGTTTCTGGAAGCGCTCACGGTCTTCAGCCGCATCGATCATGTCAGGCGTGGTGCCAATGATGGGCACGCCGTTGGCCTCGAGGTCGAGCGCCAACTTCAAAGGCGTCTGGCCACCGTACTGCACGATCACGCCGACCGGCTTTTCCTTGTCGACAATTTCCAGCACGTCTTCAAGCGTCAAGGGTTCGAAGTACAGGCGGTCAGAGGTGTCGTAGTCGGTGGACACGGTCTCAGGGTTGCAGTTGACCATGATGGTCTCGTAGCCGTCTTCGCGCATGGCCAAAGCGGCGTGCACACAGCAGTAATCAAACTCGATACCCTGGCCGATACGGTTGGGGCCACCGCCCAGCACCATGATCTTTTTCTTATCGGTAGGCGCAGCTTCACACTCGGAGCCATCGGCCTCGTAGGTGGAATACATGTAAGCCGTGTTGGTCGCAAATTCGGCGGCGCAAGTGTCCACGCGCTTGTAGACCGGGCGCACACCCAAAGCACGGCGCTTCTCGCGCACCGCCTTGTCGGTGGTCTTGAACTGGCGTGCCAGGCGGCGGTCCGAGAAACCTTTTTGCTTCAATGCGCGCAGCGTAGGCGCATCGATCTTGTCTAGCGCAGAGCCGCTGGCGGGCTGGGGCAGGCGCTCGATTTCGAGCTCCAGCTTCACGATCTGCTCGATCTGAACCAAGAACCAAGGGTCGATCTTGGTCAGCGCAAACACCTCGTCCACGCTCATACCCTGGGCGAAAGCGTCACCCACGTACCAGATGCGCTCGGGGCCGGGCTCGCCCAGCTCTTTTTCCAGCACTTCGCGGTCCTGGGTTTTTTCGTTCATGCCGTCCACGCCCACTTCCAGGCCGCGCAGGGCTTTCTGGAAGGACTCTTGGAAAGTACGGCCCATGGCCATCACCTCGCCCACCGACTTCATTTGGGTGGTCAGGCGGCTGTCGGCTGCAGGGAATTTTTCAAACGCGAAACGCGGAATCTTGGTGACCACGTAATCGATGGAAGGCTCGAACGACGCGGGGGTAGCACCACCGGTGATGTCGTTACGCAGCTCGTCGAGGGTGAAGCCCACGGCCAGCTTGGCTGCGACCTTGGCAATCGGGAAGCCTGTGGCTTTGGAAGCCAAAGCGGAAGAGCGAGACACGCGCGGGTTCATCTCGATCACCACCATGCGGCCGTCGACCGGGTTGATCGAGAACTGCACGTTAGAGCCACCAGTGTCCACACCGATTTCACGCAGCACCGCCAAAGAGGCGTTCCGCAGAATCTGGTATTCCTTGTCGGTCAAGGTCTGTGCAGGCGCCACAGTGATGGAATCACCGGTATGCACGCCCATGGGGTCCAAGTTTTCGATCGAGCACACGATGATGCAGTTGTCCGCCTTGTCGCGCACCACTTCCATCTCGTACTCTTTCCAGCCCAAAAGCGATTCTTCGATCAGCAGCTCATTGGTGGGCGAGGCTTCCAAGCCGCGCTTGCAAATGGTTTCAAACTCCTCGGAGTTGTAGGCAATACCGCCGCCAGTACCGCCCAAAGTGAAGCTGGGGCGAATAACGGTGGGGAAGCCCAACGTCTTTTGCACCGCCCACGCCTCGTCCATGCTGTGGGCGATACCGGAGCGCGCGGAGCCCAGACCGATTTTGGTCATGGCGTCCTTGAACTTCAAGCGGTCTTCCGCCTTGTCGATGGCCTCGGGCGTTGCACCGATCAGCTCGACCTTGTACTTGTCCAACACGCCGTGGTGCCACAGGTCCAGCGCACAGTTCAGCGCAGTCTGGCCACCCATGGTGGGCAGAATCGCGTCAGGCTTTTCCTTGGCGATGATTTTTTCGACCGTTTGCCAGGTAATAGGCTCGATGTAGGTTACATCGGCGGTGGCAGGGTCGGTCATGATCGTCGCGGGGTTGCTGTTGATCAGAATGACTTTGTAGCCCTCTTCACGCAAAGCTTTGCACGCTTGCACGCCGGAGTAGTCGAACTCACAGGCCTGCCCGATGATGATGGGGCCGGCGCCGATGATGAGAATGCTTTTAATGTCGGTACGTTTTGGCATGGTGGACTCTTAGCTTTAGGGCTTTTTAGTTTTTAATCAAATCAATCGGATTCAGTTCAGGCTGGCTGTTGCCAGCTTGGCACCGAACCAGACGAACAGGCCGCCCACGGCACTGGACAGGGTGGCACTCAGCCGCTTGCGGCGGCTGAAACCCTGGGCCAGTCGGGCACCTGCAAAAATCAGGGCAGAAAGATACACAGCACTGAACACCATGATGATGGCGCTCAATATCAAGAAAGGCACCGCAGGCGTTTCGTAGGCAGGGTCAATGAACTGCACAAAAAACGACAGCAGAAAAAGAATCGCCTTGGGATTCAGCAGGCTGATGACCAACGCCCGCTTGAAAGGCTGCTGCAAATGGGCCGAGGCCTCTGCCACAGCGCCATCTGCGGCAGCTTGCATGGGCTGGTGGCTGCGCCACTTGCGGATCGCGGCGATCACCAGATTCACCCCGACCCAGGTGAGGTACGCGGCACCTGCGTATTTCACCACCATGAATAGCGCGGGATAAGTACGCAACAAACCAGCAGCTCCAAGCGCCGTGAGCAACAGCAATATGGTGTCGCCCACAAAAACGCCCATGGCGCCTTGGTAGCCGGCTTTGACGCCCCGCACGGTCGCGACTGACAAGACAAACAATGAGTTAGGCCCGGGCAACAAAATGATGCCCAAAGCGCCCACCACATAGGTCCAGAGGTCAGTCACGCCATAGAAGCTCATGGTGCTCAGGCTGCTTTCTTTTCCATCTCGCGAATGAACCGGTCAAACAGGTACCCGATGTCGTGCGGACCTGGAGAGGCTTCAGGGTGCCCTTGGAAGCAGAACGCTGGTTTGTCGGTGCGCTCCAAGCCTTGCAAGGTTCCGTCAAACAAGCTGACATGGGTGGCACGCAGGTTGGCAGGCAAGGTTTTTTCATCCACCGCAAAACCGTGGTTTTGACTGGTGATAGACACTTGGCCGCTGTCGAGGTCTTTGACCGGATGGTTGGCACCGTGGTGACCGAACTTCATCTTGAAGGTTTTGGCACCGCTGGCCAACGCCATGATCTGGTGGCCCAAGCAAATACCGAAGGTCGGCGTGCCGGTTTCGATCAATTCCTTGGCTGCTGCAATGGCGTAATCGCAAGGCTCCGGGTCACCGGGGCCGTTGGACAGGAAAATACCGTTGGGGTTGAGCTTGAGCACATCGGCTGCTGGCGTTTGCGCCGGCACGACCGTGACCTTGCAACCCCGCTGGGCCAACATGCGCAGGATGTTTTTCTTGACGCCAAAGTCGTAGGCCACCACATGGAACTTGGGAGCGGTTTGCTGGCCATAGCCTTGGCCCAGCGTCCACTCGGCTTCGGTCCAGGCATAGCTCTCTTGGCTGGAGACCACTTTAGCCAAATCCAGGCCAGCCATGCTGGGCGCACCTTTGGCCGCAGCGACGGCTTTTTCGATCGCCTCTTTGGTGACCGATTCGCCGGCCGCCAGTGCCATGATGCAGCCGTTTTGCGCACCTTGGGTACGCAGCTGGCGGGTCAACTGACGGGTATCGATATTGGCAATCGCCACCGTGCCCTCTGCCACCAAGTACTCGGTCAGCGTTTGGGTTTTACGGAAATTGCTTGCCACCAAGGGCAGGTCTTTGATGATCAAACCTGCCGCAAAGACTTTGTGGGACTCCACGTCTTCGGGGTTGACACCGTAGTTGCCGATGTGGGGGTAAGTGAGGGTGACGATCTGCTGGCAGTAGCTAGGATCCGTGAGGATTTCCTGATAGCCGGTCATGGAGGTGTTGAACACAACCTCGCCGACCGTGGAGCCTGCGGCCCCAATGGAATTGCCAATATAGACCGTGCCGTCTGCGAGCGCCAGGATGGCGGGTGGGGTAGTTCCCTTGAGAGACAAAAGCACTGGTTTCTCCGAATGTTTTACGGGTACGCCCAAACGCGCTCAAGACAGGCTCTTGGCGGGTGCCGCGCAGGATGTGAGTCCTTGCGGATGCTTTTTACGAGGGAATGTGCAGAGTTGCGCTTGGGACGGCTGTTTTCTGGAAAGCCTCTGATTATAACCGAGGGCAAACCCGAATTCAGTTTCAGGCAAGCTTCAAACTGCTGGCATGCAGACAAATGGCTGCTGCTGCGGCCACATTGAGAGACTCCTCGCCCCCCGGCTGGCCAATGCGGGCAAAGACGGTGGCGCGCGCCATCAGGGCCTCAGAGACACCCTGCCCTTCATGCCCCATCGCCCAGGCACAGGGATGCGGCAAATCAAGTCGCTGCACCAAATCCCCTTGGTGTGAGCTGGTCACCACCAAGGGCACACGCAGGGCATCTAGGTCTGCCAGTTCCAAGCCCTCGACCAATTGGAGTCCGAAATGTGCACCCATGCCAGCGCGCAAAACTTTGGGGCTCCATAAAGCGGCCGCCCCTTTGAGCGCCAACACTTGGCGAAAGCCGAATGCGCCCGCACTGCGCAGGATGGAGCCCACATTCCCCGCGTCTTGCACCCGGTCGAGAATGACGGTGGCGGCATCGGGGTCTATGGCGGCAGCGGCCGGCAAATCGACCACAAAGCCAACACGGGCCGGCGACTCCAAGCCACTGATCTCGTGGAACGCCCCATCCGGAATCACTACGATTTTGATAGCTGCTCGCGCATATTCGACGGGGGCTAGAGGCCAAAATGACTCAGAAGCCACCAACACTGCAGGCTTCACACCACGGGTCAAGGCGGCTCCGCACAGGTGGTCTCCCTCGATCCAGAATCGCCCGGCTTTGCGATAGGCGGTGTTGTCGGTGCTGAGTTTGCGCAATTCTTTAAGAAGTGCGTTCTCACGGGAGCTGATGAATACAGGTTCGGTCATAGCGGTTTAGAGCACCCGGGTGACCGGCGCAAAAGTTTTACGGTGCGCGGGACACGCACCATGGGCCTCAAGGGCGGCAAGATGCACCGCGGTCCCATAGCCTTTGTGGGCGGCGAAACCGTACTGGGGATACTGAGCATCCAGCTCAGCGCACCAGCGGTCACGGGTCACCTTGGCGAGAATGGAGGCGGCTGAGATCGCAGGCACGGTTGCATCCCCCTTGACGATTGCCTCGGCCAACACGTCAAGGACCGGCAAGCGGTTGCCGTCGACCAGCACTTTGGCAGGCTTCAAGCGCAAGCCCTCCACCGCACGGCGCATGGCCAGCAAGGTGGCTTGCAGGATATTGATTTCATCGATCTCCTCGACAGAGGCCTGTGCAATCGAGCAGCACAGAGCCTTGGCGCGGATTTCGTCAAACAGCTTTTCGCGACGGGCTGCCGTCAGTTTTTTGGAGTCATTCAACCCGGCGATAGGACGCAAGTCATCCAGAATGACCGCCGCGGCGACTACAGGCCCAGCCAGCGGACCACGGCCGGCCTCATCCACACCAGCCATGAGCCCGGGCAGGTCCCAACTGAAGGCTACTTGCTGCACCCCGGGCACAGCAACTTTAGCTTTGGAGGACTTTTTCGATGGCATCGGTCGCAAGGGTGGCGGTATCACGCCGCAAATCAGTGTGCAGCGTGCGGAAAGTGGATTGAAGGGCCGCTATTTTGGCAGGCTCGCTGCGCGCCGCGTCCAGCCACTGGAGCGTGGCCTGCGCCAATGCAGCAGGGGTTGCGTCGTCTTGCAGGATCTCTTGCACCACGAAATCCCGACACAAAATATTGGGCAGGCCTACCCACGGCTGCAAGCGTTTGCGCCGCATGATTTGCCACGATAACCAGGACATGTGGTAGCCGATCACCATGGGCCGCTTGAACAGAGCGGCCTCCAGGGTGGCGGTACCGCTGGCAATCAAGGTGACGTCGCATGCAGCCAAGGCCGTATGGCTCTGCCCGGTCAACAACTGCAAGCGGCTGCCGATTCCGCTGCGCTCTGCAATAGCGGTGATTTCGGGTAACAAGCCGGGTACTGCAGGCACTATAAATTTGATAGCAGCTCGCGCATTCAGCATGAGGGCTGCAGCCTTAAAGAATCGCAAGGCGAGGTGCCGGATCTCGGATTGACGGCTACCCGGCAAGATAGCCACCACCTCATCTTCCGGCTGCAAGCCCAAGGCGTGTCGTGCGGCGGCTTTGTCAGGGTCCATAGGAATGACGTTTGCCAGCGGGTGTCCCACATAGGTAGACGCTATGCCGTGGGACGCCAACAATGCAGGCTCGAAAGGAAAGATGCACAGCACATGGTCTGTGCTCTGGCGCAGCTTTTCCACCCGCTCCGGCCGCCAGGCCCAGATCGAGGGACAAACGAAATGCACCGTTTTGACACCGTGCTGTTTGAGCCGGGCTTCGAGGGCCAGGTTGAAATCCGGGGCATCAACGCCGATGAATACATCCGGCTTGTCCGCCAGCAATCGATCACCCAAGGATGCACGAATCCCCACGATCTCGCGGTAGCGCCGCAGCAACTCCCAGCTGAATCCGTGTACCGCCAATTTGTGGTGCGGCCACCAGGCGTCGAAGCCTTGCTTGGCCATCTGCGGGCCGCCGATTCCGCCCGACGTGGCGGCAGGCCAGCGTGCACGCATGCCGGCAAGCAGCAAGCCAGCTAGCAGATCGCCGGAAGCCTCGCCCGCAACGAGCGCGAGGGATGGCTCTGAACCGGGGCACGTACTCCTCGCCATGGCCATCCAGCAAAAAACGCGCTTAGCGCACGATACCGCGCTGCGCGGACACGCCAGCGAGGAAGGTGTTCATCATGGCGACGTCTGGGGCTGTTTCAGGGCGTTCTGCGGCCATGAGCGCGATGCGTTCCTTGGCTTGCTCCAGCGCAAGGTCATCGCGATAGAGCGCTTTGTGGATCGCTTTGATGCCCGAGATACGCTCCGGCGTCCAACCCCGGCGGCGCAAACCTTCAAAGTTCATCGACCGCGCAGCGGCCGGTTGCCCTTGGCACATCACAAAGGGCGGCAAATCGGCAAACAACAAAGAGCACATAGCGCTCATGCTGTGCGCGCCCAAACGCACGAACTGGTGGACCACGGTAAACCCACCGAGAATGACCCAATCGTCCACATGCACATGACCTGCCAACTGGGAGTTGTTGGCGAAGATAACGTGATTGCCCACCACACAGTCGTGCGCAAGGTGCACATAGGCCATGATCCAGTTGTCGTTGCCCACGCGGGTCACACCGGCATCGCCCGGCGAACCGATATTGAAGGTGCAGAACTCGCGGATCGTATTGCGGTCACCAATCATCAGTTCGCAAGGCTCACCCGCATATTTCTTGTCTTGCGGGATCGCGCCCAAAGAGTTGAACTGAAAGATCCGGTTGTCTTGCCCGATCGTGGTGTGCCCCTCGATCACGCAATGCGGGCCGACCGTCGTGCCGGCACCGATACGCACATGCGGGCCGATCACAGTGTATGGACCGACGGTGACCGAGCTGTCGAGCTCAGCACCGGGCGAAACGATGGCGGTGGGATGTACGTTTGACACGTCTAGCCCTTAGCTAATGGCGCGCATGGCGCAGGTCAACTCGGCCTCGCAGGCCAACTCATCCCCGACCATGGCACTGGCTTTGAATTTAAAGATTCCGGCTTTCATACGCAGCATTTCCACGTTGAGCGTGAGCTGGTCGCCCGGCTCTACCGGGCGCTTGAAGCGTGCGCCGTCGATCCCTGCAAAGTAGTAGACCATCTGGTCGTTAGGAGAGGTATCCAGCGCATCGAAAGCCAGCAAGGCGGCGGCTTGGGCCAGTGCTTCCAACATCAACACACCCGGCATCACGGGGCGGTGAGGGAAATGCCCCTCAAAAAACGGCTCGTTGATCGTGACGTTCTTCAGCGCCTTGATGGTTTTGCCTTTTTCCAACTCAAGCACGCGATCCACCAACAAAAATGGATAACGGTGCGGCAATTGCTTCAAAATTTTATGGATATCCATCATGGCTTCTTCTCTTTTTCCAAGGTTTTAATTCGATCGCGCAGGCTGTGCAGTTGCTTCAATGAAGCCGCATTGCGCTCCCAATTGGCGTTTTCATCCAGAGGGAAAATCCCCGTATATTGACCCGGCTTGTGTATCGACTTGCTCACTACAGTGGCTGCAGAAACATGCACTCCTGGGGCCAAGGACAGATGGCCGAGGATGATCGCCCCCCCACCCACCGTGCAGCCCGTGCCGATAGTGGCAGATCCGGCAACGCCAACGCAACCCGCCATTGCCGCGTGTGCGCCGATGCGGACGTTGTGGCCAATCTGAATCAGGTTGTCCAGCTTGACCCCATCCTCAATCACCGTGTCTTGCAAGGCACCACGGTCGATGCAGGTGTTGGCACCGATTTCTACGTCATTGCCAATTCTGACAGCGCCCAATTGCTCAATTTTTTCCCAGCGAGCACCGTCAGGAGCGAAGCCAAAACCATCAGCACCGATGACCACGCCCGCATGCACGATACAACGATCACCAATGTGGCAATCCTCGCCCACTGTGACCCGTGACTTCAATACCGTGTGTTCGCCGACACGAGCACCCGCCTCGATGACGCACAAAGGGCCGATGCGAGCTGTTGCCGCAATATGGGCATCTGGGTGCACCACTGCACTGGGGTGAACCAGGGGCTCGTTACCGATGGGGCGCGCTGTTAGCTGCCGCCAAAGCTGCGTCAATCGCGCGAAATACAGATAAGGATTGGGCGAGACGATACAGGGGCCGCGACGAGCGCCGTCTGCCGCCATGGCCGGGCTCACGATCACGCAGCCTGCTCGACTCAGAGACAGCTGTTGCTGGTACTTCGGGTTACTGAGGAAGCTGATGTCTTGCGCCGTGGCTGATTCCAAAGGCGCAAGGCCTGAAATCATGACATCGCCCGGACCGATAAGCTCTCCACCAAGGTTCAATACCAAGGAGGAAAGCGAATGGGAACTCACATGAGATAACGCTTGCGACAAAGTTTATTTGGCGCTTTGGTTGAGGATTTTCAGCACCTTCTCGGTGATGTCATGACGTGGGCTGCTGTAGACCACTTCTTGGATCACGATGTCGTACTTCTCGTCCGTAGCAACTTGTTTCACTGCCTTGTTCGCCTTGTCCAACACCTGTTGCAACTCTTCATTACGGCGGCCATTCAAGTCTTCTTGGAATTCACGCTGCTTGCGCTGGAAGTCGCGATTTTGCTCCGCAAATTCTTTCTGACGCGTGGTCCGCTGAGCCTCGGACATAGCCGGCGCGTCGCGCTCGAACTTGTCGCTCATAGACTTCAGCGACTGCTGAACGTCCGCGAGATCTTTCTGGCGCTTGGAAAACTCCGCCTCCAACTTCGCCTGTGCGGCCTTGGCGGGCGCAGACTCTGTCGTAATGCGTTGTGTATTGATGTAACCGACCTTGGACTCTTGGGCAAAACCGCCGGTGGCCGTCAAAGCCATCGCAGCTACCAACACCCATTTGATTTGTGCTGTTTTCATTAAAAAGTGGTTCCAATTTGAAATTGAATGGACTGCATTTTATCTGCGTCAAATTTGGATAATGGCCGGGCAAAAGCCAAACGCAAAGGTCCAACCGGTGAAATCCAACTAATACCCACACCGAAAGAAGAACGCATTTCAGAGAGCTGAATAGCCTCATTAGGCGCGTAGATGCCACCCGCGTCGACGAAGGCAAAGCCGCGCAAGGTACGGTCATTCCCACCACCGGGCAACGGAGACAATAGCTCCGCGTTGAACACTACTTTCTTCGCACCGCCTGTCGAAGTCAACGAAGCGGCTCGTTGAGCTGCTGTCGTGAGACTTCCCTGCTCGAAGCCACGGACCGAGCCGAGTCCACCCAGGTAGTAGTTTTTAAAAATCGGATAGGAACCGGAACCAGTCGCAGCTCCGATGGACAGCTCACTATTGAAAGCCGCGGTCACTCTGCGGGTAACGGGCACAAATTGCTGGTACTGCGCCGTTCCGCGAACGTAGCGCATGTCACCGCCCACACTCCATTCACCGTTGGTGCGAATCACCCGACCGGTACTGGGCACCAATGCGCTGTCACGGGTGTCACGCGACCAACCTATCGTCACAGGCACCGCAGTTGCGCTGTAACCAAACTCGTTGGCATAGTCTTGATAGACCGTGGGTAGAAGTGTCCCTGGAATGATTCGCGTCTTGTCCGCACCCAACCCGAAAAACACGGTGTCTGAATCGGAAAATGGAACCCCAAAACGGACACCGATACCCGTAGTCTCAATCGCGTAGGTGGATGCATCGTCGTAAGGGCGCGAGGTCCGCTGATACAGATCAAAGGTTCGCGACACACCGTCATCCGTAAAGTACGGATCTGAAGTGCTGAGCACTACAGTGCGGTTGGACTTGCTCGTATTGACTTCAATGCCGAGGGAATTGCCGGACCCGAAAGCATTCTCCTGCTTGAATCCGAAAGACAGTCCCAAGCCGTCAGCGCTCGAAATACCTGCCCCCAAACTGATGCTTCCTGTAGGCTTTTCCACCACAGAAATGGTGAGGTCTACCTGATCAGGAGCACCTGCTACCTCTTGGGTTTCGATGCCCACATTGGTGAAGTAGCCCAGCCGATCAACACGATTTCGGGACAAGCGAATTTTTTCACCGTCGTACCAAGCGGCTTCAAGCTGACGGAATTCGCGGCGAATCACTTCGTCGCGAGTCCGGTCGTTACCCGCAACATTGATACGCCGCACGTATACACGGCGTGAGGGCTCGCCCACGAGAGTAATTTCCACGCGATTGGTAGTGCGATCGATCTCTGTGCGAGCTTCAGCACGAGCGAAAGCATAGCCAAAATTCGCAAAATAATCAGTGAACCCCTTTGTTGTCTGAGCCACGTCTGTCGCGTTGTAAGGCTCACCTGCCTTGATCGTTACCAAGGACTGAAATTCGGCTTCCTTACCCAAAAAATTGCCAGCCAGCTTGATGTTGGATACCGCAAATTGCTCTCCTTCAGTCATGCTGAGCGTGATCGCAATGTCTTTTTTGTCCGGGGAGATGGCCACTTGGGTAGAGTCCACCTTGAACTCCAAAAAACCACGCGCCAAATAATATGAACGGAGTGTCTCTACATCCGCGTTCAATTTGGTACGCGTGTACCGGTTGGATTTGGTGTACCAACTCAGCCAATTCCCCGTGTCTGAATCGAACAGACCACGCAGCGTGCTTGAAGAAAACGATTTATTGCCAACGAACGAAATCTCACTGATTTTGGCAACTTCACCTTCCGTGACAGCGAAGCTCACGTTTACCCGGTTGCGCTCAATCGGCGTGACTGTGGTGACAATTTCTACGGCATACATGCTCTTGCTGATGTACTGCCGTTTTAACTCCTGCTCAGCGCGATCGACAAGCGCCTTGTCAAAGGGGCGACCATCCGACAGCCCAATATCGCGCAAGGCGCGTTTGAGAACGTCCTTGTCGAACTCCCGATTTCCAGAGAAATCGACGTCCGCCACGTTGGGACGCTCTTCCACAATCACAACGACTACGCCATTGTTACTCTCGATGCGCACGTCCTTGAATAAACCCAAGGCGAACAAAGCGCGTATGGACGCCGCTGCCTTTTCATCGGTATAGGTGTCCCCCACGCGGACCGGGATAGACGCAAAAACGGTACCTGCTTCGACACGCTGCAAGCCTTCGACACGGATGTCTTTCACCGGAAATGGGTCGACGGCCCAAGCATTTTGGATCAGGAACGCCAAAAGACCACCCACGGCCGCAAAACGGACCTTGCGGCTGCTTGATTTCATTAATTTCAATTTGAATCTCCGAGGGTCTAGGTTGCCACGACGGTGGCCTAACCCAAGATATGTTGGATGTCGTTGTACAAGGCAACCGACATCATCACCAACAACAACGCAATTCCGAGTCGTTGCAGTCGTTCCCACCACTTTTCAGGCACCGGACGACCGGTGACACCTTCCCAAAGATAATACATCAGGTGCCCGCCATCCAAGACAGGCAGAGGTAGAAGGTTGAGCACCCCCAAGCTGATGCTCACCAAAGCGAGAAATCCTACAAAAGAGACAAAACCCAGTGCAGCTGACTTACCCGCATAGTCCGCAATTGCCAGGGGCCCGTTCAGGTTGGTCAGCGATACCTGACCCGTCAGCATTTGCCCCATGGTTGTGAGCGACATCCATGCGATATCGCCGGTCTTTTTTACGGCGCGCGATATGCCCTCGAAGAACCCGTACTGAACCTCCACCATTTCAGGTATCGAGCCCACAAAGGCCCCTACCCTCCCTATCGGTTGCCCGCCAGAGCGATCAAGCGCAGGAGTAACGGACAGACTCAAGCTGTCGGAGCCTCGGACGACGACCCACTCCATCGCCTTTTCAGGGGAGGAGCGAATCATCGTACGCAATGTAGATGCATCAGCAATGGAAGTTCCGTTGACCGATGTGACCAAATCATTGAACTGCAAACCCGCCAAAGCTGCGCGCGAATCAGGCGCTACGTCCCCCAACACCGGCTTGGAAAAAGGAGATACCCACCCAATTCTCTGAAACATAGACGCATCTGCTGCGTTAGTCGATGTTTGGCCAAAACTGAGCGGCCGGACAACCGGTGAGCCAGACGTTTTTTCCTGGCCCGGTACGGTTTCAATAAAAAGTGTCGATTGCGCCAGTGCCGCCGATGTCAGGCGCCAGCGAAATTCATCAAAAGTTTGAACTGGTTCGAGTGCATCCGGTGAGGTCCCAACGCGTAATACGCGCTCGCCGCCAGTCCACCCCCCCATTTCCGCTTGAGAACCCGTGACCGGGACTGGCAAGACAGGCGCAGCCGCCGGAGTCGCTTGCCAATTCAGCAAGGAGTACAGCAATACTGCGAAGACCAGATTAACCAACGGACCTGCAGCCACGATGGCGCTTCGCCTGCTGAGGGACTGGGTGTTGAATGCTTGATGGCGATCCGCAGGGTCCACTTCTGCTTCGCGCTCGTCGAGCATTTTTACGTATCCGCCCAAAGGAATCAGGCTCACGGCGAATTCTGTACCGCTCCGAGAGCTCACCCTGCTCCAGAGCCTAGGGCCAAAGCCGATTGAAAACCGCAAAACCTTGACCCCACAGGCACGCGCAACGATGTAGTGCCCCCACTCGTGCACAGCAACCAATAGGCCTATCGCAACAAGGAAGGCGACTATGGTTTGCATGGATTTCCTCTTATTTCAGGTCGAGAGTGCGCGGCAGTGCTGGGTAGCCACCGCGCGCGCTTCAGCATCAAGCGCCAAAAGCGCAGCCAAATCGTCAGGTGATGTGTAGGACAAAGCGTTAAGGGTTGCACGATTTACCGCATAAATCTGATCAAAGCGTATCTCACGGTTCAAAAATGCTGCAACGGCGACTTCATTGGCAGCATTCAGTACGGCTGTTGAGCCACTTTGCCCCTCTAAAGTTTCCCAGGCCAAGAAAAGTCCGGGAAAGCGGCTTTGGTGCTGTTCATCTCGGATCGATTCGAACGTCCACGACGACATGGTCGAAAAGTCCAAGGGCGCCGCTCCCGACTCCACGCGCTCAGGCCACGACAGACCGTAGGCTATGGGCCCGCGCATATCCGGAGTACCCAACTGAGCAACCACAGAGTGGTCCACATACTGAACCATTGAATGGATTACGCTTTGAGGATGAATCAAGACATCAATTTGACGAGGTGAGACACTGAACAAATATTTAGCCTCGATCACTTCCAAGGCTTTATTCATCATGGTGGCGGAGTCCACCGAAATTTTGCGCCCCATAACCCAGTTTGGGTGCGCGCAGGCCTGCTCAGGAGTTGCAGCTGTGATCTGTGAGGGTGACCATGTCCTGAAAGGACCACCTGACGCTGTCAAGATGAGTTTGTCCACCGACGCTTTCCAGAGGCTTTTGTCAGCCGGCAAGGACTGGAAAATCGCGGAGTGTTCGCTATCAATCGGTAGTAATGTGGCGCCACCTCGCTCCACCGCTGACATAAAGACGTTGCCGCCTACTACCAAGGCCTCTTTGTTAGCTAACAACAGCCGCTTACCAGCAAGCGCAGCAGCAATACAAGACTCTAGTCCTGCCGCCCCCACAATGGCGGCCATGACTATGTGAACGTCTGGGTGAGATGCCACTTCACTCAAAGCATGGGCGCCCGATAACACCTCCGTGCTCATGCCCTCAGCCCTTAAGCGTGACTGCAAAGTAGTGGCACTCAAGGAATCCACCATCACAGCGTAGCGCGGCCGGAATTCCAGACACTGCTCCACCATCTGGTCTACGCGCGTGGATGCTGTTAACGCAAAAACCTGAAACCTGTCAGTGTGTCTGCGCAATACATCTAATGTGTTGACACCAATCGAACCGGTCGACCCCAAAACTGAAACCTGTTGCATGGAAGCCCCGAACTAAAACGCTTGCAAAAGCATGGCAAGTGGAATGACTGGCAGAAGTGCATCGACTCTGTCCAGAACTCCTCCGTGGCCAGGCAACAGCTGACTGCTGTCTTTGGCACCTGCAGAACGCTTGACCAGAGACTCCAACAAGTCACCACAGATACTCATCAACCCTAGGAAAATGGCGCCCAGCAGCATAAACAGCCAATGACGCTCGGCCAATATCGAGAAGATGCTTTTGGAGTCCATCAAGAAATGCTGGTCAGCTATGCACCAGCCGAAGGCGAGGAGCACCACGCCAATCAAGCCACCGATAGCACCTTCGCGCGTTTTCCCGGGACTGATACTTGGTGCCAACTTATCGGAAAAGAAACGTCCACCGAATCTGCGGCCCGCGAAATACGCTGCAATGTCAGCGACCCAAACGAGAGCCATTGCAGAAAATAAGAAGTTGATGCCAAGAGCCCTGGCTTTGACGACAGCCAGCCATGCAAAACACAAAAGCACGAAACCCAACAGCTGACGCAATGCCGATGGAATCAAGGACCACGCAGGAACACCCGCCTTCAACAAAATACCACCACCGACCACCCATGCAAGCGCCGAGAACGACCAAATAACGCTCATGGCCTTTGCCGGCAATGGAAAGAACCAGAATAGGAAACAAACCGCAGCACAGGCGACGCCCGCTGCAAGAGCCCCCGAATCAGAAGATTGATTCAGCCGAAACCATTCCCATGCCCCACAGGCCATCAGGACACCTGCGACCACGGCAAACGCTGCGGGATGAGGATAAAAAACCGCAGGAAGAAGCACAGCAAGTAACGCTACTGCCGTAAAAATGCGTAGGCGCAACATAGGTACCCTGGTAAGAGAGGCTTAGAGACTACGCAATCTGAGCCGAGGTTTTGCCGAAGCGACGCTCTCTAGAGGCAAACTCCTCCAGCGCGGCGTCCAAATCCGCTTCCGCATAATCAGGCCATAACTTCGGGCTGAAGATGAGCTCGGAGTAGGCGGACTGCCACAACAAGAAATTACTAATCCTGAATTCACCGCCGGTCCGAATAAGCAAGTCCGGGTCAGTTGACGGAGCCAATGCCATGGCCTCGCCCATAGTTTGCTCCGTAATTGCGGCACCACGGGCAACCAAGGCATTCGCCGCTTGCACGATATCCCATCGCCCGCCGTAGTTGAAGCAAATGTTGAGGTCCAGTGAGGTGTTGCCTGAGGTGTCCAATTCCGCTTGGCTCAAGCCTTGCTGAACCTTCTCAGAGAGACCAGCGCGACTTCCAACAAAACGGATTCGAACGCCCTCTGCACTCAGCTGAGCGACCTCGCGGGTGAGCGCACCGACGAGAATGTCCATCAAGCCGGAAACCTCATCAGCGGGTCGACTCCAGTTCTCTGAGGAAAACGCAAACACTGTCAGTGCCGCGATGCCTCGTGATGGACAAGCCCGGACTGTGCGCTTCAACGCCTCTACCCCTTGCTTGTGACCTGCTAAACGCGGCAAAAAACGCTTCGATGCCCACCTGCCGTTTCCATCCATCACGATGGCGACATGGAGTCCAGATGGATTTCCGGATGATGACATCTGCAAGGCCTTAAACGGCCATTAAATCTTGCTCTTTGGACGCTACCAAACGGTCGACTTCCGTGATGTGCTTGTCTGTCACTTTTTGGACATCAGCTTCACAACGTTTTTGATCATCTTCGGAAGCGAGTTTGTCTTTAACTAGCTTTTTCACCGCTTCGTTGGCGTCACGGCGCAGATTGCGAATGGCGACCTTGCTCGCCTCACCTTCTCCGCGCACGACCTTCGTGAGTTCCTTGCGTCGCTCTTCTGTCATCGCCGGCAATGGAACGCGAATTAACTCGCCCAAGCTGGAAGGATTCAAACCGAGATCGCTGTCACGAATCGCCTTCTCGATCTTCTGGGCCATGTTCTTTTCCCAAGGCTGCACGCTGATAGTCCGCGCATCGATGAGAGACAAGTTGGCAACCTGGCTCAGGGGCACCATGGAGCCGTAGTAGTCCACATGGACTGTATCCAATAACGCAGGATTCGCACGGCCGGTGCGAATTTTCGTCAAGTTGTTTTTCAAAGCTGCGATGGACTGCTCCATCTTGGTATCCAGCGTTTTCTTGATTTCAGCAACGGACATTTTTTCCTCGCTCAGTATCTATCTACAACCCAATGCTCAAACGTGCACCAAGGTGCCTTCGTCTTCGCCCATCACAACACGTTTAAGAGCGCCATGCTTGAAGATTGAGAAGACTTTAATTGGCAGTTTTTGATCACGGCACAGGGCAAACGCTGCGGCATCCATGATCCCCAGATTTTGGGTCATCGCGTCGTTAAAGGTGATTTTGGAATAGCGCGTTGCAGCCGGATCCTTTTTCGGATCCGCGGTGTAAACACCATCCACTTTCGTCGCCTTCAAGACCATTTCAGCTCCGATTTCCGCGCCGCGCAACGCAGCTGCAGTATCGGTTGTGAAGAAGGGATTACCTGTACCGGCAGCAAAAATGACGACCTTACCCTCTTCGAGATATTGCAGCGCCTTTGGACGAACGTAAGGCTCAACAACCTGTTCAATCCCGATCGCAGACATCACGCGAGCCGTCAAACCCGCTTTGTTCATGGTGTCGCCCAAAGCCAGTGCATTCATAACTGTAGCAAGCATCCCCATGTAGTCGGCTGTTGCGCGGTCCATGCCGACCGAACCACCAGCTACCCCACGGAAAATATTACCCCCGCCAATCACAACGGCCACTTCAACACCCAAGCGCGTCACTTCCGCAATCTCATCCACCATGCGGACGATGGTGTCGCGATTGATACCGAACTGGTCGTCACCCATCAAGGCCTCGCCTGACAGCTTAAGCAAAATTCTCTTGTAAGCAGGTTTGGATTGACTCATAGATGACTCCCGTTCGGTGGACGATTCGTGTTGTGGAATTAAGCGGACTGCTTGGCGGCCGCAACTTGCGCTGCTACTTCTGCAGCAAAGTCATCGACCTTCTTTTCAATGCCTTCGCCCACTACGTACAGCGTGAAACCCTTCACGGTTGTATTGATGGACTTCAACATCTGTTCCACAGTTTGCTTGTCGTTTTTCACGAAAGGCTGGTTGAACAAAGAAACCTCTTTCAGGTACTTCTGAACACCGCCCTCGATGCGCTTAGCCACGATCTCTGCAGATTGAACAGGCTTGCCCGCTGCAGTTGCGACTGCAGCATCTTCTGCAGCCTTTGCAGCAGCCACGGAACGCTCACGCTCCACCAGCTCAGCAGGAACTTGGTCTGCAGACAAGGACACGGGCTTCATGGCAGCAACGTGCATCGCCACATCTTTCGCAGCGGATTCGTCGCCATCGAACTCAACAACCACACCGATACGGGTGCCGTGCAGGTAGGAGGCCAGTTTGGCAGAGCCGTCGAATCGCTTGAAACGACGGAAGGTCATGTTTTCGCCGATCTTGCCGATCAAGCCTTTGCGTACGTCTTCGAGTGTAGGACCAAAGCCGTCTTGCTCGTAAGCCAAAGCGCTCAATGCAGCCACGTCAACCGGGTTGTGCTGGGCAACGAGTGACGCTGCGGCTGCAGCCAATGCCAAGAAGCTGTCGTTCTTGGTCACAAAGTCAGTTTCGCAGTTCACTTCGATCAACGCGCCAACGCCATTGGCAATGCTGGAGGCAACAACACCTTCAGCCGTCACACGGGCAGCGGCTTTACCAGCCTTGCTACCCAATTTGACGCGCAAAATCTCTTCCGCCTTGGCCATATCGCCTTCGGCTTCAGTAAGTGCTTTTTTGCATTCCATCATTGGAGCATCGGTCTTGCCGCGCAGTTCTGCCACCATGCTCGCTGTAATTGCTGCCATTTGTATTCTCCGAATCTAAACAGTTTAAATAAAGGCTAAAAAAAGGGGCAACAAAGCCCCCTTTTCCGGGTGCAGAAGGGCTTAAGCGGAAGCTTCGCTCACTTCAACGAACTCATCATTGCCTTCAGCGGCAACGGCCTTGACCACGTCGTCCACGGCATTTGCGCGACCTTCCAGAATCGCGTCCGCGATTCCGCGGGCGTACAAAGTAACCGCCTTCGAAGAGTCGTCGTTACCGGGAATCACGTAGTCGATGCCTTCGGGGGAGTGGTTGGAATCCACAACGCCGATCAATGGAATGCCCAACTTGCGAGCTTCAGCGATAGCGATCTTGTGGTAACCAACGTCGATCACAAAAATCGCATCTGGCAAGGTATTCATTTCTTGAATACCGCCGATGTCTTTTTCCAATTTTTCCAGCTCACGAGCGAACATCAACTGCTCTTTTTTACTCATGCTGTCCAAACCGGCTTCTTGCTGGACTTTCATGTCCTTCAGGCGCTTGATGGAAGTCTTGACGGTTTTGAAGTTGGTCAACATGCCACCCAACCAACGCTGGTCCACAAAGGGAACGCCAGCGCGCTGAGCTTCTGCGGAGACAATTTCACGGGCCTGACGCTTTGTGCCAACCATCAAAATGGTGCCACGCTTTGCGGACAATTGGCGAACGAACTTCGCTGCCTCTTGGAACATCGGCAAAGACTTTTCCAGGTTGATGATGTGAATCTTGTTACGGTGACCGAAGATGAACGGTGCCATCTTCGGGTTCCAGAAGCGGGTTTGGTGACCAAAGTGGACACCTGCTTCCAACATTTCGCGCATTGTTACTGCCATATTTAACTCCGAAGGTTGGGTCTGAAATCCGCCCCGCTGATTGCGCAGCTACTCGCTGGCACAACACCTTTGGGGGGCGATTTGTGATTACTTAGTGGGCACTTACCCCCTAAGCCCGTCGAGTATAGCATGCAGCACCCATAAATAGCCTGCTCGCCCTGTGCGAACAGCCGCAAGAACGATCGCAATTTGGCGGCGTTTGCAGCGGAAAATTCAGTAAAGCTATGAAAAAATACAGGATCTGGACAAGAGATTCACAAGTCGAAAGCTGAAATGAAAATTGCGGTAGTGGGAGCAGGTGTGGTTGGCCTCGCAGCAGCGCATGAGCTCTGCAATCGGGGACACGAAGTTACCGTTTTTGACAAAAACGGAGCCGCGGGTGAAGGCAGCACCTTTGCGAATGGTGGCATTTGCAGCCCGGCGTACGCGCTTCCTTTTTCAGGCGTAGGAGCTTCAGGGAACCACTTGAGCAGGTTTAGCCAACTTACCCGAAAGCTCACGCGGCTCCGCAAAGGTTCATTACCGGACTTGCGCTGGTTGTGGCAGGCCTCCAGCCATGGGTCCGAAGAGACGGTTGCAAGTCGCATTCGGTTCGCTCAACAATTGATTCAAAGCAGCATCGAAATCAACGACGCCACTATCAAAGACGGCATGCTAGAGCTGGAACAAAGTGATGGGCAATTGATTCTTCTGCGGAATGACGAAGAGCTCAACACATTCCACAGAGTTTTGGACAGTATGAAAGCGCTGGAGATGCCGTACCAAGTGCTAGAGGCATCTGAACTTGAGGTTGCCGAGCCCTCGCTACATAACCACGGCCACATCCGCAAAGCTATCCGCTTGCCCACAGACCGCGTCATGAACTGTCGGCAATTTGTCTTAGCCATCAAGCAGCAACTCACCCAAGCTGGTGGCAAACTCGCATTCCAAAGCGAGGTCACGGAAGTAGTCGCAGGAGCCCAGCCCATGCTCCGGCTTGCAAGCGGTGAGCAGCATGTGTTCGATCATGTGGTGTTGTGCACGTCCTCTGCGCGAAACAAGATCACTCTGAGAACACCTGCACTCAGCGCCATTGCAGAGCTCAGCGCCTACGCCCTGAGCGTTGGCATTCGAGAGCCGCTGAACGCTCCGAAAAGTGCGGTACAGGACCACAAGACTGGAATCACCATCAGCAGACTCGGCAAGCGCTTGCGCGTCTGCGGTGGTGCAGAGCTCAATCGGGGCAGCGCAGGCGACCATGACAAACGGGTGATTGCTCGACTTTTTAACGCGCTGGACCAATACTTCCCTGGAGCCGCAAACTATGCGGGTGGCAGTCAGGTGTGGCGCGGAAGTTGTGGATACACACCAGATGGTCTCCCCTTGGTTGGGAACGCAGGTGCACCGGGACTCTGGATCAACCTGGGGCACGGTGCCAATGGCTGGGGAATGGCAAGCGGCTCCGCTCGATTACTATGCGAACAGATAGAGGGGCGTCCAGCCAGCCTTTCGGGCGATTTCCTTCACCCGCTGAGGTTCAACCGCTAATCGATTGCTTCCAATCTCTCAACAAGATAGACACCATAGGGGAAACGCATGAGCCCGGAACTTACGCAAAAGCTCACCGCGGCTGTGGACAAAATGCCCGCATTCCCCAAAAGCGTTGAAAAAATCTTGGTGCTCACTCGCAACGTGGACAGCACACCGAAGGATCTGGTTGATGTCATCGACAAAGACCCGGTTGTTACCGTCAAAGTCCTAAAGGTCGTGAACTCGGTGTACTACAGCCTGCCTCGTCAAGTGACCTCCATCGGGCATGCGGTCGTCTATTTGGGCTTCAACACTATCAAGAACCTTGCCCTTAGCATTGCGGCCATCGGAATGCTTCCACAAGAAAACAAGGCGGGGTTTGATGCGCAGGCTTACCTGCTCCATTCACTTGCGACGGCAGGTCTCGCAAAGAAACTCGCCAGCAGGGTTCAGGACGCTGATCCGATGGATTGCTTTATCGCCGGCCTGCTGCACGATTTTGGGAAAGTCGTTTTTGCGCAATTTATGCCTGAAGAATTTAAACTCGCCTTGGAGCGAAGTGCAAATGATGGTTCTTCATTGCATACCGCGTTGCAAGCCACGATCGGGGCAGACCATTCCATCGTGGGCGCCATGCTGGCAGAGAAATGGCGCTTCGCCCCCGCACTGGTTGAAACAATCAGGCATTTGTCGCCCCACGACTTCAAAGACACTGACATGATTGCCTGTGTATTTGCTGCCAACCAAATTAGTAAGCGCTTGGCCTTTGGATTTGCAGGAAATCACCGTATCGATGAACTTCCCATAGCGCTGCAAAAGCGACTGGGTGGAACACTGGATGAAGTCATAGCATCATTAGGCGACCCGAGGGTGATCTTCGAAGAGGCGCAAGTGTTCGCAACGTTGTAAAAGGACTCGCGTATGAAAGTCAGGTTTTGGGGCGTGCGGGGAAGCATTGCCTCGCCGGGGCCTCACACAGTGCGCTACGGCGGAAATACCACCTGCATTGAAATTCGCACCGACAACAATGAGCTGATCATTCTGGATGCGGGCACCGGTATCTTCCCCTTGTCGCAAACACTGCTCGCCGAGATGCCGATTACGGCCAACGTGCTGATTACCCACTCACATTGGGATCACATCCAGGGGCTGCCCTTCTTTATCCCGAATTTCATCCCCGGGAATACATTGCGCCTTCACGGCGGCTTTGACCCCGTATCGGGCAAAGGCATTGAGCAAGTGATGTCTGTTCAGTTGCAATACAGCTATTTCCCTGTCCGCGAAGAGGAAATGAAAGGGCGGATTGAATACGTGACCCTGTCCCCGGGGGAGCCGGTACAAGTCGGCAGCGCGACGGTAACGCCTTGTCTTCTCAATCACCCGGTAGTGGATTTCGGCTATCGGATCGATTGCAACGGTAAATCGGTCTTTTTTACCGGTGACCACGAACCCCCCTACAACATCTACGACCCTCAAGATGAAGGCTACGCGGCCTATCAGAGCCTTGTGGACGAAAAGAACCGTGCAATCGTCGGGGCCATTCGCGGCGTAGATGTGCTGATCGCAGACACCTCGTACACCGCAGAGGAATACCCTGCCAAAAAAGGCTGGGGACATGGCACCTTCGCCACAAGCATTGAACTCGCCCAGCAGGCTGGAGTCCAAGTGCTTTTCTGCACCCATCACGAACCCACTCGTAGCGATGATGCGCTGGAAAGTGCCTTCGCAAAAGCACTGAGCCAACGCGGCGCACCCCAACAAGGGCTTGACATACGATTGGCTCGCGAAGGTGATACCTATGAGTTTTGAGTGGATCGCAAGCCACCAAAGCGCCAAACCGACCACAGAAATACCTTTGCTCTCCAGCGCGGAGATACGTGCTATCGAAGCATCTACCGAGCCGGTCATTGGTCAACCTGGCTTGATGGAGCAAGCCGGACTAGCGATTGCGCGCTGGGTACTCGCTCAAGCCCCACACGCGCAATTTTTTTGGATCGCATGTGGCAACGGCAATAACGGTGGAGATGGCGCTGAAGCTGCCATCCATCTCCATCGCTGGGGCAAAACCGTCTATGTAAGTGCTGTCAAAAGCCCAAAAAGCGCTCCTGCTGATGCGTCCAGGGCTTGGGCCCGTTTGGTCGCTGAAGGTATCGCAGTGCACCATGAGGCGCCAGATAGCTGGGATGTTTGTATAGACGCCCTCCTCGGCATCGGACTTCAACGCCACCCTGAGCCACCTTATGCGGAGTGGATCAAACGCATCAATCAAGCAGCAAAGCCCACCTTTGCGATTGACGTCCCGAGCGGCCTGGATGCCGACACCGGTTCTACGTTCGAACCGGTGGTGCAAGCGTCTGCCACTTTGAGCCTTGTTGGGTTGAAACCGGGATTGTTTACCCACCAAGGTCGGGATGTATGCGGTGACATCTGGCTGCACAAACTAGGGACGGAGAGCACGACTGAACACATCCGGTGCACCTTGAACCCGACACCCAAGCCCCTCCCCAGACCCCACGCAAGTCACAAGGGAAGCTTTGGAGATGTCGCGATCGTGGGCGGGGCACTTGGCATGCAAGGTGCCGCAGTTTTGGCGGCTTGCGCCGCCTTGCACGCAGGTGCCGGCCGGGTCTTTCTCGCTTGCTTGAACAGCGAAGGACTACAAGGCTTGGGTATCCCGCCCGATATCATGCTGCGCAGCCACAACACGCTGCCACACCAAGGCCTTACGGTCGTTGCGGGCTGCGGGGGTGGGCACGACATCAGCCACCAGTTACCCCACTGGCTAGAGCTTGCAGAGCGCTTGGTCATCGATGCTGACGCACTGAATGCGATTGCAATCAGACCAGACCTTGCACAGGCACTTGTCCAGCGCAGCGCCGACACCACGGTGATAACGCCTCACCCGCTGGAAGCCGCGCGCTTACTTGGGTGCAAGACCACCCAGATCCAAGCCAACCGGCTAGACGCGGCCCAGAGATTGGCGGAAACGTTTCAATGCACGGTCATACTGAAAGGGTCTGGCAGTGTGATCGCAGCCCCTGGTCGAAAGCCACGCATCAACCCCACAGGAAATGGCCGTCTCGCCATTGGCGGAACGGGCGATGTACTTGCGGGCCTGACCGGCACACTCTTGTCACAGCGCAGCACGGCTTGGGAAGCTGCGTCAGAAGCTTGCTATATCCATGGGCTGTTGGCAGACCAATGGCCACAGCAAACAACCTTGACTGCCAGTCGCCTGATCGAACACCTATAAAAAAAAGCTGCTCGCCCCCATTTAACAAGGACTAGCAGCTCCTATTTTTATAGCAGCGTTGTAAGCGGCTCTTATCGCCGTTTCTTCGCCGTTTTTTTCACCGAAGGTGCTATTTTGTCTGCAGAACGGCTACTCTTGGTCGCTTTTGCTGCTGACCGTTGCTGCCTGACTTTGCCCTTGAAGATCGGCGAGTGCGGCGGATCCAGATCTGGGCGATCACCGAATTCAGCGCGCCCCGATTTTGAATCACGGGAATGCCCTTTGTCGGCAGGCATCTTGGGGAGAGGACCCTGACCTTCTTGGACCAATCGGAAATCGATCTTGCGACCATCCAAATCCACACGACTCACTTGGATACGAACCCGGGTACCGATCGCATAGCGGATACCTGTCCGTTCACCGCGTAGCTCCTGACGGGCTTCATCGAAACGGAAATACTCCCCGCCCAACTCGGTGATATGAACCAAGCCCTCTACATACATCGCATCGAGCGTCACGAACAAACCAAACGTGGTCGCTGAGGATACAACCCCTGAATACTCCTCACCCAAGTGCTCGCGCATGTACTTGCATTTGAGCCAGGCTTCCACATCCCGACTGGCCTCATCCGCCCGGCGCTCATTGGCACTGCAATGCAGACCAGCCGCTTGCCAGGCAGTGCCTTCCGCATTGAGCTTCTTGGGCTTGGTTTCCGGATTGCTCACCCTCGAAACCAGATTTTTTTCCAGACGCCTTGCCAGCTTGGCATGCGCTTCACCGGGCTTAGGTAGTGCCGGGAGTTGGTATTTGGTCTTGGCAAGAATGGCCTTGATCACACGGTGTACCAACAAATCCGGGTAGCGCCGGATCGGGCTGGTGAAGTGCGTGTAGGCTTCAAACGACAAGCCGAAATGTCCGCTATTGATCGGCGTGTAAATAGCCTGCGACATGGAACGCAACAACATCGAGTGGATCTGCTGCGCGTCGGGTCGGTCTTTAGTCGCCTCAGCAATCGCCTGAAACTCCCCCGGTGCGGGGTTGTCACTGATCGTCATGCCAATGCCACTGGCCTTCAAATAGCTACGCAATATCTCCTGCTTCTCAGGCGTCGGACCCTCATGCACTCGGAACAGGCCCTGGTGCTTGTTCTGGGCAATGAAGTCCGCACTGCAGACGTTCGCTGCGAGCATGGCCTCTTCAATCAACCGATGCGCTGTGTTGCGAGTACGCGGCACGATCTTTTCGATCCGACCGTTTTCATCACAAACAATCTGTGTCTCCGTAGTCTCGAAATCCACCGCACCCCGCTTGTGGCGGGATTTGAGCAATGCTTGGTAAACACCATGCAAGTTCAAGAGATCCTGCACTCGATCTTTGCGCTTGCTAGCTTCAGGCCCTCGTGTATTGCCAAGGATGGCCGCCACTTCGGTGTAAGTGAACCGAGCGTGGCTCCACATCACTGCAGGGTAAAACTGGTAGGCATCGACCTCGCCATCCTCGGTGACGAACATATCGCACACCATGCACAGCCGTTCGACTTCCGGGTTTAGCGAGCACAAACCGTTAGACAGTTTTTCCGGCAGCATAGGAATGACACGGCGCGGAAAGTACACGCTGGTGGCACGGTCATACGCATCCACATCGATGGCATTGCCCGTTTCCACGTAGTGACTGACATCGGCAATTGCCACCAACAAACGCCAACCTTTGAGCGCCGTCTTGCCACGCCCTTTGGTTGCGGGTTCGCAATACACCGCATCATCAAAATCCCGGGCATCTTCACCATCGATGGTGACCAACGGAATGTCTGTCAAATCAATACGTTGCAGCTTGTCTTGCGGACGCACCTTGTCCGGTAATGTGCGCGCCATCGCTACACAAGCGTCAGAAAACTCATGCGGCACGCTGTATTTGCGCACGGCGATTTCAATCTCCATACCGGGGTCATCAACTTCACCCAGTACTTCTTTGATGCGCCCCACAGGCTGTCCGAACAGCGCAGGCGGCTCAATCAGTTCAACGACCACCACCTGGCCGGGCTTTGCCACACTGGTAGCGCCCTTCGGAATCAACACATCCTGGCCGTAGCGTTTGTCTTCTGGCGCAACTAGCCAAACACCGCTTTCCTGCAAAAGCCGGCCAATGATCGGTTGGTTAGAGCGCTCGGTGATTTCAACAACACGCCCCTCGGGGCGACCTTTGCGGTCACTGCGCACGATACGGACCTTGACGTGGTCTTTGTGCAGCACAGCCCGCATTTCGTTAGGGGGAAGATAAATATCAGGAGCACCGTCGTCGCGGGACACAAAACCATGTCCATCCCGATGCCCTTGAACAATTCCTTCAACTTCTTCCAGCAAATTGCTGTTTTGGCCTAAATGTTTGATATACTTCTCTCTTTCCTGAGATGCCCAGATGGCGGAATTGGTAGACGCACTAGTTTCAGGTACTAGCGAGTAACATCGTGGAGGTTCGAGTCCTCTTCTGGGCACCAACAATGGTAATGTAGTTAATGAAAAGCCGCTGTGAAAACAGCGGCTTTTTTTTGCCTGTGTGATTCGTGCCACTGACCGTTAGATGCATCGGTCAGTGGCTAAAAATCAGATGGGAAGTGCGACCAAATCGTGACCTTGCGCACTCACAATTCGCGCCTTGGTGAACTCACCCACTTTCAACGTCTTGCTGATTTTTTCGGGCGGTAACAAACGAACCACGCCATCAATTTCTGGAGCATCCGCGTAGCTACGGCCGACTCCACCTTTGCGACCCAACGCTGGCGCAGAATCCACCAGCACTTGCATCACGGATCCGACACGGCGCTGCAAGCGAGCTGCAGATACTTCTTCAGCCACCTGCATGAATCGGGCGCGACGCTCCTCGCGAACTTCCACCGGCAACATGCCAGGCAAGTCATTGGCGGTTGCGCCATTTACTGCGCTGTAGGCAAAGCAACCTGCACGGTCAATCTGGGCTTCTCGCACAAAGTCGAGCAGGTGCTCAAACTCTTCTTCAGTCTCACCGGGGAAGCCCGCAATAAACGTACTGCGCACCACCAACTCCGGGCAAGCTTCGCGCCACTGCTGCAAACGCTCTAGGTTTTTTTCACCACTGGCAGGCCGCTTCATCCGGCGCAGCACATCAGGATGGCTGTGTTGCAAAGGAACATCTAGGTAAGGCAGCACACGACCTGTCGCCATCAACGGCACAATTTCATCCACACTGGGGTAGGGGTAGACATAGTGCAACCGGACCCAGGCGCCATAAGGCTCAGCGATATCACCAAGCGCCTGCACCAGCTCCAACATACGGGTCTTCACGGGCTTGCCATCCCAAAATCCGGTGCGGTACTTCACGTCGACGCCATACGCCGAAGTATCTTGGCTGATAACTAACAGCTCTTTCACACCACCCTCAAACAAGGCACGCGCTTCGCTCAGAACATCGCCAATCGGGCGGGACACCAAGTCGCCGCGCATGCTGGGGATGATGCAGAAGGTGCAACGGTGATTGCAACCCTCACTGATTTTCAAATACGCGTAATGGCGCGGCGTAAGCTTGATACCTGCCACACCAAAAGATTGCGGAACCAGATCCAAAAATGGGTCGTGCGGTTTTGGCAGATTGGTATGCACAGCATCCATCACCTCCTGGGTCGCATGGGGACCGGTCACCGCGAGCACTTTCGGGTGCATCTGGCGAACCATGTTCTCACCACCTTCAGTGGTCTTGGCACCAAGGCAACCCGTAACGATGACGCGCCCATTTTCCGCCAGCGCCTCTCCAATGGTGTCCAGGCTTTCTTTTACCGCATCATCGATAAATCCGCAGGTATTGACGATGACCAAGTCAGCGCCTTGGAAGGTCTTTGAGGTTTGATATCCCTCGGCGCTCAGTTGGGTCAAGATGAGCTCGGAATCTGTCAGCGCCTTGGGGCAACCCAAACTCACAAAACCTACCTTGGGGGCAGCATTCGTAGCCGGGACGGAGTTCAAAATTTCAGTCATAGTGTGAAGTTCCAGAGCCCGCCCCTCAGAGACCCGCCAACCAGCTCAACGCTTGATGCCGAAAGTACCGAGGAATTGCTCAGTTTGTTTTTGCATATGTTCCTGCATCTGCTGGAACATGTTGTTACCCATTACGCCCTGCACCATGGGCGCCTGCATATCCATCAGCGCTTGCATGTTTTTCTCAAGGTAACCACCCATCATGCCCTGCATGGCATGACCATAAAAGCGAATGATGTTGGACAACACGGGCGCGGTGAACATTGGAGACCCATTGGCCTCTTCTTCCAAAATAATCTGCAGCAAGATGCTTCGCGTCAGGTCTTCACCCGATTTCGCATCCACCACCGCAAAAGACTCGCTATCCATCACCAGCTGCTTGATTTCCGCCAGCGTGATGTAAGTCGACGTGTCGGTGTCGTACAAACGCCGGTTGGGGTATTTTTTGATGACCCGCTGAGAAGCCTTGGAATCTTTACTGGAAGTTTTTTGCATGTCGATCGCTCTGCACCGGGTGTGTGAGCCAAGTAAGTGTTGCAGTGCAGCACATTCTAGAGAGAGACCGCTTGGCACCGACCTAGGAATACCCTAGATGAAGCCTTAAAGGAAAATGTTGGTAGGCGCAATTGGACTCGAACCAACGACCCCCACCATGTCAAGGTGGTGCTCTAACCAGCTGAGCTATGCGCCTACATTTATCCGTGAGGCCGAAGTATAGCAGCATAAAAATGCGCTTCTTTTGAAAAAGCCCGAAAAAAGTTCAAATAGATCAAAAGACCGCTACGCCATAATTGACGTTTACGTAAACGTCAATCCATCCCCATTACAAGGAGCAATCTATGGAAATCGCAGGAAAAGTCTTTATCGTGACCGGCGGCGCATCTGGCCTCGGCGAGGGCACTGCCCGCATGCTGACAGCCAAAGGCGGCAAGGTCGTCATTGCAGACATGCAGGCAGAAAAAGGCGAGGCCATTGCCCGAGAACTGGGCGGCGCATTCGTGAAGTGCGATGTCAGTAACGAAGCTGACGGGCAAGCCGTCGTGGCCCAAGCAGTCTCCATGGGCAAGCTGATGGGCTTGGTGAACTGCGCAGGCATTGCTCCTGCCGAGAAGACGGTGGGCAAAAACGGCGCGCACGCACTCGCATCTTTCAGCAAAACGATCACCGTCAATTTGATCGGCAGCTTCAACATGATCCGTCTCGCCGCCGAGGCCATGAGCAAAAACGAACCTGAAGCGACCGGCGAGCGCGGCGTCATGATTTCTACCGCCTCGGTGGCCGCCTATGACGGACAGATCGGTCAAGCAGCCTACAGTGCATCCAAAGGCGGCGTGGTGGGCATGACACTGCCCATTGCACGCGACCTTGCCCGGAACGGCATCCGGAACATGACCATTGCCCCCGGGATTTTCGGCACGCCGATGTTGTTCAGCATGCCCCAAGATGTGCAAGACGCGCTGGCAGCAGGTGTTCCATTCCCTTCGCGCTTGGGAACTCCGCAGGATTACGCCAAATTAGCCGTTCATATTTTTGAAAACGACATGCTCAACGGCGAGGTGATCCGCTTGGACGGCGCGATCCGACTCGCTCCGAAGTAAAGCCAGCCCATCACTCAAACAGGTGCGACGTCCAAGGGACGCCGCACCTTAGCGATGCGCACGTACCGAAGCCACCAGACCCAACAAGAAAATGCCACTGGCCCACCACTGCAAAGGGTGCGGCCAGTCACCGTGCACGAGAAATGCGTAAAAGAGTGCGAAAAGCGTTTCTGACACGATGAGTTGACCGCACAAGCTCGCGCTCAAGCGACGACTCGCGAAGTTCCAAAGCATGGTTGCTACCCATGCAGAGCCGACTCCCGTTGCTATACAAACCATAGCTGCTCGCGCAATATCCGTGTGGGCCAGAAGCAATTCCAGCGGGGTACCCATAAGCCCCCAGAGGGCCACGGCGGCGACTCCTGAGCTCACCCCCATCCAACTGGTCCAATCAGCAAGCTGGACCCCGGTATGCCGCTTCAACCAGGCCGAGTTCAGAATCGCGAAAACGACCCAACTCGCCATCGCCAGCAAACCGTACAACACCCCACGCCAAAACACCCAGCCATGGGGCTGCGCGTCGGTGCCGCTGGCGCTATCTGCCGCCATCATCAAAGCGACGCCAATGAGTGTCAGCAACAAACCGGGAATCAAGCTCCGCCACCGCAAACCAACCGGCTTGCCCAGCAACATCACCCACACCGGAACCGTGCCAATGATCATGGTGGGCACTGCCACGCCTGCATCACGGATGGCATACACCAACAACAAGTAATAGCCTGAGAAGCCGAGTGCACTGAGCAAGGCCGCGGCCCCGGCTTGGCGCCACGTCGGCATCCGCGAGCGGCCCCGGAGATAGCCCACGCTGACGATCAAGATCGAAACCAGCCCGAAAACCGCAAACCTGCCCGCTGCGAGATCAACAGGCAACAACCCGGGCGCCAGAGCCGGCGCTACGAAGACCAAACCCCACAAGGCGCCCGCCGCCAGGCCGGCCATCACGCCGCTCAGCAAAACTTCACCAAAACCGACAACCCAAACCCGCTTGTCAAACGCCGCTTAAATTCCAAATCCATCGTCAGCCGCAATGACTGCTCCATTGATAAAGTGACTCTGATCAGAGCACAAAGTCACCAAAATGGCATCCAGATCTGCCGGGCGACCGATCCGCTTGCGCGGCAGCATCTGCACCAGTTTTTGCCCTGCATCGGTATGCCAATGTTCGTGATTGATCTCGGTATCGATATAGCCCGGGCACAGTGCGTTGACGTTGATGCCGAACTTGCCCCACTCCAGCGCCTGCGCTTTGGTCATTTGGATCACGGCTGCCTTGCTCATGCAATAGGTCCCGATTTGCGGCAAGACACGCAGGCCCGCCATCGAGGCAATGTTGATGATGCGTCCGCCGGTGTAGCTGCCGGGTGCCGCACCTTTGGCGCGCGCAATCATTCGCTTGCCGACCTCTTGCGCCACAAAAAACGACCCTTTGACGTTGGTATCAAAGATGAAGTCGTAATCCTCAGGGCTGACGTCCTGCAGTCGCTGCGTGGTGCTCACTCCCGAGTTGTTGATCAGGATGTCGATGGAGCCCACCTCGGTTTCGGCGTGGGCTACCGCCGACTTGATGGAGTCGTGGTCTGTCACATCCAGTTCGATGACATGAGCATCGCCGCCCTGCCCCTCGATTTCGGCACGCAAGTCCTTGAGCTTGTCAATGCGGCGGCTGGCCAGCACCACCGCGGCACCAGCGGCCGACAAGGTGCGGGCAAACTGCGCCCCCAGCCCGCCAGATGCACCGGTGATGAATGCAATTCGCCCGGAAAGATCGATGCTATAAGCCATTTAGAGTGCCTCCACAAATTAAAAAAGAACGGTCGTTCTTTTTTATAAAATCAGCGAATAAAATCTGGTGCCGCTCGCGTGCGCTCTGGCGCGCGAACGCTGACAAGAAGACCACCCATTATTAAGCGAGACACCCCATGACAAACCAGGAAATACTGGCTCAATTCGGCCCCCGTGAATCCATGGAATACGACGTGGTCGTCGTTGGCGGCGGCCCCGGCGGCTTGGCAACGGCGATCCGCCTCAAGCAACTGGCCGCAGAGAAAGGCACCGACATATCGGTGGTCGTTCTCGAAAAAGGCTCTGAGCCTGGAGCACACATCCTGTCCGGCGCCATCATGGACCCCAAAGCGCTGACCGAACTGATTCCCGACTGGAACGCACTGGGTGCCCCACTGCACCAGCCAGTGACCGACGACGCCTACATTTTTCTGAGCGAAAAATCCGGCTTCCGCGTGCCCAACATGGTGCTGCCGCCTTTCGCGCACAACGACGGCAACTACATCATCAGCTTGGGCGCTGTCACCAAATGGTTGGCCGAGCAAGCAGAGAGCTTGGGCGTAGAAATTTTCCCTGGCTTCACAGCCGCTGAAGTGCTCTACAACGACGACGGCTCAGTCAAAGGTGTAGCCACCGGCAACATGGGTGTGGGCAAAGACGGCGAGCCGATGGAAAGCTTCCAGCTCGGTATGGAGCTGTTGGGCAAATACACCGTGTTTGCGGAAGGTGCGCGCGGCCACCTGGGCAAACAGGTTATCGCCAAGTACAAGCTCGACGACGGTCGTGACCCGCAGAGCTTCGGCATCGGCATCAAAGAGCTGTGGGAAATTGACCCCAGCCGCCACAAGCCCGGCTTTGTGATGCACACCGCCGGCTGGCCCATGGAATCAGACACCTACGGTGGCGCCTTTTTGTACCACCTAGAAGGCAACAAAGTGGCTCTGGGCTTTGTTACCGGCTTGGGCTACAGCAACCCCTACCTCAGCCCATTTGAAGAGTTCCAGCGCTGGAAAACACACCCGAACGTGCGCTACTACTTCGAAAACGAGAAAGGTGAAATCACGGCCAAGCGCTTGGGCTACGGCGCGCGCGCAATCAATGCCAGCGGCATCAACGCCCTGCCCAAAACCGTATTCCCCGGCGGCTGCCTGATTGGGTGCAACGCGGGTTACCTGAACGTGGGTCGCATCAAAGGCAGCCACGCTGCTATCAAAACCGGCATGCTGGCCGCTGAGGCCGCTTTTGATGCCGTAGTGGGCGGACGCCAGCACGACGAGCTGAGCGCTTACCCCGAAGCCTTTGAGAAGAGCTGGCTGCACACCGAACTGAACAAAGACCGCAACTTCAAGAACTGGTTCAAATACGGCCTGACCACCGCCACACTGATGAACGGTTTCGAGCAATTCGTGCTGCGCGGGCATATTCCCTGGACCCTGCGCCGTGACAAGCCCGACCACGCCTACCTGAAGCCCGCGGCCGAGTGCAAGCCCATCGTCTACCCCAAGCCCGATGGCAAGCTCACTTTCGACCGCTTGAGCAGCGTGTTCATCAGCAACACCAACCACGAAGAGCAGCAACCCGCCCACTTGACGCTCAAGGACGCCTCGGTGCCGGTGAGCATCAACCTCGCCAAGTACGCCGGCCCCGAAGCCCGCTACTGCCCCGCGGGCGTGTATGAGTACGTCAAGAACGAAGACAACACCGACCGCTTGCAGATCAATGCCCAAAACTGTGTGCACTGCAAGACCTGCGACATCAAGGACCCGACCCAGAACATCGTCTGGGTCACGCCCGAAGGCGGCGGCGGCCCTAACTACGCGGGCATGTAAAACACGCTTGAAAGCACAAACGGGACCTCAGGGTCCCGTTTTTTTAGATATCGAGGCAGCCCATGAACACACCAGAAGCCGTGACCCTAACGACCCGCGACGGCTACGCCTTGCAGGCCCTGCGCTACCCCGCAACGGGCCCATTGCGCGGGCACTTGGTGGTTGCAGGTGCCACCGGTGTGCCGCAGCTGTTTTACAAAAACTTCGCGCTCTTTGCCGCACAACAGGGTTACACCACCCTCACGGTGGATTACCGCGGCATTGGCCTCTCCAAACCCGCCAATCTGCGGGGCTTTGAGATGAACTACCTGGATTGGGCTTTTCACGATGTTGCGGCCGCAGTGGATGCGATGGCTTGTGACACCATTCCTCTTTTCATGGTGGGGCACTCGTTCGGTGGCCATGCGTTTGGCCTGCTCCCCAACCACGACAAGGTCGCGCGGTTTTATACCTTCGCCACCGGGGCGGGCTGGCACGGCTGGATGCCGCGCGCCGAGCAAGTCAAAGTGCTGCTGATGTGGCACGTCATCGGCCCGCTGCTCACTCGCTGGAAGGGCTATCTCGCCTGGAGCAAGCTCCAGATGGGCGAGGACTTGCCATTAGGCGTCTACCGGGACTGGAAGCGCTGGTGCAAGTTTCCGCGCTACTTCTTTGACGACCCCGGCATGCCCCAAGTGGCGGGCCTGTTCGCCCGTGTGCGCACCCCCATCATCGCGGCCAATGCGACCGACGACCTCTGGGCACCACCCGCGTCACGCGATGCCTTCATGGCCGGCTACAGCAACACCACGGTGCGCAAGGTGGACATCCACCCCGGTCAGTTGGGCATAGGGCCCATTGGCCACATGGGCTACTTCCGCAGACAGGCACAGCCTTTGTGGGACGACTTGCTCCGCTGGTTCGGCGAACACCAGACCGCCCGCTGAACTCACAGGGCTGCGGCGCGGGCGTCCAGCTCGGCGATACAAGCTTCCATGCGCGACCGGCACAGGTCCATCAAGGCTGGCATGTCATCCAGCGTCATGCCGGTAGTGGGAATGGGTTCCAGCGTCTTGATGATGATGTTGCCGCTGTTCCAGCGGTTCAGTCGCATGGTGCGCTTAAAGTTGCTGCAACACAGGGGCACGATAGGTACGCCGGCGTTGATGGCCATCTGGAATGCACCTTTCTTGAAGGGCAGCAAACCCTTGCCGAGGTTGCGGGTGCCTTCGGCAAACACCCAGATCGAAGTGTCCTGCTCCTGCATAACCTTGGTGGTGTGCAGCATGGCGGCTTTGGCCTTCACAGCATTGCCCCGGTCGATCAGGATGTTGCCGGCCAGCCAGTAAATCTGGCCGAAAAAGGGAATCCACTTCAGGCTCTTCTTACCCAGCGACACCGTGCGGCGCGGCACGGAGCAGCCCAGCACAAACAAGTCCCAATTGGACTGGTGGTTGGCCACCACAACAAACGGGTTGGGCTGGGATTGAAAGTCTGCCGTCTCCAGCCGCATCTTCAAGCCCAGTATCTTCAGCGCCGGGACTGAAAACGTGTATCCGGAGAGCCGCGAATTATCGGGATTGAAAGGCCGCGAAAAACAGATCAGCAGGTTGACCACAGAGGCCAACAAAAACTGGATGCTGATGAGCACCAGCCGTAAAAGATAGAGCATGCGAAGGAGGTGAAATGTGGCAAATGCCTGCCGAATGGTAACAAGTAGCTTCCCAATGACCATGGCTGGTTTAGAATCTGGCCCGTTCAGGAGAGAGCCCTTTCATGGGGCCGCCGAAGGCGCAGGACGGCTGATTGCAGCGGTCTGAACGCTCAGGCAAAAGGACTGACAAGTGTTGGCCATGCACGCATAGCCAGCAACACCCCACTGGAGAGAGTTTGCACCGCACAGCGGCTTGCAAACCACCGAAGGAGCAACCCGCAGTCTGCGCACCCCTCACCGTGCACGCAGGCCCGGCGAATCTCTCAGGTAAAGCGGACAGCGGGGGCAGCACCGGATGGGCGCAGACTTGCGTGCATCCGGGTTTGGATTGCCCCTTCGGCGCCTTGCGCCGGGATTGTTTGGATCGCCGCCATGTCCGCTTCTGACACAACCTTGTTGACCACGCCACTCAATGCACTGCACATCGAGCTGGGCGCCCGCATGGTGCCGTTCGCCGGTTACTCCATGCCGGTTCAGTACCCCGCAGGCCTGATGGCCGAACACCACCATACCCGCAAAGCTGCTGGCCTGTTTGACGTGTCCCACATGGGCCAGCTGCGCCTGAGCGGCCTGGACGCCTGCGCGGCGTTTGAGAGCCTGATGCCGGTGGACGTGATCGACCTGCCCGTGGGCAAGCAACGCTACGGCCTGTTGCTCACCGAAGAGGGCACCATCATCGATGACCTGATGTTCTTCAAGAAAGCGCAAGACGAACTCTTCGTTATCGTCAACGGTGCCTGCAAGGCGGGGGATATCGCCCACATCCAAGCCCAGATTGGCAGCCGCTGTCAGGTCACCCCCCTGCCCGACTACGCGCTGCTGGCCCTCCAAGGCCCCCAAGCAGTGACGGCGCTGGCCCGCTTGGCGCCCGGCGTGGAAAAGCTGGTGTTCATGACGGGTGGAGACTTCACGGTCGACACCGGCAACCAAAAAATTGACGTGTTCCTCACGCGTAGCGGCTACACCGGCGAAGACGGGTTCGAAATCTCGGTCCATAACGATCATGCCGAAGCCCTGGCCCGCGCACTCTTGGCGCAGCCCGAAGTGCAGCCCATCGGGCTGGGCGCCCGCAACTCCCTGCGCCTGGAAGCGGGCCTGTGCCTGTATGGCAACGACATTGACACCAGCACCACACCGGTCGAAGCGAGCCTGAACTGGGCCATCCAAAAGGTGCGCCGCACCGGTGGCGCACGCGAAGGCGGCTTCCCTGGCGCTACAAAAATCCTAGCTGCTCTCGCAGATTCCACGGGCGCCAGCGGCACAAAAGGCACCAAAAAGCGGGTGGGCCTGGTTGCTCAAGAGCGCATTCCGGTGCGGGAGCACACCGAACTGCAAGACGGCGCGGGCAACCGTATCGGCGAAGTCACTAGCGGTCTGCTCGGTCCCACCATCAACCAGTGCGTGGCCATGGGTTACATCGACGCATCGTTGGCGGCTTTGGGCACCTCAGTGGTGGCCATAGTCCGCGGCAAACCGGTGCCCATGGTCGTGAGCGCCATGCCCTTTGTGCCTACGAACTACTACCGCGGCTGATCCGAGACACCACCGAGCCGGAAACCGCAGATTCAGCCGCTACAGTGGCGTCTGGCAGGTTCTAGTTCCGGTGGTTCAACCCTTTACCGCAAACCCTAATCTTTAGTTTCAGGAGAACGTTATGTCTATCAAATACACAGCCGATCACGAATGGCTCCAAGTCGAAGGCGATATCGCCACCGTCGGCATCACCCACCACGCGCAGGATGCGCTGGGCGACGTGGTGTTTGTGGATCTGCCCGCCGTGGGCGCCAGCATTGACGCCAAGGCCGTGGCCGGCGTGGTCGAGTCCGTGAAGGCGGCTGCCGACGTGTACATGCCCGTCACCGGCGAAATCACCGAAGTCAACGAAACCCTGCGCGACGACCCTTCGCTGGCCAATACCGACCCGCTGGGTGCCGGCTGGTTCTTCAAAGTCAAGCTGTCCAACCCGGCCGAACTCGAAGGCCTGATGGACGAAACCAGCTACACCGCTTTCGCCGCCAACGCTTAAAGCCGCTTTGCAGGCCCAGCCTGCAAAGTCCTCGGGAGCCGGCCCTGAACCAGCAGGCTACCCGTTTGTGTGAACTGCCCACCACCGAACGCTACCGCCATGCCCACTTCTGCTACCACCTCCACGCCCACCTTGGCCCAGCTGGAAAACGCCAGCGAATTCCAGGCCCGCCACATCGGCATCTTTGCTGACGATGAAGCGCTGATGCTTCAGGTCATCGGCGAAAAGTCGCGCAGCGACCTGATTGCCAGCATCGTGCCCGCCAGCATTGCGCGCAAGAGCACTATGGCGATTCCGGCGGCTATCACCGAGGCGGCTGCACTGGCGGAGCTGAAGGCGGTTGCGGGCAAGAACAAGGTGCTCAAGAGCTTCATCGGCCAAGGCTATTACGGCACCCACACCCCCGGCGTCATCCTGCGCAACATCTTGGAGAACCCCGCCTGGTACACCGCTTACACGCCCTACCAGGCCGAGATCAGCCAGGGCCGCATGGAAGCGCTGGTGAACTTCCAGACCATGGTGTGCGACCTGACCGGCATGCCGATTGCCAACGCCTCCATGCTCGACGAAGCCACAGCTGCAGCTGAGGCGATGACGCTGGCCCGCCGCTCGGTCAAGGCCAAAGGCAATGTGTTCGTGGTGGCGGGCGATGCGCACCCGCAAACCATTGAGGTCATCCAAACCCGCGCAGCACCGCTGGGCATCACCGTCAAGCTGGCCAATTCCCAGGAAGAATGGGATGCACTGATTGCCGGCGACGACTACTTTGCCGTGCTGGAGCAATACCCCTCTACCAGCGGCCGCTTGGGCGAAGAAGGCGAGGATGTTAAAACTGTGCACCGCAAGGGCGGCGCCTACATCGTGGCCGCTGACCTGCTGGCCCTCACCCTGCTAGTCCCCCCGGGCGAGTGGGGGGCGGGCGACCCCACAGGCGCGGCCGACATTGTGGTGGGCACCACCCAGCGCTTTGGCATGCCGCTGTGCAACGGCGGCCCGCACGCCGCTTACATGGCCTGCCGTGACGAGTTCAAACGCTCCATGCCCGGCCGCTTGGTGGGCGTGAGCATCGATACCCACGGCAACCCCGCTTACCGCCTGGCCCTGCAAACCCGCGAGCAGCACATCCGCCGCGAAAAAGCCACCTCCAACATCTGCACCGCGCAGGTGCTGCCGGCAGTGGTGGCCAGCATGTACGCCGTGTACCACGGGCCGGAGGGGCTCAAGCGCATCGCCACCCGCGTAGCCACCCTCACCGCCATTCTGGCCAAGGGCCTGGAGCAACTGGGCATCAACACCGGTCGCCCCGAAACCTTCGACACCTTGTGCCTCAAAACGGATGGCGCTACTAAATCCATAGCTTCTCGTGCAGTATCTGCGGGCGTTAACGTGCGAATTGCTTGGGATGACTACATCTGCGTCTCACTGGATGAGACCACCACCCGCGACGATGTCGCGCTGCTGTGGAGCCTTTTCGCGCAGCCGGGCCAGACGTTGCCCACGGTCGAAGCACTCCAAGCCGGCGCACAACCTTTGATCCCCGCTGCGCTGCGCCGCACCAGTGCATTCTTGACCCACCCGGTGTTCAACACCCACCACTCCGAGACCGGCATGCTGCGCTACATCCGCATGCTGAGTGACAAGGATTTGGCGCTAGACCGCAGCATGATTCCGCTGGGGTCCTGCACCATGAAGCTCAATGCCACCAGCGAGATGATCCCCATCACCTGGCCCGAGTTCGCTAACATCCACCCCTTCGCACCGGCTGACCAGCGCGAAGGCTATGCCGAGCTCGACGCACAGTTGCGCGCTTGGCTGTGCGCCGCCACCGGCTATGCGGGCATCAGCCTGCAGCCCAACGCCGGCAGCCAAGGCGAATACGCCGGTCTGCTCGTCATCAAGGCCTACCACGAGGCCCGTGGCCAGGGCCACCGCAACATCTGCCTGATTCCCAGCAGCGCGCATGGCACCAACCCTGCCAGCGCCATGATGGTCGGCATGACCGTGGTGGTGACAAAGTGCGACGACAACGGCAACGTGGACATGGCCGACCTCTCTGCCAAGTGCGAGCAGCACAGCGCCAATTTGGCGGCCGTGATGATCACCTACCCCAGCACCCACGGCGTGTTTGAAACCTCGGTCAAGGAACTGTGCGCCTTGGTGCACCAGCACGGCGGCCGCGTGTATGTGGACGGCGCCAACATGAACGCGCTGGTGGGCACAGCCGCCCCCGGTGAGTTCGGCGGCGATGTGAGCCACCTGAATCTGCACAAGACCTTCTGCATCCCCCACGGCGGTGGCGGCCCCGGCGTGGGCCCGGTGTGCGTGGTGGAAGACCTGGTGCCCTACCTGCCCGGCCATGCCACCGGCGGTGTGCCCGGCACCAGCGCGGTGAGCGCAGCTCCATTGGGCAACGCGGCCGTGCTGCCGATCAGCTGGATGTACTGCCGCATGATGGGCCCGGACGGCCTGCAGCAAGCGACCGAAGTCGCCATCCTGAGCGCCAACTACATCAGTGCCCGCCTGGCCGACCACTACCCCACGCTGTACGCATCTGCCAACGGGCACGTCGCCCACGAGTGCATTCTGGATTTGCGCCACTTCAAGGAAACCTGCGGCGTCATGGCCGAAGACGTGGCCAAGCGCCTGATGGACTATGGCTTCCACGCGCCCACGCTGTCCTTCCCCGTGCCCAACACCTTGATGGTAGAGCCCACCGAGAGCGAAACGCTGGCCGAGCTGGACCGCTTCATCGACGCCATGATCGCCATCCGTGGCGAAATTGCGCAAGTCGAGGGCGGTGTCTGGCCACAGGACAACAACCCCTTGAAGCATGCTCCCCACACCGCTGCCAGCGTGATTGGCGCCGCGTGGGACCGCCCTTACAGCCGTGAGGTCGGTGCCTTCCCCGTAGCGACCCTGAAGGCGGCCAAGTACTGGCCGACGGTGGGCCGGGTGGACAACGTGTATGGCGATCGCAACTTGTTCTGCAGCTGCGTGCCAGTGGCGGATTACGCCAGCGCATAAAGGAAGGTCTCACACCACTAACCATGGTTTTCAGGGCGGCTGTGCATTGCATGCCGCCGCCCTTGCCGGGCTGGCCCCGGCATTGCAGCGGGAGAGCCTGCCGCCCACCCGGGCAGCAGCGCCGAAGGAGCAACCACCCCGGAAACTCTCAGGCACCCAGGACCGCTGTGATCGTTTGCACTCTGAAGAGCTGCCGCGCATTTGTCCGCCGGCACACCGCAGGAGCAAGCCGGCTGCCCACCAGGCAGCGGGTGAATCTCTCAGGTCTCAAACAGAGGGGGCTCGCCTGGCACGCAGTGTGCACAGGCGTGTTCCCTTGTTTGCGACACACCTGAAAGAGCTCTCATGAAACACATAGCCATCATCGGCGGCGGCATCACCGGCGTTACCAGCGCCTACACCCTGGCCAAGGCCGGCTACAAGGTCACCCTGATCGAGAAGAACCGCTACGCGGGCATGGAAACGTCCTATGCCAACGGCGGCCAACTCTCGGCCTCCAACGCCGAGGTCTGGACACACCCCAGCACCCTCGTGAAGGGGCTGAAATGGATGTTCACCAAGGACGCGCCCTTGCTCATGAACCCCGCGCCCACCTGGCACAAGCTGAGCTGGATGACCGAATTTGTGGCCTCCATCCCGAAGTACCGCGAGAACACCGAAGCCACCACCCGCTTGGCCATTGCGGCCCGCGAACACCTGTTTGCCTGGGCGCAGGCCGAAGGCATTGACTTCGACCACCAGCGCAAGGGCATCCTGCACATTTACCGCAACAAGGCGGGTTTTGAACACGCGGGCAAGGTCTCCACCATGCTGGCAGCCGGTGGCCTCTCGCGCCGCACTGTCACGCCGGAGGAAATGCGCTACATCGAGCCCACCCTGCAAGGCAGTTACTACGGCGGCTACTACACCGAGAGCGATTCCACCGGCGACATTCACAAGTTCACCCACGGTCTGTCGCAAGCCTGTGCGCGCCTCGGTGTAACCACGCTTTACGGCCACCAGGTCGCCGGCGCCAGCACCGACGGCACGGTTGCCACCCTGGAGTTGCAACACGAGGGCGGCACAGAGACCCACCGGTTTGACGGCGTGGTGGTGTGCGCCGGTGTGCACGGCCGCGGCATTGCGGCGCAACTGGGCGACCGGCTGAACATCTATCCGGTCAAGGGCTACTCGATCACCGTGCAACTGAACGACGAATCCAGCCAGCAAGCCGCGCCTTGGGTCAGCCTCTTGGACGACGAGACCAAGCTGGTCACCAGCCGCTTGGGCGCGGACCGCTTCCGCGTGGCAGGCACCGCCGAGTACAACGGCATTGACTACGACATCCGCGCCGACCGCATCCGCCCGCTAATTGCTTGGGTGAACCAGCTCTTCCCCGGTGTGAACACCCGCCGCTGCGAACCCTGGGCCGGCCTGCGCCCCATGATGCCCAACATGATGCCCCGCGTGGGCCGCGGCAAGCGCAACAACGTGTTCTACAACACCGGCCACGGCCACTTGGGCTGGACGCTCTCGGCCATCACCGCCCACCAGTTGGCTGGGCATGTGCACCAGCAGCTGCCGGCCTGAACTACCATTTCTCACCGCCCTTAGGAAACCACCATGGCAGTCTCCGTATTCGACCTGTTCAAAATCGGCATCGGTCCCAGCAGCTCGCACACGGTGGGGCCCATGCGGGCCGCCCGCCTGTTTGTGGGCCGCCTTCTGCATGAGGGGCTGCTCGCCCGCACCGCCACCGTGCGCTGCTGGCTGCATGGCTCCCTGGGCGCTACGGGCAAGGGCCACGCCAGCGATGTAGCGGTGCTGTTGGGCCTCTCCGGGCTGGAACCCGACACGGTGGAGGTGGAGCAGATTGCGCCCACGCTGGCCGACATACGCGGCAACAAAAGCATCCAGCTGGCGGGGCAGCACACGATTGCCTTCAACGAAAAAGACGACCTGCTCTTCATGCGCGCGCCCCTGCCCTTCCATGCCAACGGAATGCGTTTGGTGGCGCTGGATGCTGCAGGTCAGGAGCTGGCCAACCGGGTGTACTACTCCGTAGGCGGCGGCTTTATCGTGAGTGACGAGGTAGCCGCCGACGGCAGTCGCCAAAAGGTGATTGCTCCAGACGCTACCGTGCTGCCCCTGCCCTTCACCAGTGGCGAAATGCTGCTGGAGGTGGCACGCCGCGAGGACTTAAGCATTGCCCAGGTGATGCGCCGCAACGAACAGCACTGGCGCAGCGATGCGGAGATTGACGCCGGCCTGCTGCGTATCTGGAATGTGATGCAAGACTGCGTGAAGCGCGGCTGTGCGACCGAGGGCGTGCTGCCGGGCGGCTTCAAGGTCAAGCGCCGTGCCAAGGCCCTGCGTGATGCGCTGGTGTCCAAACCTGAGGAGGCCTTGCGTGATCCGCTGCAGGTGCTGGACTGGGTCAACCTCTATGCCCTGGCTGTGAACGAAGAAAACGCAGCCGGCAGCCGCGTCGTCACCGCACCCACCAACGGGGCAGCCGGCATCATCCCCGCTGTGCTGCACTACTACAGCCGTTTTGTGCCGGGCGCGAGTGATGCCGGTGTGATCGACTTTTTGCTGACCGCTGCGGCCATCGGTATCTTGTACAAAGAGAACGCCTCCATCAGCGGCGCCGAGGTGGGCTGCCAAGGCGAAGTAGGCGTGGCCTGCAGCATGGCTGCTGCCGCCTTGTGCGCGGTGATGGGCGGCACGCCTGAGCAGGTGGAGAACGCCGCCGAAATCGGCATGGAGCACCACTTGGGCCTGACCTGCGACCCGGTGGGCGGGCTGGTACAGATTCCGTGCATCGAGCGCAACGCCATTGCATCGGTCAAAGCCATCAACGCCGCCCGCATGGCGCTGCGCGGCGACGGCAGCCACTTCGTGAGCCTGGACAAGGTCATCAAGACCATGCGCGAAACCGGCGCGGACATGAAAACCAAATACAAAGAGACGGCCCGCGGCGGGCTGGCGGTGAACATCGTGGAGTGCTGATCGGCAGCGACTGAGCGCCCTGGCGAGGGCACAATTCCTGTTTACTTCAAGGGAGTTAGGTCATGCTCAAAAGTACGTTGTTTGCGTTAACGACAGCCGTTGTTTTGACGGGCTGTGCGAGCCTGCCAACCAGCGCACTCGACGGGTCTGTGGGGGTCGATGGCGTGGCGTGCGTAGGCACCCCGCAGGTACCTGCGCAAGGCGTACAGGCCTCGGACAACCCGGCATTGCTGGCCGTGGCCCGATTGCCCAGCGACAAGGGCGGCGTGTGCGAAGCCAAGGTGCTGGCCGTCACCGCACCGGTGGCGCTGTACCGGGTGTTTGATGCCGACAAGCCGTACACCCAATGGGGCGGCTGGTGGTCCCTGCAGCCACCTTCGGGCACCAAAGAGCAATACCGGGCGGATAACGCCATCTGCCCGGAGTGGAGCCCTTTGAACAAGGTGGTGTCCTGCCAGGTGCGGCCCGGCAGCCAGCTGGTGATAGGCACCACCCAAAGCGCGCAGTGTGCCGATGGCAGCATCTACCCCAAGACAGCCCAAACCCAAGTGTTTGTGCCCAACGACAGCCGAGCCGGCATCGTGCATGTGGGCGCGTGTAGCGCAGCGAGCGACTGGCCTTGAGGCCGCAGATCAGGCCAGCGCGTTGCGCACGATGGCGGTGCGCAAGCGCGTCAGCTCTTCCACACCCAATATGTCGCGCAGCTGGGCCACGACGCGGCTGACGGCGGCTACATCGGTGATGGGTTCGCCTTCCCACTCGGTACCCATGTGCTCGGTGCCCAGCACTTCGGCAAACTGGCGATAGGTTTCTGTCATGCGCTGCACACTGCCCTCGCCTTCGGGGAACAAGCGCTCGGCGCGGTCGTTGGCGCCTATACGGCGCAGGGCCCGCTCAAAGGGTTCCAGACGTGCCTCCACATCGCGGGTGATCCAGAGCACATATTTCTGTTTGATCTGCAGGAGTCGGTCGGAGTGGTCCAAGGCTTCCTGCGTGGGGCCTTCGCGGAACAAGGTGCGCAATGCGGACAAGACTTCGGCCACATATTCCTCGCAAAAGGCCACGTGCTTGTCGAAAGCGATAGACGCCATGTGCGAGCCTGCAGCCAGAGAAAACCGCTGCTGGGTTTCAGCGAGCTGGTTCTCCTGCTGGCGCTTGGCTTGCTCGCGCAGGATGTCCACCACTACCGCCGACAGCGCGCCGAAGATGGGCACGGCCGCCAGCGTTTGCACCAGCTCGCCGTGCGGCAGCAACAGCACCGCGCCCAGCGCGACGAGGATGACGGCCAACAGAACCAGAATGTGTTTGCGTTGCATACGAGCGAGGGGAGAGCTTTACCAAAGTACGACTGTAGCGCGACAGTCCCCCTGCGCCGCCTACACACCGATTGCTATCAAATAGATAGCTGGATGCACACAAGAAATGGGCGCTACAGGCACTTTTGATGCATAAGCACTGTGTAACAAACATCTGCTTGCAAGCAGATTACAAAGCTTTACCCAGGTTTGCCAAAGCTGCAAACGCGCTTCACAGCCGACGCGCACCATGAAGGTCCCTTCACTTAGGAACCTCTCCATGAAAAAACTGTTGATCACGTCTTTTGTTCTCGGCTCTTTGACAGCAGGCTCTGCCTTTGCCGCAGGCCCCACGGCAGCCCCGGACCTGTCCGGCTTCAGCATCGGCACCAATGCCGAGTTTTCTCGCGGCAGCGTGACGGCCAACGACGGCAGCTCGGACGGCGGGGCCACCACCAGTGCCGGCATTAATGCCCGCTACGACTGGGCCCTGACGCCCACCTTCGCAGTCGGCCTGGGCGCCAGCTACAGCACCGGCAACCATGCGTTCGGCAGCTACGCCAACGGCACTGCAGCGAGCATCAACAACCGCTATTCGATTGACATCGTGCCCACGGTAGCCCTGTCCAACGACATTCAGTTGTTCGGCAAGGTCTCCTCGATTTACGGTAACGCGGCTTCCAGCGACGGCGTCAACAACCACGATGTGCAAGGCGTGGTCTACGGTGTCGGCGTGCGCAAGATGCTGGACAAAAATCTGTACGTGCAGGCCGGTTACGACCTGAACAAATTCCGCGATGTGACCTACAACAATGGCACCACTGCCAGCCTGCAAGAGAACGTGTACAGCGTGGGTATCGGCTACAAGTTCCGCTAACCAGCGCAGCAAAACAGGGGGTAACGCTGGGCCCCCAACCACCGGGGGCCCGGGCTGAAACCCGTTACTCCCGAGCGGCTGAATGGATAAACCGCAGTTTTGCAGGGCGCGCGCGATAAGCAGGTAAATTCGAGGGGTCCTACCCTCTCGCTATTGACCCAACCCGACGCTGCGCCCATGCCCACTTCCACACCCGCCCTTCCCTACTGGACGATTGCTTGGCCCTTAGTTGCCTGGGCGCTTCTAGCAGGCCAGGCCGCGGGCATGACGGGCAGCATCTACATCGGGCTCATGGCCGTGGGCTTGGTGGGTGCAGTGTTGGCGGCAGTGCACCATGCAGAGGTGGTCGCCCACAAGGTGGGTGAGCCCTACGGCACGCTGGTGCTGGCGCTGGCGATCACGATCATCGAGGTGGCACTGATCGTGTCCATGATGCTGGCCGGAGGCCCTGCCACCACCGCGCTGGCCCGCGACACGGTGTTTGCGGCTGTGATGTTGATTCTGAATGGCATTGTGGGCATTTGCCTGTTGGCCGGCGGCAGCCGCCACCGGGAACAGACCTTCGGGCAACTGGGCGTCAGTGCATCGCTCACCACACTGGCTGCGATCGCGGTGCTCACGCTGGTCTTGCCCAACTACACCACCAGCATTGCCGGGCCGGTCTACACGGCCAGCCAATTGGCGTTTGTGGCGATTGTGTCGCTCGTGCTGTATGGCACTTTTGTGCTGGTGCAAACCGTGCGCCACCGCGATTATTTTTTGCCGGCCCAAGCCGACTCTGACAGCCATGCCCCCCCGCCCTCGGGCCGGATAGCGGCGGCGAGCGGTTTATTGCTAATCGTGGGCCTGGTCGCCGTGGTGCTGCTTGCCAAGGGCCTGGCGCCCACCATCGAGGCGGCAGTGGCCCACGCTGGTGCGCCCAAGGCGGTGGTGGGCATCATCATTGCCATGGTGGTGCTGCTCCCTGAAGGGCTGGCAGCCTACCGCGCAGCCCAAGCCAACCGCCTGCAGACCAGTTTGAACCTGGCACTGGGCTCAGCATTGGCGAGCATCGGCCTGACAATTCCGGCCGTTGCGATTGTTTCTTTGGCCACGGGCTGGACGCTCACGCTGGGGCTTGATCTGAAGTCGGTGGTGCTGCTGCTTTTGTCACTGTTTGTGACCAGCCTCTCCTTGAGCACCGGCCGCACCACGGTGCTACAAGGCACCGTGCACCTGGTGCTACTGGCAACCTACCTGTTCACCACCATCGTGCCCTGAAGACCCAAACTGCTGATTTCTAGGCATTTCCGCGAGGGCAGTGCTAAATTAGCGCTTGGTCCAAGGAGTCTTCATGCGCAGGGTTTCCGTTTGGCTAGTCTTTATGTTCACCGTTGTGGGCGGGCTAATGGGGTGCTCCCCTGCGGATACCGAGCGCCCCCTGACCTACGTTGACACACCACCCGCCGACAGCGCGCCGGTCTACCGTTTGGCAGTGCACCCCCTGTACAACCCCCACAAGCTGACCGAAATTTATCGCCCCCTGATCAACTACCTCAACGCCCGGATCCCTGGGGTGCGTATGGAGGTCGAGGCGTCCCGCGACTACGCCGCGTATGAGGCAAAGATACGCAACGCTGGGCCCGCCTTCTTGCTACCCAACCCCTTGCAAACTCTACTGGCGCAGCAATCGGGTTACCGGGTCATCGCCATGGCGGGCGACCCGAAGGACTTCAAAGGGATCTTCATCGTTCGCAAAGACTCGGGCATCCGCAAGCCTGAGGACCTGAAAGGCAAGGCAGTGAGCTACCCCTCCCCCACCGCTTTGGCGGCCGCGATCATGCCTCAGGCGTTTTTGCACAGCCAGGGCTTGCGTGTCATGCAAGACATAGAGAACCAATACGTCGGCTCCCAAGAGTCTGCGATTTTGAACACCTACATGGGCACCTCAGCGGCCGCAGCCACTTGGCCACCGCCTTGGAGAGTTTTCCAAAAAGACCATCCAGAAGAAGCTGCCCAGCTGCAACAAATATGGGAAACACCGCACCTGATCAACAACTCGGTTATGGTGCATGCGCGTGTACCCGAAAAGCTGGCCAAAGAGGTGCAAGCCCTGTTGTTTGGCTTGAACCAGTCCCCGGAAGGCAAACAGATCTTGCAGTCCCTGGAGACTGCGGTGTTTGCCGCAGCCGATGATCGGAGCTACGAAGTGGTTCGCAATTACCTGCAAGAGTTCGAGACAACCGTGCGGCCCGTGATGCTGCCAACGCCCTGATGAGCCGCCATTTCTCGTTACGCACACTGTTGCTGGGCAGTCTGCGGCGTCAACTCATGGCCGGTATGGGGATCGTCGTCAGCCTGATGATGGCCATGTTGGTGTGGCAGTGGGCAGCCAGACAGCACGCCGACCTCAAAAACCAACAAACCGAGCAAGCCATCGCTTTGGCAGAGAGCATTGCGCTGTCATCTAGTGTCTGGGTTGCCTCGCGCGATGTGGCCGGCCTCCAGGAGATCGCCACTAACTCAGCGGGCTACCCGGATGTGCGCTTTGTGATTTTGCTGGACCGGCAAGGCCAAGTGCTGGCGCACTCGGACCCCGCGTTTCTAGGCAAATTTATGCCCGATCTCCCGGCAAGCGCCAGTGCCGAGACCACGATTATTCAGAATGCCAGCTCGCTCCTGGATCTGGCCAGCCCCGTCATGCTGGACCAGGAGCATTTGGGCTGGGTGCGAATCGGGATTGGGCGCACCCAACTGGACACACGCATCAAAGAGCTGCTGAAAAGCGGTCTGATTTATTTGCTCAGTGGCGCCTTGATGATTGTGTTTTTTGCGTCGGTGACCGGCCGCTATTTCACCCGCCGCCTGAGTGCGATCAGCCGGGTCGCCGAGGCGGTGCGCACCGGCGATACCAGCCAGCGGGTGAGCATGCGGGGCACCGATGAGGCTGCAAGCCTGGCGCGTGAGTTCAACAACATGCTGGACACCCTGCAGCAGCGCGAAAGCGAGCTGCTGCAGTCCAAGGATGCTTTGCGCATCGCCGCCACCGCCTTTGAGTCCAACGATGTGATGTTTGTGTGCGATGCCCAGTGGCGCATCCTGCAAGTCAACCGTGCTTTTGAGCGAGTGACAGGCTACACCCCGGAATACGCCGTCGGCAAAACACCCCGCGATTTGCTGGGCTCCAACCTGCAGCGACAAGACTTTTACGACACGATGGACGAAACCATCAAAGCCCACGGTAGCTGGCAAGGCGAAGTGTGGGACAAGCGGAGCAACGGCGAAACCTTCCCCGCCTGGAGCACCATCACCGCCGTCAAGAGCGCTTCAGGGCAACTGACGCACTATGTGGCCAACCTCTCTGACTTCAGCTCCCGCAAAGCGGCTGAGAACGAGATCAAAACACTGGTGTACTACGACGCGCTCACCATGCTGCCCAACCGGCGCATGCTGATGGACCGTCTAACCACCGCGCTGCACACTGCGCTGAGCCAACAGCGTTTGGGCGCGCTGTTGTTTGTGGATTTGGATGATTTCAAAACCTTGAACGATACGCTGGGCCACCACCAGGGCGACAGGCTGCTGCAACTCGTGGCAGAGCGCTTGCAAGCGTGCGTGCGCGGGGCAGACACCGTCGCCCGCCTCGGCGGCGATGAATTCGTGGTGATGCTGGAGGGCCTGAGCGACAACCGCCCCGACGCCGCCAGGCAAGCCGAGCAAGTCGCGGCAAAGGTCATGGCTGCACTGAATGTGCCTTATGAGCTCGGGTCTGCGGTGCGCAGAAGCACCCCCAGCGTGGGAATCACCTTGTTCGGAGACCAGGATGAGCTGATTGACGAGCCGCTCAAGCGCGCAGACCTCGCCATGTACCAGGCGAAAGCGGCGGGCCGCAACACCGCCCGCATGTTTGACCCCCAAACCCAGGCGGCAGTCACATTGCGCTCAGAGCTGGAAGCAGCTTTGCGCCAAGCGCTCGAGCAAGAGCAGTTTGTTCTGTATCTGCAACCGCAGATCTCCAGCCAGAACGGCGTGGCACGGGTGACCGGTGCCGAGGCGCTCATCCGCTGGCAGCACCCCACCCGCGGGCTGATCGGACCGGTGGAGTTCATCGGTATTGCGGAAGAGTGCGGCATGATCATTCCAATCGGGCAATGGGTCTTACGCACCGCCTGCAAGCAGCTCGCGCAGTGGAGCACGGTGCCCGACTTGGCGCACCTCACGATTGCGGTCAACGTGAGTGCCAAGCAATTCCACGAACCGGACTTTGTGCAGCAGGTGCTGGCGGAGCTGGAGCGCTCTGCAGTGCCGCCACGGTGCCTGAAGATTGAGATCACCGAGAGCATGTTGATCTCGAATGTCGATGAGGTCATCGCGCGGATGGAGGAACTCCAGCAACACGGTGTCGGCTTTGCGATGGACGACTTCGGCACCGGCTACTCATCCCTCACCTACCTCAAGCGGCTACCGCTTGATGTCTTGAAGATTGACCAGAGTTTTGTGCGCGATGTGCTGGTCGACAGCAACGACGCCGCCATCGTCAACATGATCGTGGCGCTCGCCAACAGCTTGGGCCTGAATGTGATTGCCGAGGGCGTGGAAACTGCCGAACAAATGCGCTACCTGGCGCAGCAAGGGTGCCGCGCCTACCAGGGCTATTTGTTCAGCAAGCCGGTATCGGCCCGGGAGTTTGAAGACCGGCTTGCTTCTTTCATCAAGCCAGTCACCAACAGCGAGCTGGCTACGAACTAAGCGCTGCCGGCAATCGGCTTGAGTGTGGGCACCACATCGCCGCATTGGGCGCGGTGGCGCAGGGCGTGGTCCATCACCACCAAAGCCAACATGGCCTCGGCAATCGGCGTGGCGCGAATGCCGACGCAGGGGTCATGGCGGCCTTTGGTCACGACCTCGGTAGGGTTGCCTTGGGAGTCAATCGAGGCGCGGGGCGTGATGATGGAGCTGGTGGGCTTGATGGCAATGCTCACCTCCAAGTCCTGCCCGGTGGTAATGCCGCCCAACACACCACCTGCGTTGTTGGTGGCAAAGCCTTCAGGCGTTAATGAATCGCCATGGGTGGTTCCGCGCTGGGCCACGCTGGCAAAGCCGGCGCCAATCTCGACACCCTTGACGGCATTGATCCCCATCATGGCGTAGCCGATGTCGGCGTCCATCTTGTCAAACAAAGGTTCACCCAAACCCACCGGCACATTGCTCGCGGTGACGCGGATGCGGGCACCGCAGGAGTCGCCGGCTTTGCGTAGGGCATCCATGTAGTCCTCTAGGGCCTGCACATCGGCTACTGGCGCGAAGAAAGGGTTGTTGGGCACGTGGTCCCAAGACTCGAAGGCAATGGGCAATTCGCCCACTTGCGTCATGCAGCCGCGGAACTCGGTGCCGAATTTCTCTTTAAGCCATTTCTTGGCCACTGCACCAGCGGCCACCATGGGCGCTGTCAGGCGAGCGCTAGAGCGACCACCGCCACGCGGGTCGCGGATGCCGTACTTTTGAAAGTAAGCGTAGTCTGCATGGCCAGGGCGAAAGGTGTCGAGGATGTTGCCGTAGTCCTTGCTGCGTTGGTCGGTATTCTGGATGAGCAGCGCAATGGGGGTACCGGTCGTTTTGCCTTGATAAACACCGCTCAGGATCTGCACCGCGTCCGGTTCATTGCGCTGGGTCACATGGCGGCTGGTGCCGGGGCGGCGGCGGTCCAAATCGATCTGGATGTCAGCTTCTGAGAGCTCCATGCCCGGGGGGCAGCCGTCAATGATGCAGCCGATGGCCGGGCCGTGGGATTCACCAAAGTTGGTGACCGTGAATGTGTGTCCGAAGGTATTGCCGCTCATAGTGCTCCGATTATCCCTGACGCGACTGCCGGACCCGGTAACCGGGCTGGAACAGTTTATGCATCGTGCTGCAGTGCACCATTTCAGTGTTTCACCGCTTTTTTGAACCAGGAGTGAGCCATGCTAGACCGCACTGCAACCAAGTTCTCCCATGTCAAACCTGAAGACACGCAATTTGTGTCCGGGGGCCTGCGTGATTTTTTCCTGTACCGGGATCTGGGCATCGCCAAAGCCACGCACGGAAAAGTGATTGCGCACCTGGTCAAAGCCAATATGGCACCAGAAAAAGGCACCGGCTGGCACCGGCATGAGGCGGACTTTCAAATCGTCATCATGACCAAAGGCTGGGCGCGCTTCATGTACGAAGACAAGGAAACGTTGGTTCAGGCGGGCGATGTGATTCACCAGCGCCCCGGCATCCGCCACTACCTGTTCGACTATTCCCCCGACATGGAGTACCTGGAAATCGTGTCCCCGGCGGACTTCAAATCGATTGATGTGGAGCCGGTCTGCGAGATCCCTGCGCCAACCCCATGGCCGGAGCAAAAGGCAGCCTGAAGACGCAGGGCGCCAAGACTTAAAACTCGGCGTCCAACTCGTCAATCTCGTCCGGCTCCGCCCGGGCGGCTTCCACCCACTCTTGCATGGCCGGCAAGGCCATCATGAGCTTGCAGTACGCAGCGGCCTGTTTGTCCAGCTTGACGTCATAGGTCATGAAGCGGGTGACCACCGGTGCATACATGGCGTCGGCAATGCAGGGCTGCTTGCCGAAGAGGTAGGGCCCGCCGTAGTTTTCCAGACAGTCTTTCCAAATGGCCAGCACCCGGTCGATATCGGCCTGCGCTCGGGACCAGACCTTGAAGTCGGGGAAATGCGCCTTGATGTTCATGGGCAATGCACCACGCATGGAGGCAAAGCCGGAATGCATTTCGCCGCTGACAGCGCGGCAATGGGCACGCGCTTTAATGTCGGCAGGCAACAGGCCAGCTTTCGGTTTGATTTCGTTCAGGTATTCGCCGATGGCCAGGGTGTCCCACACCGTCACACCGTCGTGCTGCAAAAACGGCACCAGCATGCTGCTGGACAGCAGCAGCATTTCGGCGCGCATGGCCGGGTCGTCCGGGGAGATCACTTTTTCCGAGAAATCCAGCCCCGCCAGCTTGGCCATCAGCCACCCTCGCAGAGCCCAAGCACCGTAGTTTTTGCTGCTGATGGTAAGAATCGCTTTGGCCATGGTGCTGCTTTCGGGGTTGTCGGTGTGCCCCATACCGTGCAAGGGTTGTGCCAAGCGCTGTGGCCCTAGCCTGATCAGCGGTCTTGGCGCGCAAATTGCCTAGAGAACATCACCAGGCTTTTGCCGCACCAAGACAGGACTCCCATGCTGTACCAGGCCTACCAGAACCAAACCGACCTGAGCTCCCCCTTGCGCCTCATGGCCCAGGGCATGAGTGCCATGCTCTGGATGAACCAGACCGAGGGCAGCTGGCTGCGCAAAATGTCCGCCGGCATGGAGGTGATCTCCCGCATGCGCCTGACCCATTCGCGGCCCGACTACGGCATTGACTCTGTGACGGTGGACGACGAGGTCCACCCGATTGAAGAAGAAACAGTCTTGAGCCTGCCCTTCGGCAGCCTGCTGCACTTCCGCAAAACCACCGCTCTGGCGGAACCCCAGCCCAAAGTGCTGCTGGTAGCTCCGCTGTCGGGTCACTTTGCCACCCTGCTGCGCGAAACTGCCCGCACTCTGCTGCAGCACCATGATGTCTACATCACCGACTGGCACAACGCCCGAGACGTGTCGCTGCGCCACGGCCCGTTCGGGCTAGACGATTACATCGACCACATGATCCGCTTCACCCAGACGATTGGCCCCGGCGCTCACCTGGTGGCCGTGTGCCAACCCTGCGTGGCAGCGCTGGCTGCCACCGCCCTGATGGCCGAAGACGACGACCCCGCCCAGCCCCGCAGCCTCACGCTGATGGCCGGCCCGGTGGACTGCCGGGTCAACCCCACCGAGGTGAACAAGTTGGCGGTGAGCAAGCCAATCGACTGGTTTGAGAAAAACCTGATCAGCCACGTGCCCCTGCCCCACAAGGGCTATATGCGCCGCGTGTACCCGGGCTTTGTGCAGCTTAGCGCGTTCATGAGCATGAACCCCGAGCGGCACAAACAGTCGTTCAAAGACCTGTACCAGCACCTGGTGAATGGCGATGTGGAAAAGGCCAATGTGATCCGCGTGTTTTATGACGAGTACCTGGCGGTGAATGACCTGCCCGCAGAGTTCTATCTCGAGACGGTGGAGAAGGTCTTCCAGACCTACGACTTACCGCTGGGCAAGCTCAGCTACCGCGGCAGACTGGTCAACCCAGCTGCCATCCGCCGCACCGCGTTGATGACTGTGGAGGGAGAGCGCGATGACATCTGCGCCGTGGGGCAGACCGTAGCTGCGCAAGACCTGTGCAGCAGCATCCGCCCCTATAAAAAAACACACCATGTGCAGACCGGTGTGGGGCACTATGGTGTGTTCAGTGGTCGCAAGTGGAACCAGCAAATCTACCCGCGGGTGCGGGAGATGATTCACTCCAGCGAAGGCTAGGTGTTCTCTGCCTCGGGCTTTTCGGCCTCGCCTTCGGGCCAGTCGCGGATGTAGGCCTTGAGCATTTTGTTCTCGAAGTTCTGGCTGTCCACCACGGCGCGGGCCACGTCGTAGAAGCTGATCACGCCTTGCAACATGCGGTTGTCGATCACCGGCATGTAACGGGCGTGGCGCTCCAGCATCATGCGGCGCACTTCATCCATTTCGGTTTCCAGGGTGCAGGTCAGCGGGCCGGGATCCATCGCGCGGTACACGCTGGTGGTGCCGAAGGTGCCACCGTTTTTGACCACCGCCTGAATCACTTCACGGAAGGTCAGCATGCCCACTACCAGGCCGTGCGAGATGACCACCAGTGAGCCGATGTCTTTCTCCGCCATCAGCTGGGCCGCATCGGCCAGAGAGTCCTCCGGCGTGGTCGTGTAAAGCGTTCCGCCTTTTACGCGCAGGATATCGCTGACTTTCATGGGGACTTCCTCGTGACACTGGGGTTGAATTTGTATAGCAAATATAGCCCACAATGCGCGGGTTTCATTGCGGTTTCATCAAGGTTTCATCACTGGAGACATCTATGGCTGGTTACGCTGACCCGGGCTTTGACACCCTTGCACTCCATGCAGGTGCCGCCCCCGACCCCACCACCGGCGCACGGGCGGTACCCATCCACCTGAGCACCTCGTTTGTGTTCGAGTCCAGCGAACATGCGCAGTCCCTCTTCAACCTGGAGCGCGCAGGCCATGTCTACAGCCGCATCAGCAACCCCACCAACGCGGTGCTGGAGCAGCGGGTCGCCGCGCTGGAGGGCGGCATAGGCGCCATCACCACCGCCAGCGGCCAAGCCGCTCTGCACTTGGCCATTGCCACCCTCATGGGCGCGGGCGGGCACATTGTGTCGTCCAGCGCCTTGTATGGTGGCTCACACAACCTGCTGCACTACACCTTGTCCCGCTTCGGCATTGAAACCACCTTTGTGAAGCCCGGCGATGTGGATGCCTGGCGCGCTGCGGTGCGGCCCAACACCCGCCTGTTTTTCGGGGAAACCGTGGGCAACCCCGGCTTGGATGTGCTGGACACCCCCACTATTTCGCAAATCGCGCATGAAGCCGGGGTGCCGCTGCTGGTGGACTCCACCCTTACCTCACCTTGGTTGGTGCAGCCCTTTACCCAAGGGGCCGATCTGGTTTACCACTCGGCCACCAAGTTCTTGAGCGGACATGGCACGGTGATTGGCGGTGTGGTGGTGGACGGTGGCAGCTTTGACTGGGCGCGCGCGTTTGAAGCCAGCGGCAAATTTGCCGAGCTAGCCGCGCCCTACGAGGGCTTTCACAACATGAATTTCAGCGAGGAAAGCACCGTGGGCGCCTTCTTGCTGCGCGCCCGGCGCGAAGGCCTGCGCGACTTCGGTGCTTGCATGAGCCCGCACAGCGCCTGGCTGATTCTGCAAGGCATAGAGACCCTGAGCCTGCGCATGGCCCGCCACATCAGCAACACCGAAAAGGTGGTGCAGTTCCTGGCCAGCCAGCCCTTTGTGAGCCGCGTAGGCCACCCGCTGCTGGAGAGCCACCCCAGCCACCAATTGGCGCAAAAGCTGCTACCCAAAGGTGCAGGCTCGGTGTTCAGCTTCGACCTCAAGGGCAACCGCGAGCAAGGCAAAAAATTCATTGAAACCCTCAAGGTCTTCAGCCACCTGGCCAATGTGGGCGACTGCCGCAGCCTGGTCATCCACCCGGCCAGCACCACCCATTTCCGCATGGGGGATGAGGCGCTGGCCGCGGGCGGTATCACGCAGGGCACCATCCGCCTGTCCATCGGGCTGGAAGACCCGGACGACCTGATTGACGACCTCAAGCGCGCGCTCAAAGCCGCAGAAAAGGCAGGTGCGTGATGGAAATCCAAGTCAACGGCGCCAACGCCTACTGCTACACCGGCGGCAAACCTTTCGATGCGACCAAGCCTACGGTGGTCTTCATCCACGGTGTGCTCAACGACCACAGCGTCTGGATTTTGCAAAGCCGCTACCTTGCTCACCACGGCTACAACGTGCTGGCCGTGGACCTGCCCGGCCACTGCCGCAGCGGCGGTGAGGCGCCGGAGACCGTGGAACAAGCCGCCACTTTCATCGTGGCCCTGCTGGATGCGGCGGGCATAGAGAAAGCCGCTTTGGTAGGCCACAGCTGGGGCTCGCTGATTGCGCTGGAGGCCGCCAGCCGACTCGGCGCACGCGCCACCCACCTGGTGATGGTGGGCACCGCCTACCCCATGAAAGTGTCCCCCGCCCTGCTGGAGACTTCGCTGCAAGAGCCCATAAAGGCGCTCACCATGATCAACGTGTTTTCGCGCAGCACGCTGGCGGCGCCTCCCTCAGCGCTAGGCCCGGGCACCTGGGTCTATGGCGCCAGCATGGCACTCGGCCGCCGGGTGCTGGCCAGCAACACGGCTGTCAATGTGTTCCACCGCGGCTTCAAGGCTTGCGACAGCTACGCTGGTGGCGAATCGGCCATGGCAAAAGTGCAATGCCCGGTGCTGTTTGTGCTGGGTGATCAGGACCAGATGACATCGCCCAAAGCCGCGCAGACGCTGGTTCAGGCAGCCAAGGCCGCAGGCGTGCGCACAGAGACCGTGCGGATTGAGGTAGGCCACCACCAGATGACCGAGGCGCCAGAGGAAACCCTGTCGGCCCTGGGACAGTTTTTGGGCAAACCCTGATACACAAGCAAGGCGCTACACATTTCGTAGCGCCTTGCGCATATCCCACCTGCGCTAGTGGCCTATTTCTTACAAATCTCAGACCTTGAGGCTGTAAGCAAAGCGAGCGCACTCTACCTGCAACCAGCCCAAGAATTGCGCAACCGACTCACTGGCCTCCACCGCCGAGGGCTGCAGCGCATAGTAGTGAGATGCATGCGGGCAGACATGGGCAAACGCCTGCACCAGCTCGCCACGTTGCAGCAAATTGTCGGCAATCGAGCGGCGGGTCAAAGCCACGCCCAAGCCTTGCCTAGCGGCCTCCAGCAAATGCGTCGAATCGGTGAATTCCATGCGGGTGGGTGGCCGCTGAAACTGCGGCTCAGCGTCAGGCATGGAAGACACCCAAGCCGCCCAGTTTTCGATGGAGTGCAACAGTGGCAGCTGCATGAGTTGCGCCAGCGTATGAGACTTGCGTTTGCCCAGCAGCGCTGGGGAAGCCACCAGCAACAAAGAATCTGGCATCAGGGGTTGGATGAGCGCATCAGCCCAATTGCCATGTCCGAAGCGGATGGCGCAATCCACCGTGCCAGCATTCAAGTCCACATACTCCATGGAGCCGTGTATCACCACACGAATGTCGGGGTAGAGCCGGCAAAAGTCTTGCAGTCGGGGGAGCAACCAACCATGTGCAAACGATGGCAGCACCGATACACGCAACAACTTTTCGCCCTTGCGTTGCCGGCTGCGGCGGCGGGTGTTTTCAGTGGCGTCTGAAATATCGTCCAGCGCCTGGCGCACCTGATAGCCATAGATGCGCCCCTGCTCGGTGAGCACCAGGCGGCGCCCGGTGCGCTCCACCAACGCAACCTCCAAAAAACTCTCTAGTGCCCTGATCTGGTGAGACACAGCACCAGGCGTCAGGCTCAACTCTTCTGCCACCGCACTCACGGAGCCCAGTCGCACCAACGCAGCAAACGCGCGCAAGCTGGGCAATGGAGGTGTGCGACTTGTCATGTGAATTTATTTCGCTGTAGCTGCGAAAAAGGTTAGCACATGGGTAGGGCCTGTTTTTCTAGACTGCAAACACGTCCACAAGACGCTTATTCCCTCAAACAAACCAGAAAGCATTCCATGCCCATCGATGAAATCCGCGCATTCCTGAACGACTATTTTGAAGTGCTGCAAACCCAAGACATGGCGCTCTTTGAGCGCGTCTTCCACAAAGATTGCGTGCTGTTCTCCCAACAAGACGGCGTACAAGTCACCCGCCCCTTTGCCGCTTACCGAGACATGGTGCAAGGGCGCGAGGCACCGGCCAAGGGCAACTATCCGCGCCAGGAAGAATTGTTGTTGGTGGACTTTTTGTCGCCCACCATGGCGGTGCTGAAAGTGCGCCTGCACCTGTTCAACAACATCATGGAAGACCACCTGAACATCATGAAACACGAGGGCCGCTGGATGATTTATGCCAAGCACTTTTACCGGGTCGGCAGCGTCTGAAACCCTGGGGCACACCCTCTTGCCCGGCATGCCCGGGCAGGGGAACATGGAGACCATATTGACACCGGAGCCCCCATGCCAACCGACACATCCGTGGACCCTCGCAGTTTCCAGAGCTTTGCCGAGTTCTATCCGTTTTACTTACGCGAGCACAGCAACACCACTTGCCGCCGCCTGCACTTTGTGGGCTCCACGCTGAGCTTGGCCTGCCTGGCGATGCTGCTCATCACGGGCAAGCCCCAATATTTTGTTTACGCGCTATTGTGCGGCTACGGCTTTGCGTGGCTGGGCCACTTTGGCTTTGAAAAAAACAAGCCCGCCAGCTTCAAGCGCCCGCTCTACAGCCTGATGGGCGACTGGCGCATGTATGCGGATATCTGGACAGGGAAGATCAAGTTCTGAACCGAATTAGGTTCGACTCGCGAGAGTAATTTGCTATATTTTTAGTAGCACTATGCACAATCTTGCTCAGTAGGACCGATACGAAGAGCGAATCTCCGTTGGTTCAATTTGCTCCAAGATTGCATACCCGCTTTCGACATAGGCGCCAGACGAAAGAATGCTCCCGTCATTGAGTGTGGCCGAGACCTCGTAACCGCTTTCACCGCAAACCATGAAATAGAAAGTGTGATCACTTCCCGGTGCAAGACGTTGTGCAGTAAGTGCGTTGGTAACGCCGCAACTGGAATAACGAAGAGCTATTGGCCCAACAGGCAACTTGGTATCGTTTTTGATGGATACAGACACCATTGGTGAGCCCCAACCACGTTTGATCGCCGTGAATGCTCCACTTGCGAATGCAATGCATAGCAAAAAACTAGCTGCGGCAACGATTGCGAAGCGTGATTTCATGCGCCTCGACCTAAAAGTAACCGGACACCGCAGGCGATCCGTTCGAGTAAAAAATCATCTTTCACGGCTGGGCACTTCCATACTTTTGCGGCGCAGCGACCTGTATGTCTTAAACGCTGCCAAGAATAAAAAGAAGGCCGCCATGCCTGTTCCGATGGCGACGTGAAAGTTCTCAGCTCTGTATGAGGCGACTGCATTCACAACCGCTCCAATGATGAACAAACTCAAGTTGAACGATACCAACGTGGATTTCATGATCCCTCTCCAAACTCAGCGGACTCCGCCAGGACAATAGCGCGAACATTGGTCAATTCTTACGTTCATATCGATCTATGAATATCCCCTGTTCGGGTGAATCTGCGAACCTCCGCTTCCGATTCTTCTCTACGCACGACAAGGGTTGCTCATCTTCAAAGGCGCACTCAATACACCCCCGCTTGCTACTCTTTCTGTAGCGCCTCCCGCACACTAGTCGTGCGCCAGCGGCCTAATTTCCATAAATTCTCGGTAAACGGCTCGGGCGTCAGCAGCAGGCGCTGCATCAGGGGCTCCAGCACGGTTTGGCCCAGATCGGCTAGCAATACATAGCGGGCTTGGCCATCGCGGTCGGTGGACTCTTGCAGCTGGCCTACCCAGTCCAGCTCTTGCAGGGTTTGCAGCACCGGCTCCAGGCGTTGCGAGTCCACGCGCAGGGCCAAGCGCAGGGTCGACAAGGTCAGCCCGCGGTCTTCGGCGCCTTTGGCCGTGTCCAGCATCTGCAGCACCTCCAGCGCCAGCTGAAACTGCCAGCCATGGCCCAGCTTGCGGCGTGGCACACCGGCCAAGAGGCTGGGCAAATAGGCGGTGAGTGCGGCACCCAGCAGCACGATGACCCAGGCAACATAGATCCAGATCAGCAAAATTGGTACGGTGGCAAACGCCCCGTACACCACCGAATACGTGGGCACCTTGGCGAGGTACATGGCCAGCCCCTTGCGCGCCAGCTCCATGCCGGCGGACACAAACAGCCCCCCCATCCACGCGTGGCCCCAGCGCACATAGGTGTTGGGCACGTAATGGAACATGGCCGCGGTGCCAGCCGCCACCAGCCCGAACTGCAGGCTATCGAGCAAGAATGTGATGCCCCCCGGCAGGCCACCCACCACCCCCTTGGAGGCCGTGATGGCATATGAGGTAATCGACAGGCTGGCCCCCAGCAACAGGGGCCCCAGGGTCACAGCAGCCCAGTAGACCAACACACGCTGACCAAACGGGCGGCGCTTTTTCACGCGCCAGATACTGTTGAGTGTGCGGTCGATGGTGAATATCAACGCCAACGCGGTGCCCAGCAATATCGCCAGCCCGGCCACGCCCAGTCGGCTGGCCTTGCCGGCAAACTGGTTCAGGTAGCCCAGCACTTGGCGGGCAATGTTGTCGGGCACCAGGCTCTCGATCAGCCAGCGCTGCAGCACATCCTGAAACTTGGCAAACATCGGGAAAGCGGTAAACACCGCCAGTGCCACCGTGATCAGGGGCACCAGCGCAATCGTGGTGGTAAAGGTCAGGCTGCTGGCGGTGAGGCCGAGCCGGTCCTCACGAAAACGCTCGCGCAGCATGACGGCTGCGTCTCGCCACGGAATGCTTGCGATGTCTTTTAACCAAGAGGTAAACAGGGGTTTGGCTTGCATGGGCCGAATCATGCCACCGGCCGGCAGGCTATCGCTCCACCATCACCGGGCGGGCCTTCCACCGCTGGATGCTGGCGCGCAAAATCTCATCCAACACACCGGCCTTTTTGAGCACGGCCAGGCGTGCGTCAATTTGCTCGAGTTTGTCGGCGCAGTTGCCTTTGCGGGTCAGGGCTAGGTAGTTGGGGGTATCTACCAAAAAGGGCTCCAAGGCCACAAAGCCGGTGTTGTCGCCCCGCTTCCAGAGCAGGGCCATGCCGGTGTAGTAGCCAGTTATAAAGTACTCCACGCGCCCGAGCTCCATGAGCCCGAAGCTGGCCTCGGGCCGGCTGACTTCTTGCACGGTGAGTTTTTCGTGGATGTATTCATCCAGCCCCCCGCCGAATACGTTGCCGCGTGCAATGGCGCCGCGCCGGCCGATCAGGTCAGCGCGGTCGCGGTAGACCCACGGCAGGTTGCGCAAAGTAAAAGCCGCCACCGGGTTTTGCAGCACTACCGTTTTGGGGTACAGCAAAAAGGCTTCGCGCTCGGGGGTTTTCTTGAGCGTGGCCACCATGTCGACCTCGCCACGCTCGGCCAACGCCATCACCCGTGGGAAAGGGCCCGGGCTGCGGATTTCAAAGTCGATTTTTAAATCGGTGAGTACCCGCTTTGCGATTTCGATGCTGGCGCCTTGCAGGGTTTCGCCGTCATACCAATGCAATGGCGGGTAGGTCGGGTCTGCCGCCACCACCATGCGGGTGCACTGTGCGTGCGCGGCAACGCCCATGGTCAGCCCCCCACAGGCCAACACCGCGTAAAAAATGCATTTGGCAAACCCCATGAAACCCCTAGGCCCGACTATCAGGCTGCCCGTACCGTAAACCAGTGGGGGAGCTCTGGCAATAGGGCGTGCCACCAACGGCAAACAAGCCCACTTGCGCCAAGCGGCGGCGCCATTTGGCTTAAGCTACGCGCCTCCACACGAATCGGTGCGCCCCGTGACTGCTGCTACCCCTGCTCCCTATGTTGTTGCTGCCCGCTGGGCTGCTGTTGCCAGCCTGATCGGCCTGATCGTGCTGGGCCTTGTGTGGGAACTGTGGCTGGCCCCCACCGGCCGCGGCACGCTGGCGCTGAAGGTGCTACCCCTGTGCATCCCGCTGGCGGGCTTGCTCAAAAGCCGCATGTACACCTACCGGTGGCTGAGCCTGATGGTGTGGCTGTATTTCACCGAGGGCGTAGTGCGCGCTTGGAGCGACAAGGCGCCGGGCAATTGGCTGGCCTTGATCGAGGTGGCACTGTGCATCGTGCTGTTTGTAGCCTGCACTTTCCATATCCGTTTGCGGCTGAAGGCGGGCAAAGCCTTGCAACCCGCTCTTGACAATACGACCCAACCCCCCTCCCCCTCTGTATGACTGCCACTGACACTTTGCGCGATACCTTGCGCGCCACCCTGCGCACCCTCGTGGGCGAAGCGCATGTACTCACCGAGGGCGACCTCACCGCTTACGAACAAGACTGGCGCAAACGCGAGCGCGGGCACGCCTTGGCCGTGGTGCGCCCCGGCACCACTGAAGAGGTTGCCGCAGTGGTCAAAGCCTGCGCGGCAGCCGGTGTGAGCTTGGTGCCGCAAGGCGGCAACACCGGCATGGTGGTGGGCTCGATCCCCGATGCCAGCGGCACCCAAGTGCTGTTGAGCCTGCAGCGACTGAACCGCATCCGCACCATCGACGCGGCCAACCTGACCGTGACGGTAGAGGCCGGCTGCGTGCTGCAAACCCTGCAAGAGGCGTGCGAAAAAGAAGGCTTTTTGTTCCCCCTGAGCTTGGCTGCCGAGGGCAGCTGCACCATTGGTGGCAACCTGGCCACCAATGCCGGCGGTACCCAAGTGGTGCGCTACGGCAACACCCGCGAACTGTGCCTGGGCCTGGAGGTGGTGACTGCGCAAGGCGAAATCTGGAGCGGCCTGACCGGCCTGCGCAAAGACAACACCGGCTACGACCTGCGCCACCTGTTTATTGGCTCCGAAGGCACGCTGGGTGTGATCACCGCGGCCACCTTGCGCATGTACCCGATGCCGGCTTCGCAGCTCACCGCGTTTGCGGCCGTGCCCTCGCTAGATGCTGCGGTGGAGTTGCTGGGCTTGGCCCACAAACACCTGAACGCTGGACTTACCGGCTTTGAGGTCATGGGCGACTTTGCGCTGGGCCTGGTGCGCAAACACTTTCCGCAGCAAAACGTGCCGTTTGGTGGCCTATCCCCCTATTGCGTGGTGCTCGAGAACTCCGATCACGAGTCAGAAAGCCATGCCCGCGAACAATTCGAGCGCTTGCTGGAAGCAGCACTCGAGCAAGGCTGTGTGCTCGACGCCGTGGTGGCCGAGAACATCGCCCAAGCCCGCGCGCTGTGGCACATCCGCGAGAGCATTCCGCTAGCCCAGGCCCAAGAGGGCCTGAACATCAAGCACGATATCTCGATTGCGGTGTCACGCATTCCGGCCTTTGTGGCAGAAACCGATACGCTGCTGGAACAACACTTTCCCGGTGCGCGGTTGGTCAACTACGGCCATTTGGGCGACGGCAACCTGCACTACAACGTGCAGGCCCCTGACAACGCGGATGCCGAAGCGTTTTTGCGTGATCAGGAAGGCCCGATCAACGCGCTGGTTTACGAAGTGGTGGACCGTTACAACGGCTCGATTTCGGCAGAGCACGGCATCGGCAGCCTAAAGCGCGAAAAGCTGGCCCACCACAAATCACCCGTGGCCTTGGGCGCCATGCGCGCCATCAAGGGCGCGCTGGACCCCCACAACCTGTTGAACCCGGGCCGGGTGCTATCTGTTGACTAGCCTGTGGCGCATTTGATTCTTTTGGGCATTGTGTATGTGTCCTTCATCAGTTTGGGGCTGCCGGACGGCATTCTGGGTGTAGCGTGGCCTGCCATCCGAACCGACATGGGCCAGCCCTTGGCGGCGGTAGGTGCGATCACCATCACCATGACCATCTGTTCGGCTACCGCAAGCTTTTTTGCGGGGGCGATTGCCAAGCGCATGGGCACCGGTGCCGTGGTGGCTACCAGTTGCTTGATGACGGCGCTAGCGCTGCTGGGCTTTTCGATCGCGCCCTCTTTCGGCTGGCTGGTTGCACTGGCGGTGCCGCTGGGCTTGGGTGCTGGCGCGGTGGATGCCAGCCTGAACCACTTTGTGGCGGCGCATTATTCGTCCCGCCACATGAACTGGCTGCATGGCTTCTGGGGCGTGGGCGCCACCACCGGCCCATTGATCATGGGCTTGGCACTGGCCAGCAGTGGCGGCTGGGCGCTTGGGGTGCGCAGCATCGGGCTGATGCAACTGACGCTCGCTGTGGCACTTTTTGCCACGCTGGCGCTCTGGGCCAAAGAACACGCCAAGCCACCCGCCGGTGACGATGCGCATGGCGAGGCGGCGTTCAAACCCGTGCGCCCACTGGCTACCTGGTTGGCGCCCACCTTGTTTTTGCTTTATGTAGCGGCTGAGATGGGCACCGGCCTGTGGGCGGCCAGTATTCTGGTGACCGACCGTGGCCTCGCGCAGGCGCAGGCCGGCATCTGGGTGTCAGTGTATTTCGGCTCTATCACCGCCGGGCGTTTTGCAGTGGGGCTGATCGCCAACCGGCTGGGCAACCGCCGGCTGGTGCGGCTGGGCATTTGGGTGGCTGCGACGGGTGCGCTGGTGTTTGCCTTGCCCAGCGTGTTTGGCAGTGCGGCCAGCTTCGGATTGGTGTTGATGGGATTGGGCTGCGCGCCGGTATTCCCCTCGCTCATGCACGAAACCGCGCGCCGCTTTCCGGAGGACGTGGCCCGCACCGTCATTGGCCGGCAAATGACCTTTTCCTACGCCGGTGGCTCGGTCATTCCCGCAGGTTTCGGGTTGCTGGCTACCTGGGCCGGCTTGGGCGCGGTGATGCCGGTAGTAGTGGTCATCCTGCTGGCGCTGCTGGTACTGGCTGCAGCGCTGGACCGGATGACCTGACCCGGCCTATAGCAATCAGGTCCGTGCCAGTTTGCGGGCCAGTTGCTCCAAGCGGGCTTGGTAGCTCACTGCATCAAACGGGCGGCGGGCGCTGCCGCTGTTCACCGCGGCTTGCGCCACCCGCAGAGACACGGTTTGCAGCAAGCGCTTGTCAAGCAAGGTGGGCAGCAGCTTGTCTTTGCTGAAGGCGGCGTCTTCACACGCCAGATCGGCCAGCGCCAGCACTGCGGCTTTCTTCATGTCTTCATTGATTTGCGGCGCACCCACGTCCAGCGCAGCGCGGAACAGGTACGGGAAGCACAGCGCGTTATTGACCTGGTTGGGGTAGTCTGACCGGCCGGTGGCGGTGATGGCGTCTGCCGCGGCGGCCATGACCAGTTCGGGGCGGATTTCAGGCTCAGGGTTGGCCAACGCAAACACCACCGGCTTGGCGGCCATGCTGCGCACCATGTCTTGGCTGACCACACCAGGGCCGGACAGGCCCAGAAACACATCGGCACCTTGCAGCGCATCGGCCAGGGTGCGGGCGGCAGTGTCGCGGGCCCAAGCGGCTTTTTCGCCGTCATCGCCCTTGGCGCCACGGCCTACGTAAATTACGCCCTTGGAGTCGCACACCACGATGTTGGATTTTTTGGCACCCAGGCTGACCAGCAACTCCAGGCAGGCGTTGGCAGCGGCACCCGCGCCGTTGCACACCAGGGTCGCAGCTTCCAGGGTTTTGCCTTGCAGGCGCAGCGCATTGATCAAGCCGGCAGCCACCACAATGGCGGTGCCATGCTGGTCGTCATGGAACACGGGAATCGACAAGCGGGCCCGCAGCGCTCGCTCGATCTCAAAGCACTCAGGCGCCTTGATGTCTTCGAGATTGATGCCGCCAAAAGTAGGGTGCAAGCTGGCGATGGTGTTGATGAGCTTTTGCGGGTCGGTCTCGTCGATCTCGATGTCAAACGCATCGATGCCGGCAAAGCGCTTGAACAGCACGGCCTTGCCTTCCATCACCGGCTTGCCGGCCAGCGCACCGATGTTGCCCAGGCCCAGCACCGCGGTGCCGTTGGTGATCACAGCCACCAGGTTGCCTTTGGCGGTGTATTGGTAAGCGAGCTCGGGGTCTCGCTCAATCTCCAGACAGGGCACAGCCACACCGGGCGAATAGGCCAAGGACAGGTCGTCCTGGCTGCCCACGGGCTTGGTGACATGGATCTCAATCTTGCCGCCGATGTCGTCTGAATCACGGGCGCGGTGGTAGGCCAGCGCGGCTTCGTGCAGATTGAAGGCAGCTTCAGCAGCCTGGCCTTGTGGTGATTGCTCGGCGCCCGCTGCGGTGGGGGCGGCCATCTGGGTTTCGATGAGGGACATGCAAGCGGCGCGGTGAGCGCGGTGAAAATAGGCCAAAGGCGGCGGAGCGCCAGATTCTGCGCGTGTTGCCCGCCCGCGGCCAGCAAAATATGGGCAAATTCCATGCGGAAATGTCTTCACCGTATGCAGGGCAGACATACCCCGCCCACCCTACAATTTCAACCATGACCAGCCCTACTCCCCAGCGCCCTGTGCGCAGCCAGTACGAAGACTTCATGCGCCATGTGCACACGACGGGTGTGTTCAAACCAGACCGCACGGGCACAGGCACTACCAGCGTGTTCGGGCACCAGATGCGGTTTGACCTGAACGAAGGCTTTCCCCTGGTCACCACCAAAAAAGTGCACCTGCGCAGCATCATCCAAGAGCTGCTGTGGTTTCTGACCGGGTCGAGCAACAACAATTGGCTCAAAGAGCGCGGCGTCACCATCTGGGACGAATGGGCTAACCCCGAAACCGGTGACCTGGGCCCGGTCTACGGCGTGCAGTGGCGCAGCTGGCCCACGCCGGATGGCGGCCACATCGACCAGATTGCCGACGTCATCAAAACCCTCAAGAGCAACCCTGACAGCCGCCGCATTATCGTGAGCGCTTGGAACGTGGCGGAGTTGAGCAAGATGGCGCTGATGCCCTGCCACGCGTTCTTCCAGTTTTATGTGGCACCCGCCGAAACTGAAGGCGGAAAAGGCCGCCTCAGCTGCCAGCTGTACCAGCGCAGTGCCGACATCTTTTTGGGCGTGCCCTTCAACATTGCCAGCTACGCCCTGCTCACGCACATGGTGGCGCAGCAGTGCGATCTGGAGGTGGGCGACTTTATCTGGACCGGTGGCGACTGCCACATCTACAGCAACCACCGCGAGCAGGTGGAACTGCAGCTGAGCCGCGCGCCTATGGCCTACCCCACGCTGCATGTCAAGCGCAAGCCTGAAAGCATCTTCGACTACCAGTTTGAAGACTTTGAGGTCGAGGGCTACGAGTGCCACCCCGCCATCAAGGCACCGGTTGCGGTGTGATGGCAGGCACCATGAGCACCACCGCCACACTCCCCCGCCTTCACTTGATTTACGCCCGCGCTGCGAATGGCGTGATCGGTGCAAACGGCACCCTACCCTGGCATTTGCCCGAGGACTTGGCTCACTTCAAGCGGACCACGCTGGGCTGCCCGGTCATCATGGGGCGCAAGACTTGGGACTCACTGCCCCCGAAGTTCCGCCCCCTGCCGGGCCGTGCCAACATCGTTGTCACCCGCCAGCCGGATTGGAACGAAACTGGTGCCCAGCGCGCGTCTGACATGCGCGAGGCGCTACAAATTTGTGAGCAAGCTGCAGACGTTTGGGTGATTGGCGGTGCCCAGCTCTATGCCTTGGCCGAGCCACTGGCCACCACCGCGGTGGTGACGGAGATTGAGCAAGACTTTGCGGGGGATGCCTACGCCCCCCACTTGGGTGAGGCGTGGCTGGAAACGGCCCGCGAGCGCCATACGGCAGCCAGCGGGCTGGGGTTCAGCCTGGTGACCTACACCCGCCGCTAAGCAGGCAAGCGCTTATTTTTTACTGGATTGGTGGCCGATCACGCCACCTGCGGCTGCACCTGCTGCTGTACCCAGCACGCCGCCACCGATCACGTTGCCCGCGACGCCACCAATCACCGCGCCAACGGCGGTGTTCTTCTCGCGGGTAGTCATACCGGCGCAGCCGCTCAAAACCAAGAGGGCCAACACGACTGCGGTGCTACGGAGGGAAGTGGATGTATTTTTCATGGAACGACCTTTTTCTGATCAACAAAATGTGATGGTCGAAGTATCTGCAGGCTTGTGTGCGCTGGGTAGCAGACAGCGCCGCAAAGGCGTGTAGGTACAGTCCTACATACATTCGGGTGGATGGCCCATGGCGAACGCGTATGTTCGCAGGCACACTACAACCCAACCCCACCACCAACGATATGACCGTGCTCACCACCTATCTCGTCGAAGACAGCCCGGTCATTCAGCAAAGCCTGATTGCCACGCTGCAAGAACTCACCCCTGTGGCCGTCGTTGGCATGGCAGCGGACGAGCAAGCTGCGCTGCAATGGCTTGCGGACCCTGCGCACGAGGCGGAGCTGGTCATCGTGGATATTTTTTTGCGCAGCGGCTCCGGCGTCGGCGTGCTGCGGGGAGCACAACAAAACAAGCCACCACGGCATATGGTGGTGTTGAGCAATTACGCCACCCCTGACGTGCGCGCCACCTGCATGGCACTGGGGGCACAGCAGGTATTTGATAAATCAACCGAGATAGACGCGCTGATTCTCTACTGCCAAACGCTGGCAGCAAGCGGCATGCAGCCTGCTCCAGCTGCTTGATGCAGCTACTGGATCAGGCCGTTTTTGAGTCCGTAATAGGTCAAATCGCTGTTCGATTCGAGGCGCATTTTCTCCATCACCCGAGTGCGGTAGGTGCTGACGGTTTTCACACTGAGTGACATGCTGGTAGCAATATGCCCCACCGTCTCACCGCGGGCCAGCCGCAAAAAAACCTGCAACTCGCGCTCAGAGAGCTGGGTGTGCAAAGGCTTGTCCGCATCATCGCCCAACCCGTCTGCCAACAACTCTGCCACGCCGGGGGTGATGTATTTGCGTCCACGGTGCACGGTGCGAATGGCTTTGACGATGTCTTCGGGATCGCAATCTTTGTTCAGGTACCCACTGGCCCCCTGGCGCAGCAGAGTCGTGGCGTAATGAACTTCGGCAAACCCACTCAAAATCAACACCGGCAGGTCGGGTGCACGCGCCTTGATGGCTACCAACGCGTCGACGCCACTGTGGTCGGGCATGGAAATGTCCATCACCATCACATCCACCTCACCCTGGCGCACGATGTCCAACGCATCTCGGCCATTCACCGCCTCGGCCACGACCTGAAAGTCCGGCTGGTCGGCAAAAAACTGGCGCAGCCCGGCTCGCACCATCGCGTGGTCATCAACAATGGCAATCCTGATCATGGGCGCATAGAGATAGTCATCCGCCATGATCCCACAGTTCTCAGCAGGTCCTTCACATGAAAAAAATCACAGCCCTCCAGCGCCACCCTCTGGTCATTGCCTGCGCTCTCGCAGCCGCGGGAGCCGTGCTGTTTGTGAGCGAGGCTTCTTACTGGCGGTCTACCACCACACTGCAAGAATTGACCGAAATGGGCATAGCGCGCACCCAAATCCAGACGCTGGAGCGCAGCATGCTGGATGCCGAAACAGGCCAGCGCGGCTACCTGCTTACCCAACGCAAGGAGTACCTCGAACCCTATGCCACGGCGCTGCTTCGCATCGAAGATGCCTATAAGGTGTTGGATGCGTATTACGGCAGTGATCCGGAGTCACAAGCGCTGCTGCAACGCTTGCACACATTGACAGAGACCAAGCTCTCCGAGTTGGCCTTGACGCTGCAGCTGTTTGACGAAGGCCGCGGCAAAGCCGGGCGCGAGATTTTGATGACCGATATCGGCCGCGAAAAGATGGACGCCATTCGCGCGACCAGCGCCGAGTTGTTGGCCTACCAAACCCGGGCAGTCAGCGAGAGCCGCTCTGCGCTGATCAGCACCCTGGTGTTGGACCGGTTGGGTGTGGCGGTGCTCAGTCTCGTGAGCCTGTTGGCTTTGTTTTTGTACCTGCGCCAGTCGCAGGCGCTCAAGCTCCAGCAAATGGAGCTGCAACGGGTGGTGCAACTGGAGCGTGACCGACTGGAGGTCGAGGTTGCCAATCGGACTGCGGAGCTGATCGAGCTGGCCCAGCACTTGCAAACCGCACGCGAGGACGAGCGCCAACGCCTTGCCCGCAACCTGCATGATGATCTGGGTTCCTTGCTGACTTCCGCCAAGCTGGATGCAGCGCGCATCAAATCACGCATCGCGGTGGCCGCACCCGAGGCGTTGGATTTGCTGGCTCACCTGGTCGGCACCCTGAATACTGGGATTGCGCTGGGCCGCCGCATTATTGAGGACCTGCGCCCTTCTTCGCTCAGCAACCTGGGCTTGGTCGCTGCGCTTGAAATTCTGGCGCGCGAGTACGCGGCACCGTCCGGGGTAGCCGTTCACTGCCAATTGGAACCGGTGGCATTGCGGCCCTCCGCGGAACTGGTGGTGTACCGGCTCGTGCAGGAGGCCATCACCAACATCGCCAAATATGCGCAGGCCCGCAACATTTGGATTGAACTCTGCACCCGTGCAGGCCAGGTGGAAGTCTCGGTCCGCGACGATGGTGTGGGCTTTGACACCAGCACCAAGCCCACTTCCGCCTACGGGCTGGTCGGCATGCGCTTCCGGGTCGGAGCAGAAGGCGGAAGCTTGCAGCTTCAGTCCCGCCCCGGGCAGGGCACCCAAATTCTGGCCAAGTTTCCACCACTCTCCACAGACGCGGGGTGAGGGTGTCGGAGGCGTCCTACAAGCGGGCGCGCCTTTAACCCACGGCCACACGGCAAGGTGGCTGATGGCCGCACTGTGTGCGAAAACGCACACTAGGGCATCTGTTGAAGGAACCCTGATGTTGCATTACGCCGTTGTTTTTTTTGTAATTGCCCTGATTGCGGCGCTTTTCGGTTTTGGTGGCATTGCCGCCAGCGCCGTAGAGATAGGCAAGATTTTGTTTTTCGTCTTCCTGGTGCTCGCGGTGCTGAGCTACCTGTTCGGATTCATCCGGAAGAAATAAACAGCGCCCCCTTCTCCTTCCCATTCACCTCACTACTGGAAACTCACCATGAACATTCGCACCCTCTTCGCCTTGGCTTTTGCCGCCCTCCTTGCCTTGACCGCTACTGGCTGCGCTGTACAGCGTGGCCAATCTACCGTGGGGGCGTATGTCGATGACACCGCCATTACCACCAGCATCAAGAGCCGCTTCGTCGAAAACAAAATCGTGGACGCCGCCGCCATCAGCGTGGAAACCCTCAACGGGACCGTGATGCTGTCCGGATTCGCCAAAAGCCCGGATGAAAAATCCACCGCAGCGACCCTGGCTTGGAGCGTCATGGGCGTCAAGGCCGTGAAGAACGAGATCACCGTGCGACCGTAAGCTGCGTCGTCTGACTCGGTCAGACAGGGGCCCTGCACCTCTCCCAGAGTGCAGGGCTTTTTTGCGTTCGGGGCATCCTCGCAAGGCCCGCAAATGGCGGGAGCGGTGAGAAAATCTCGGGTCTCTGCACCGCAGCATCTATTTTTTCTGAATCACCTATGAAACTCGCCACCTGGAACGTCAACTCTTTGGGCGTGCGCCTGCCGCAAGTGCTGGAGTGGCTGGCAGCCAACCCGGTAGATGTGCTTGCCCTGCAAGAGCTCAAGCTGACTGACGACAAATTTCCCGCGGATGCGTTTGAAGCCATCGGCTACCACGCGCAGTGGTTTGGCCAAAAGACCTATAACGGCGTGGCTCTGCTAACGCGGACTCCGGCGGATGCCGTAGTCAAAAACATCCCTGGTTTTGACGACGACATGTCGCGCGTGATCACCGGCACCGTGGCGCCGGAAGGCGACACCTCCGGTACACAGGGGATACGCGTGATTGGCGCTTACTTCCCCAACGGGCAAGAGCCGGGCAGCGACAAGTTTGAGTACAAGATGGAGTGGCTCACCGCCCTGCGCCGCTGGGTGAAGGACGAGCTGGCCGCGCACCCGAACCTGGTGCTGATGGGCGACTACAACATCACTTTTGACGAGGACGATGTGTGGGACCCGGTGAACCTGGAAGGCACCATCCACTGCACCGAGGAAGAGCGCTACCACCTGCGCGCCCTGGTGGCATTGGGCCTGTGCGACAGCTACCGGTTGTTCCCCTACCCGCCCAAAAGCTTCAGTTGGTGGGACTACCGGGATGCGGGCTTTCGCCGCAACCGGGGTATGCGCATTGACCACATTCTGGTGAGCCAGGCGCTCAAACCGCGGGTTACCGGCTGCGTGATTGACAAGACGCCCCGCAAAAATGAGCGCCCCAGCGATCACGCGCCGGTGGTGGTAGAGATCAGCCCAGCCCCAGCTCCTGGATCTTCCGCGTAATCGTGTTGCGGCCGATACCCAGTTTTTGAGCCGCTTCGATACGACGGCCTTTGGTGTTCGCCAAGGCCGCCAGAATCAAGCGGGACTCAAAACGCCGGGTCAGTGTGTCCCACACATCGGCTTTGCCGGAGCCGAGTAGCGCAATCGCCTCTGTTTCGAGCTCGGCCTCCCAGCCTTCCAAAGGGCCTTGGGCGGCGGCGGCACGGGCCAATACGTGCGACAGGTCTTCACTGCCCTCATGCGACAAAGACGCCGAGGCGTGCGAATCGAGGGGCAACTCTTTGAGATGCGCCTCGGGCGTGGCGGCAAACACCGGCTTGGCCAGCAATGAATCGCCGGCTTCCGCACGCCCCAGATTGACCTCGGGGGGCAAGTCTTTGCGCTCAATCACCTGGGCCGGCGCCATCACGGTCAGCCAGTGGCAAATGTTTTCCAGCTGACGCACGTTGCCGGGAAAGCCAAAGCCCTCCAGCCAGGCCAATGCGGAATCAGAAATACGCTTGGGCTCCACCCCAAGCTGCTTGGCGCTTTGCTGCAAAAAGTGACGGGTCAGCATAGACACGTCTTCCTTGCGCTCGCGCAGCGCGGGCAGGCGCAGGCGGATCACGTTCAGGCGGTGGAACAAGTCTTCGCGGAACACGCCGTCTTTGACGCGCTGCTCCAAGTTCTGGTGAGTAGCCGCAATCACGCGCACGTTGGATTTGACGGCACTGTGCCCGCCCACGCGGTAGAAGTGGCCGTCGCTCAAGACCCGCAGCAAACGGGTTTGCAGCTCAAACGGCATGTCGCCGATTTCGTCCAGAAATAGCGTGCCGCCATCGGCCTGCTCGAAGCGACCGCGGCGCATGGTTTGCGCGCCGGTAAATGCACCGCGCTCGTGGCCAAAGAGTTCGCTCTCCAACAGGTCTTTGGGGATGGCTGCGGTGTTGATGGCCACAAACGGGCCGTCCGCGCGCGGGGAATGCTTGTGCAAGGCACGGGCCACCAGCTCTTTGCCGGAGCCGGATTCGCCGGTGATCATCACCGTGACATTGCTCTGGCTCAAACGGCCAATGGCACGGAACACGTCCTGCATGGCGGGCGCCTGGCCCAGCATTTCGGGGGACTCGGCCATGCGCTCTTCGGCCACTTCTTCGCGCTGACTTTCTTCCACTGCACGGCGGATCAGCTCCACCGCTTTGGGCAGGTCGAAGGGTTTGGGAAGGTATTCAAAAGCGCCGCCCTGGAAAGCACTGACCGCGCTGTCCAGGTCCGAGAAGGCCGTCATGATGATGACGGGCAGGCCGGGGTGTTTGGCTTTGACCTTTTCGAGCAGATCCAAGCCGGAGCCACCGGGCATGCGGATATCGCTGACCAGGATTTGCGGGCCTTCATCGTCTGCTGCGGTGCTCAGCGCAGTCAGTACATCGCGTGGATTGGAAAAGCTGCGTGTGGGCAGGTGCTCACGCAGCAGTGCCTTTTCCAGCACGAAGCGGATGGACTGGTCATCATCTACGATCCAAATCGGCTTCATGTTGTGTGGCACCCTATGTTTTTGTCGGTCTGTTACGGTAACGGAATCAAGATTTTGAAGTCCGTACGGCCCGGCACGCTGTCCACTTCAATCAAACCGTGGTGTTGCTGAACAAAGGTTTGCGCCAGTGTGAGCCCCAGTCCGGAACCACCTTCCCTGCCCGATACCAACGGGTAAAAAATGCGGTCTCTGATCGAATCTGGCACGCCAGGTCCGTTGTCGATGACATGCAATTCCAATGCCAACCGGTAACGCTGTTTGCCAAAGGTGATCTGCCGTGTCACCCGGGTCTTGAATGTCACACAACCGTCACCCGCCGCAATGCGCTCTGCCAGCGCCTGGCAGGCATTGTGGGCAATGTTCAGCACGGTTTGAATGAGCTGCTCGCGGTCGCCCCGGAATTCGGGGATGGAGATGTCATAGTCCCGCACCACGCGCAGGCCTTTGGGGAACTCGGCAAGGATGAGCGAGCGCACCCGCTCACACACCTCGTGGATATTCACATCGCCCACCAGGTGCGGCCGACGGTGCGGTGCCAGCAAGCGGTCCACCAGGCTCTGCAGCCGGTCCGCTTCATGGATGATGACCTGCGTGTACTCGGTGAGCTCGGGCGACTCCATCTCCATCTCGAGCAACTGCGCCGCGCCACGAATGCCACCCAAAGGGTTTTTGATTTCGTGGGCGAGGTTGCGGATGAGTTCTTTGTTAGTCTGGGCCTGCTCGGCGAGGCGCTCCTCGCGGTCCTGGCGGGTCTGCTGCTCCTGGGGCACCATTTCCACAATGATGTCGTTGGATGCCTCCGTCCGAGTCACGATGACGTGCACCGGCATGGACTCCAGCCCGGCACGCTTGAGCCACGCGTCGTAGCGCAGTGCTGCAAACGCATTGTCCAACGCACCTTCGAGGGCGCTGTGCAGCTGTGCAGGCTCGGTGAAGACGTCGGCAAAGTTGGAGCCGATGATGGTCCTGCGCGAAATGCCCAAGGCATCTTCCAGTGCCGCATTGGAGAACTGCACAGACGCGTCGGCCGTGACCACTGCCACCAAGGTCGCTAGCAGGTCAAAAGAATGGAATCGCTCCATGAGGCTTGTCCGCGGAAAAAGGAAATTGATTAACCGGGTCCATGGCTCCGCCCGGAAAGGCGTGCACTTGCCCGGGCCTTATTGCTTGGAGCTACTGCCCGGCAAACGACCAAGCTCCCGCCTAATGCCCGATATGTCACTTTCGTTGCGGGACAGCGCTGCTTTGAGCTCGGAAACCCGGTCCAGGTATTTTTGATGATTACGCGTCTCGGGGCCCAGCTTTTCAGGCTCTCCGTTGTTGTACTCTTTGTTCAGCTCGATCTGACGGGCCTCGGCCTTTTTGAGCTCGGCTTCGAGAATCAAACGGGCATCAGAGTCTTTGGCTTTTTGATCCGCGCTATCTATACGCGGCGCGCTACTTGCGGGCGGCGCCGATGCCACCTTCACACCAGGCGCTGCTGCTGCGGGTTTCTGACCCTGCACCACCGTGACATTGCCGCCCGAGACAAGCTTGCAGGTCTTGGCCTGCGCTTCGGTCACGGTATTGGTGTACTCATTGCCACACCGGTAGATACGCTCCTGCGCCGAGGCTCCTAGCGACGTGCCGGCGGTCAAGCAAAGAATCAGGAGTGTGGGTTTCATGCTGTGTCAGTAACTACGCTCGGTTTGGTAAGCGCTGTGATTCAGTATCCGTCAAAAAGTGCCCCGGAACAAAGGCCCTGAGTATCCCCGAGGTTCAGGTGGCGATATGTGTCCAAGTGTTCCATAAAAAAAGGACGGCTCACGCCGTCCTTTTTTGCTCATCACAGTGCTTTGCAGCGCCGGGATTACAGGCTGAAGTACATGTCGTATTCGACAGGGTGTACCGACATGCGGTAGCGGGTCACTTCCTGCATCTTCAGGTCGATGTAGGCATCGATCATGGAGTCAGTGAACACACCACCCTTGGTCAGGAACGCGCGGTCCTTGTCCAAGTGCTCCAAGGCTTGATCCAAGCTGTGGCACACGGTTGGTACCTTTGCATCTTCCTCGGGAGGCAGATGGTAGAGGTCCTTGGTGGCGGCTTCGCCGGGATGGATCTTGTTTTCCACGCCGTCCAGACCTGCCATCAACAAGGCTGCGAAGCCGAGGTAAGGGTTCATCAATGGATCGGGGAAACGTGCTTCCACGCGACGGCCTTTGGGGTTCGCCACAAAAGGAATGCGGATCGAAGCGGAACGGTTCTTGGCGGAATATGCCAACTTGACCGGAGCTTCAAAGTGAGGAACCAGACGCTTGTAGCTGTTGGTGCCAGGGTTGGTGATGGCGTTCAGGGCACGTGCGTGCTTGATGATGCCGCCGATGTAGTACAGCGCGAAGTCAGACAGACCTGCATAGCCGTCGCCAGCAAACAGGTTCTTGCCGTCTTTCCACACGGACTGGTGCACGTGCATGCCGGAACCGTTGTCGCCGTGGTAAGGCTTGGGCATGAAAGTGGCGGTCTTGCCGTAGGCGTTGGCCACGTTGTGGATCACGTACTTTTGCAACATGGTCCAGTCAGCGCGCTCAACCAGAGTGGAGAAGCGTGTGCCGATTTCGTTCTGGCCAGCGCCCGCCACTTCGTGGTGGAACACTTCAACTGGAATGCCCAACGATTCGAGAATCAGAGACATTTCAGCGCGCATGTCTTGCGTGCTGTCCACTGGGGGCACTGGGAAGTAGCCGCCCTTGACAGTAGGACGGTGGCCGCGGTTGCCGCCTTCGAGCTTGGAACCAGTGTTCCAGGGAGCTTCGTACTCTTCGATTTCGTAGAAGGTGTTGTTGGGTTCTGTGGACCAACGCACGCCGTCAAAGATGAAGAATTCTGGCTCAGGGCCGAAGTAAGCGGTGTCGCCCATGCCGGAGGCCTTCAAGTAGGCTTCAGCGCGCTTGGCGATGGAACGTGGATCGCGGTCGTAAGACTTGCCGTCAGCAGGCTCCACCACGTCGCAGTTCATGATGATGGTGGTTTCTTCGAAGAACGGATCGATGTTGGCGGTGGCCGGATCGGGCATCAACAACATGTCGGAAGCTTCGATTCCCTTCCAGCCGGCGATGGAAGAGCCGTCGAACGCGTGGCCGGAGGTGAACTTGTCTTCATCAAAATGCGAGACAGGCACGGTGGTGTGCTGCTGCTTACCACGGGTATCGGTGAAACGGAAGTCAACAAACTTGACTTCGTTTTCTTTCACCATCTTCATCACATCTGCGACGGTCTTGGCCATCAAATACTCCTGTTGCACGGTTGTAAAAAGATTTGCGCTGCAGTTAATGCAGCTTTTGTGCCAAAGCACGCACCAAAGGCATTTCGGCAAACCACTCTATTTTGCATCGTTAAACGGGCAATTCGAGCACGAAATACGGAAAGTCACGGGTGAGAGCCCAATGAACGCACCAAGGTGCACCACCAAGGTGCACCAATCAATGACGCACTTTATTGGTGCAATTTGTTATCGCACCAATTCAGGGCCCAATGACATGTCCAGCGCCTTGAGGCCCACCATCAGGTCTGCATATGCGGCTGCCAGCACAGCGGGATCCCCTTTCACGCCCAATTCAATGTGCCGGCCGTATTGTGGATGGTCCACGCTCGGCAGGCTGAAGACCTTGACCGGATGGCTCCGCTCCAGCTGCTCCATCAGTGGGGTCAGCATCGACTCCATGGCACCAAAGACAATCACCGATTGCTCGCGCCACACATCCTGCTGAAACCATTGAGCGCACTGGCTATCGAGAACCCACTCCACCATCGGCCAGGCCATCACGGGGAAGCCCGGCACAAAGTGGACCCGCCCTTGCCCAACACCGGGATAACTGAAACCCGGAATTTTGTTGTACGGATTGGGTATCAAAGCGGAGCCCTCCGGGAACATGCCCATCTGCAAGCGGTGCAGATTGTCTGGGCGCTCGGGCTCATAGGGCAGGCCTTGCTCCCGGGCAACGTCCAAGATGCGCTCTTGGATCAAATCCCGTGCGGCGTCACTGAGCACCAAGGCTTTGCCCGACGCCAATGCGGCGCATTGCCGGGTGTGATCGTCGGGCGTGGCGCCAATGCCACCGAAGGAAAAGACGGTGTCGCCCGAAGTGAATGCGTCGCTCAGCGTCGCTGTAATACGCTGTGGATCATCGCCAACGTAATGCGCGTAGGCCAATGGGATGCCACGGGCACCCAGCAATTCAATGATTTTGGCTAAGTGCTTGTCAGCACGCTTGCCGGAAAGAATTTCATCCCCAATGATGATCGCGCCAAACTTCATAAGATCTCCACGTCAACCACATTCAGCGGTGTGTCTGGTACCTTGGTTGCAATCGCTTGCTCTGCACGCAAATCTTGCAAGGCCTTCAGACCGAAATGGGTGAACCACAGCGACGAAAAGGCGAACAACAGGGTGTAGAGCCAAATCGACACCGGAACCAAAATGGGGGCCAAAGCGACCGCGACAAACCCGAATGACCAGACCAGACTGGGGGCCGCACCGAGATAGCCTGCGAATACGCCCATCGCCAGCAAAGGCAAGCGATAGCGTTTGAATAGTTCTTGCCGCTCAGCACGGGAGGCAAAGTCGGACAACGCATCAAAAGCCATGACCCGGTAAGTTAACCAGCCCCAAATCAAGGGTGGAATGACCAGCACAAGCGGCGGAATCAACCACAGTGGCAGCGACACCACCAAGGCAAACAATGCAGCCACTGTCGAGCCCAGGGCCCATCCGGCGCTCAACAGAAAAGAGCCGGAGCCTTGCTTGTCAAGCAAGGGGAAGCGGCGCTGAGCAACCAGGCGCACCAACATGGGGGTCATCAAGGTGGCCACCACCAATAAGCAGGCGACTACGACGAGCGGCGTCAGCACCAGAATCACCAGCAGCGGAACCAAGACCGTCTTGAGCTTTCCGGCGCCCATGGATTCGAGCCACGACCACAGCATTTGCAGCCAGTCCATAGACTCCAACAGCAGGTTCACTTGGCTCAGCAGGCTGTCAAGGTAAAAATACCCCAGCCCGGCCGTCACCCCCACCATCAAGACCAGTGGCAGAAACGACCACAAGATGACTTTGGGATGCAGGCAATAGGCCACGGAACGCCAGAAAGCATCAAGTACGGCGTTCATCGCATCACACCTTGGTTTGCACTGCCACGATTTCGTCGGCAGTGAGCCAACGCCAGCCGCCGGGGGGCAAGTCCGCGGGGAGCGACACGCCACCGATGCTGGAGCGATGCAAGCCCTCCACCCGATTGCTGACAGCGGCCACCATGCGCTTCACTTGGTGGTATTTGCCCTCGGTGAGGGTCATGCGCAGATGGAATTCACTCACCGCCTCGCAAGCGGCAGCCCGGACGGGCTTGGGGTCGTCATCCAGCACCACACCACTCAAAAGCTTGCTGACCTGCTTTTCATCGAGCGGATGCTTGACCGTGACTTCATACACCTTGGGGACATGGTGCTTGGGTGAACTCATCCGGTGAATGAATTTGCCATCGTCGGTCAATAAAAGCATGCCGGTGGTGTCTTGATCCAGTCGACCCACGGCTTGAACGCCCTGCACCGCTGCCTTTTGCGGCCGCAAGCGCAGCGGGCTGGGGAGCAAGGTGTAAATGCTGGGATAGGTCGAGGGCTTTTGCGAGCACTCGGTACCGGCCGGCTTGTTGAGCATCAAATAGGCGCGTTCAGCGTAGGGCCAGTCGACGCCCTGCACCCGGAAGCGCAACCCTTCCGCTACAAATTCCATAGCTGCTTGCGTAATGGTGACGGGCGCTGAGTCTTGTTCCGGCATAAAAACCTGCACAAAGCCCTGCTGAACCAATCCGGCACACACACGGCGGGTGCCAAACCCTTGGGTATAGAGTATTTCCTGTAACTGCATAGACGTAGTATCGCAGTCACTTCCAGTAGACTGCTGTGATTCGATTCCAACCGGGACCCGTGTCATGACAGATGATTTGGTTTTCAGCGATGAACAAGAGGCAGAGCAGACGCACGGCCACACAGCCAAGCCTTGGCAGGTTCTGGTGGTGGACGATGAACCTGCGGTTCACGAGGTCACCAAGCTGGTCATGTCCGATTTCGAAATGGATGGACGACGGCTGGAGTTCACCCATTGCTACAGCGCCGCCGAAGCCCGCACCTTGCTGGGCCAGCGCAACGATATTGCCCTGATCTTGCTGGATGTGGTGATGGAGTCTGAGCACGCAGGCTTGGACCTCGCCAAATACATTCGCGAGGACTTGGGCAACCTGAATGTGCGCATCGTGCTGCGCACCGGTCAACCCGGCCAGGCCCCCGAAGAACAGGTGATCCGCGATTACGACATCAACGACTACAAAGAAAAAACCGACCTGACCCGTCGCAAGTTGATTACCGTCTTTTACGCGGGCTTAAGGGCTTATCGGGATCTGATGCGACTTGAAAACGCCCGAAGGGGCTTGGTGCGGTCGATAGAAGCCATCAGCGAGGTGGGCGACTCCCACAGTTTGCGCAGCTTCGCATCGGCCGTGCTTTCGCAGTTAAACCACCTTCTGGATCTGCAGGGCGAAGGCCTGTGCGCCAGCCGCTTGTCTGCCTACACCGCCAACGCAGGGCATGGCAAGCTGAAGGTACTCGCAGCAACAGATGCATTTTCGGAGCTGATGCTCGAAGATGAAGTAGAAAACCTGCCAGAAGTCGTAAGAACAGCCATATTGCAGTCGCTGGGCGAAAAAGTGAGCCGCCATGGTGAGCGCTATTACGCGGGCTACTTTCGAACCAAGGCGGGCAGCGAGAGTTTGATTTACATGGAGTTTCCGGAGCCGATTACGAATCAGGCGCGCGAACTGCTCGAACTCTTTTCACGCAATGTGGCCAGCACTTACGACAGCCTGCTGTTGCGGGAAGAAACCCAAAACACCCAACGGGACACGATCGCCACCTTGAGTGGCGCCATCGAGCGCCGGGGCACAGAGAGCGCCCGCCACATAGAGCGCGTGGGGGAACTGGCGGCTCTGCTCGCCCGCGCCAGTGGTTGCAGCGATGCGGAGATCGAGATGATCCGGGTAGCGTCCACCTTGCACGACGTGGGCAAAGCGGGCATCCCCGATCAGATTTTGGGCAAACCCGGCCCGCTTTCGGCAGAGGAATGGGCGGTCATGCGCACGCATCCGACCTTGGGGCACACCTTGCTATCCCGATCGAGCTCACGCTTGCATGCCATGGGAGCCCAAATCGCCCAAGAACACCATGAGCGTTGGGATGGAAGCGGCTACCCGGCCGGCTTAAAGGGAAACGAGATCAGCCTGGTGGGCCGGATTGCAGCCTTGGCCGATGTGTTGGACTCGCTCGTATCTGCCAGCCCCTACAAACCGGCCTGGGATCTCCATCAGGCTTTGGACTATGTGTTCCACGAACAAGGCAAACACTTCGATCCGGAATTGGTGCAGCGGCTCCAAGACCAGGTGGAAGCCGTCAAAGCGCTTTACCAGCAGCCCTGAAAACGGGCGAATAAGCGCGGGTCAATAGTCTGACCAGACCCTCCGTTGGTCTGTGTGGGCCATAGCGCCCGTTGCAAAAGCCCGATAAACTTTGTGAAAAAAGGTCCATCCAGAGACCACACATTCAGGGCGCAGCAATGTTTCTTTATTTTCTTGGCGGGCTTTTACTAGGGGTTTGCTTCGTTTACGGGCTCCAAAACTACCGGGCCAAACAACGCCGCAGAATCCCGTCCGTGTGGCCGCTTCAAGTGCGCCGCCTCGTCAACAGCAGAGAGCGCAAGGTGTGGTTGTGGCTCACCAAAGTCATGTTTGACCAACAGGTGCTGATTAAGCTGCCAGTGACCCGCTTCACGATTCCGTCCGAGCAATCAGAAGCCGCACACTGGTACCGTTTGTTGAACGGTGTTTATTGCACGTTTACCGTGTGTAGCCCGGATGGAACAGTCATCGGGTGTGTCGATGTACCCGGGGCATCCGGGCTTTCGCTGGGCAATCAAACACTGAAACACTCGCTGCTGGAGCAATGTGATGTGCGTTACTGGGTGGTAGACCCCGACAACCTGCCGCACCTGACGCAAATAAGGACTGCTTTTCTAGGCGAACACGCGGCCATGCTCGCGGCAGACAAGCCCCTCGACACCCGCTTCCAGAATATGCGGGAGCATTTGCATGCCGCCGTTCACCGCCGCCGGATGAGCAAGGGGCCGGACCTGACTGATACCGCAAGCAGCCCCCTAGCAAGCCATCCGGAAAGCCGGCTCGCTTCCGGTTGGGAACTCAACTCTTTTGTCACGCCGCTGGATAGCCGGATGGACAAGCTCTGATGCAAGCCTGAGAACTACAACGCATTCAAGTTGGCGCGCAGACTCCGGGCTTTGTCGAAGAGCGCCTCTTTCGCCCCAGGTTGCATTTTCTCGAGCTGCCGATAAGCCATCCCGATGCGTGGGTTGTGGCTCAGCAATCGAGTGTGCCGGTCGTAGAACTCCCAGTACAAGGCATTGAACGGACACGCGTCAGCCGTGGTTTTTTGCTTTTTGTCGTAGCGACAACCGGCGCAATGATCGCCCATGCGGTCGAGATACGCAGCGCTGGATACATAGGGTTTGGTGGCCAGTCCGCCGCCATCCGCAAACTGGCTCATGCCTACCGTGTTGGGCAGTTCCACCCATTCAAAGGCATCGATATAAATGCCCAGGTACCACTGGTGCAAGGCGTTGGGATTAAGACCGGCCAGCAACGCGAAATTACCAATCACCATCAAACGCTGGATATGGTGGGCGTGTGCCATGTCCAAGGATTGGGTGATAGCCGAAGACACACACGCCATATGGGTCTTGCCTGTCCAGAACCAGTCAGGCAAGTCCGCTTGATGATCAAAGAAGTTGTGCGCCTCATAGCCGGGCATCGCTGCCCAATACACCCCACGGACATACTCGCGCCAACCCAAGATCTGGCGTATGAAACCCTCTGCCGCAGGCAAGGGAACCCCGCCGTCGCGCCAGGCACGAGCAGCTCGCTCGACGACCTCTTGTGGCGACAGCATTTTGGTATTCAAAGCGAATGAGAGCAGCGAATGAAACAGCCGCCGCGCTTTTCCGCTGAGTGCATCTTGAAAATCGCCAAAGTACGGGAGCACATCTGTAGCAAAAGTTTCTAACTGCGCCAGCGCCTCTGCGCGGTCTAGCGGCCAACGGAAACTCTGGGCCGACGGGTTACCAAATGTTTGCACCCCCGCTCGTTGAATTTGCGCCCAAAGCAAGGTGTGATCGTGCTGTGGCCGGAAGTCTTCAGGCTCAGGAGGAACGCCTTTCCACGCCTTTCGGTTTTCGCTGTCAAAGTTCCACTGGCCACCTTCGGGCTCCCGTTTCGCGTCCAACAAGACTGCATGGCGTTTGCGCATTTGCCGATAAAAAGTCTCCATCAGCCAACGGCTGCCTGGCTTGAACATGGACTGCGCTTGATGACGCTCGGTATAAAAATGCTCGCTAGCGACCATGCGCCCGGAATAGCTGCCAGACGCCTCGGCTTGCGCCATGTGCTCCTTGAGCAGAGCATCTAATCGCCACTCATCCGGCTCCTGGTACTCGAGCACAGACGCACCTGTGCGGGCCATCACTGCATCGAGACTCTCTGCCATCGGCAACTTACTGTCGGCCTCATTAATCTGGAGATAGTGCACCCGGTGACCGCGCTCCCGCAATGCAGTCGCGAACGCCCGCATAGCCGCAAAAATGGCGATCACCTTTTGGGCATGGTGGCGCACATAGTCGGTCTCTTGGCGCATCTCCATCATCAGATAGAGCGTTTGGGGGTCGACGTCAGAAAACCAACTGTGCAAGGGGTTGAGCTGGTCGCCCAAAATCAGCCGGACGGTATGTGTCACTTCAGTGTTTTGCATCATGGCGAGGCACTCCATAAATTCCGGTACTGCCCGTCAGCGTCATGGTCTGCGGTCTGCTTGGCCACGTTGAACCTGCGCCCGCCTCGCGGGTCTGTACCCAAGCCAGCAATGTAGAGCCAATTACCTTGGTTGGAGTACACGTCATAGTCCACCAGATTCGCCTCGAACCACGCTGCGCCGGCACGCCAGTCTCCGCCAAGATCGTAAATCCAATAGCTCGCCAGAATCTGACGCATCCGGTTAGAGCTATAGCCGCTCTCTGCCAATTCCCGCATTCCGGCATCAACCAGTTCGCAGCCGGTGCGGCCTTGGGTCCAATGCGCAAAAGCGCGCTGGTGCTTGGTAGCGACCACCGGCCGGGCTATTTCCGACAAGCCGCGGCCTCGGTACAGCGCATCGCCGTACTGCTTGTGCAACCACCGGAAATACTCACGCCATAACAATTCAAACCAGAGCCAATAGCTGCCGTCGTTTGCGCCTTGGCGCTGCTCGTAGGCCCGCAGCGCCTCCAAAATCTCGCGAGCCGAGACCGCGCCTACAGCCAGCCAGGGAGACCACTTGCTGGAGTACGCCATCCCGATCAAGCCATTGCGTGTAGCCTTGTATTGCGCCACCCGATCTGAGGAAAAATACGCCTCAAGATAGGCGCGTGCACCCGCATTCCCGGCTCGTACGGCTGAGCCAGTCTCCCCGCCCCAAATAAATGCAGAACGGGCGTCGATATAGAGCTGCTCCGCAGGGGATATTGCAGCCCATGGCGCAAATGAAGCCGCTGTTTCTGAAGCTATGAAGAAACCATGGACATGCTGCGGGGCTGCCAAAGGCACGGGCACCGGCGTGCGGGCACGCTCCACCAAATTGCGGAATTGGCTGAAAACAGCAGGCAACTCGTCCACAGCGAAAGGGAGTTGCTGCTCTTCAAACAAGGTACTGCCCCAATAGGTGTGCACCTCAAAGCCGGCGTGTTGTAAAGCTTGCACCTCTGCGCGCTCATAGGGCGCGGCAATCTCTTCGCAGTGGATGGCCACTGCCCCGACCTTGTTGGCGACAGTTTGTAAAACCTCGACAGCCTTGCCACACAACACCAACAGCGTTACGCCGTGCTGCGCAAGCTCCAGTTGCAAAGCCCGCACATTAGCGTGCCACCATGCAAGCCGGTGGGCCTGGGGTTGCAAGCAACCCCAACGCTGCTCCGTCGAGGCCATGTGCGGCTCGAACACGACAGCTAAGAGTGGCTGATTCGAGGCACATGCTTGGACCCATGCAGGGTTGTCGCGCAGCCGCAAATCGCTGCGAAACCAATAAACAAGAGGCACAGAAGGAGTCATATGCTGCACCGTGCTCACCGCCCGCCGCGCTTGCAGCGCTCAGAGCAGTACTTCACTTCCGCCCAGACCTTTTCCCATTTTTTGCGCCATTGAAACGGCAGGCCACAGGTCGCACACTGCTTGGATGGCAAATCACTTTTCTTTCGCATTTTCATAGCAACTCCAATTGAGCAGGGACCGCAACCGGCGGCGCTTTGCCTCCCCGTTTGCGAACAAACGTCCTCGATCCGTGCTGTCGAACAATGGCAGCTTTTGCAGCTTTAACCTCCGGCTGTGCCCGCAGCGCAAACAAGCGGACTTTTGCCAACCGGGTGGCGCGCTCCAAGTCGACCAATGGGGTCGGAATGTCCGCATCCGGACCGCCCACACGGAGCCCGCAACGCAGTTGCATCTCCGCAGGCATGCGCCAGGGCTCAAATAACCAGGTGTCGGGCACCTTGCGCATCGCCGGTAACCACTCACGCACAAAACGGCCTTCCGGATCCTGGTCGCGTGCTTGTTTAATCGGGTTGTAGATGCGCGCAGTGTTGATCCCCGTGGTGCCCGACTGCATTTGCATTTGGCTCCAGTGGATGCCTGGCTCGTAGTCCAAAAACTCGGTAGCCAACCACTCGCCCACCGGACGCCAATGCAACCACAGCGGATACGCTGCGACGGACACCAGCATCGCGCGCATCCGGAAATTGATCCAGCCGGTCTCGCGAAGCATTGCAACACAGGCATCCACCAAGGGCCAGCCAGTGCGCCCGGAGACAAGCGCCGCAAAATGCTCGGGCTTGTGCTCGCTCTCGCGCAGCCCGTCGTACCCACGGTGCATGTTGTGAAACTCGATGCCGGGCTCAGACTCGAGCTTTTGAATGAAGTGGCAATGCCAATGCAGACGGCTGCCAAACGCATTCAGCCCCGCAAGGTGCTTGGGCGCTGGTGGCGCCTCACTGGCTCGACGGTACTGCACCGCTTGCCACACCTCGCGCACACTGAGGCAACCCCAAGTCAGGTAGGGCGACAAGCGGGAGCAAGCATCCACGGCTCTGAGCGGCGAAGAGATTCCACCGCGGTATTGCCGGCTCCTGTCCGCAATGAAACTGCGTAGCAACTGCAGCGCGATGGCACGGCCGCCCGCTTGACGACGAGACTTATCGGGTTGCTGCAAGCCCAGGGTGAGGGCATCTGGCGGAGGCGGCTCTACCCAGGGCAATGGCACAGTGTCATGCGCAGACGCGGTGGGCAAAGTCGACTGCGGCAGGCTCATATGGCCATGCCAGTGGCGACTCCAAGCGTCACGGTTGGCGCTACCGCGTTGAACTCCGAATTGTGGTACCTCGTGCCACGCCACTCCATTTGCGCGGCACCAACGAGCGACGGCGATATCCCGCTGGAAACTCGCACCGTTGCCTGTTTCTTGGTGGGAGTAAAGCCTTTTAAAAGGCGACGCCGCGAAAAGTCGCGCCAGAAAATCGGGAGCATCTGCGGTCACCACATGGAGTTTCAGGCCCACCGATCGAAGTTCGGACCAGAGATCGCGCAAACACTCGATCACAAACCGGTAATGCTGAGTTGAAGCATCCGCTTGGCGCCACAGGCGGGGCTCTACGCAGAAGACACATAAGACTGGGCCAGTCGCCAAAGCCTGCTGCAAAGCAGCGTGGTCATGCAGTCGGAGATCTTTTTTGAACCAAACTACGCTGTACGACATAAACCCGGATGCTGCGCCCCAGCAACATAGCTGGGTGGCGAGTATCGCGAATCGCCCGCGCTTGAGCAGGCTGTGGGGCTATGCCCCACTAAAGCAATCAGTGTTGTCCGATTTTGAGACTGGATTGGATATCGAGATCAAACTGCTTTATGGCGCTTTGGGTCAGTGCGTCTGTGCACCACGCAATGAGACTCGCTGGAGGCAAAGTCACTGCGGCTGCGCCTACGGCTACCAGCTGGCCCAACACTTCGGGCGTTTTGATACTCGCGGCCAGAAGCTGCGGGCCCTTGGCTTGCACTGCCACGCATGCCTCCATCAGCGCCCACACATTGCGGCCATCGTTCGCAAGGCGGCCCACATAGGGCGCCACATATTGCACACCTTTGTGTTTTGCCCACAAGAGCTGCACTGCATTGGAGAGCCCCGTGAGCAACACGTCTTGCTGCTCAGCCCGAACTGCGTCGATACATGCCTCCCAATCCGGTGCGCAGGGCAGCTTGATCGTCAATTGAATGCCCCGGGCCTGCGCCGCCGGCTGTAGCACTTTGAGCCATTCTCTTGCCTGCTCCGGTTGGCTGTAGGGCAACTGAACCATCAGTTCCGCGAAACCGTGGTCTGCGACAGCTGAAATCAAGCCTACATAGGTAGCGAGAGTGACCGGAAGCCCCGCTTGAAACACCAAGCTGGGGTTCGTAGTGACCCCTTGCACCGGTGGACACCCCGCCGGGAGAGCCCACGATTCCGCGCGCGCGGAGTCGAGAAAAATTTTAGTCATACGGTAGTTGCCCTGAGCGCTGGCGGTGCCAGCTCGCACTCAAAGGATAACGCCCTTGCAGAACATGGCATTTCCATACGCAGTGGCTTCGCCGCTTTGGACGATGACGCTGGCGCCTTTGATCTTCTCGTAAAACGCAAAGCGCTCTACCGCCTCGACCCTGCTGGCGGGCAGCCCATCCTGAGATAACAAAGCCACTACAGAAGCCTGTGCAGCGGTCTGGTGACCTTCCGGGCTGTGGCAAACCTGCATATAAGCAGCGGGACAAGCGACGTCCTCAGCCAAGGGGAAAACCGACAAAACGGCTTTGCTTACCCTCTCCAAGCTGTGCCCGGGCAAGCGGACTAGCGCTTTGCCTTTGCCCAAGAAATCTGCGGTGAAATTGGCGTCCACCACCGCAACCCACTCACCGTGCCCCATTGCAGACAGGTGCATCAGCAACTCGGGGGTCAACAAGGAATCCAGACCTTTCAGCATGCGACGGCCTCCGCGGATTGCAGTGTGGCCGGATCAATAGCGCCTGTGATGAGGCCCACAATTTCCTCCGGATTGGTCTCTCTGGTCAAGCGGCTGCAAATGATGCGACCCTGACGGAACACCCAGATCCGGTCCACCAAATCGAACACCTGGCGCAAGTTGTGGCTGATGATGATCAGCGGTATGCCTTGTTGCTTCAGGCCCTTGATGATCTGTTCGACCCGCGCAGTCTCCGCGACCCCCAATGCGGCAGTAGGCTCATCAAGAATGATGAGCTTCTTCGCAAAACCGGCGGCACGGGCAATCGCCACACATTGACGCTGGCCGCCCGACATGCCCCGAAGGCTCTCGGACATGTCTTGAATCTTGACGCCGGTTGTTGACAACATCGAGGCGGACTGTTCCCGCATAGCCTTGTGATTCAAAACCGACAAGGGCCCGAGTGCCAAGCGCGTGATTTCACGGCCCAAAAAGATATTGGCGGGAACGTCAAGGTCTTCGGCGAGGGCCAGTGTCTGGTACACCGTTTCAATACCCTGGTCGCGTGCATCCAAGGGAGAGCTGAAGTGGACGCTTTGGCCGTCCAGATTGATGTCGCCCGAGTTGGGCTGCTCTACGCCGGTGATCAAGCGAACAAAAGTGCTTTTGCCGGCACCGTTGTCACCGACGATCGCGGCGTGCTCGCCGGGTAGCAGGCGGAAACTGGCATCGGTCAGGGCCTTCACGCCACCGTAATGCTTGGTCAGATTGGTAATCTGCAGAACTGGTTGTTTGGATGTCATGGTGGACTTGTTTCAGGAAATTGGGTGCAAGCATGCCAGAACCCGACACGGAATCGTATTAGTAAAACTACTAGATTTAATTAAATAAAACTCTGCTGTAATTTGGCTCCAGCAAGCCGTGGAATCCACCACAGCTGCTAATTCAAACCACAACGGAGATAACGAATGATCACCAAACGCATGCTGGGCCGCTTGGCCATCGCGATGGCCACCGCCGGCCTGATGTCTGCCGCTGCCGCAGAAACCACTATTGCCTACATCACCAATGGCAATACCAACGAAGGTTGGACCCTGATCAACGGTGGCGCTAAGAAGGCCGGTCAAAAGGCCGGCGTGAAATTCATTGAATTGGCAGCAGAAAAAGGCGAACTCTCCAAGCAGTTGGCCATTGTTGAGGACATGATCACTCGCAAAGTGAACGCGATTGCAATTGCTCCGGTGGACAGCGCAGGCATTGCACCGGCCATCAACAAAGCGCTGGCGGCCGGCATCAAGGTGGTGGCGGTGGACACTGGCATTTCCGGCGCCAAAATCACTTCCTATGTGGCGACCGACAACATCAAGGCCGCGATGGTGCAAGGTGACTGGACTGCCGAGCAGGTCAAAGACGGCGACACCGTGATCTACATCACAGGCGATTTGGGTCAATCGACAGGTCAAGAGCGCAAAAAGGGCTTTCTGGACGGCCTGAATGCCAAGCGCAAGAACGTAAAAGTGGTAGAGGTCTCTACAACATGGGATCAAACCATGGCGCAAAACGGCGTTGAGACTGCGATGCGCGCTAACCCCGGCGTCAAGGTGATTGCCTGTGCTTGGGACGGCGGCGCGCTCGGTGCCAAAGCAGCCCTGATGGCTGCAGGCAAGAAAGCCGGCGACGTCAAGATCGCTGGTTTTGACGGCTCCCCCGGCGGTCTGGACATGATGAAGCAAGGCTGGCAGTCTGCCAACGCTGCGCAAATGTTGGCCAAAATCGGCCAAGTAGGTGTCGAAACAGCGATTGCCGCTGCTGAAGGCAAAAAGGTAGACGCTCGCATCGATACCGGTTCATTCCTAGTGCTGCCATCCAACGTGGACCAGTTCGCCAAAGACTCTGGCGTGGCGCAGTTCATGAAAGTGAAATAAGTTTTTGCACCCGCCCAGTGGGTGACCACCGGGCCCGGACGACCGCTGCAGAGCGGTCGTCATTTTTTTATTTGAGGAATTGATTTCATGAAGTCCATCACCCGCCAAGAATGGTATGGAGCCTTAGTGGCCGTTTTGGTTTTGGGGGCCTTGCTGAGTGCAGCATCACCCTATTTTCTGACCACTGGCAATTTGTCCAACATTCTGGTGCAGGCCTCTGTAATTGCCCTGCTGGCAGGCGGCCAAACATTTGTGATTTTGACTGGTGGTGTCGACCTCGCAGTGGGCGCCTTGACTGCGCTGGCAGGTGCTGTTGCCGGCCACATGATGGTCAAATTGGGCGTTGACCCCTACCTCTGTATCGCAGCCGCTTTTGCCATCGGTGCCGCTGTTGGACTGTTCAACGGCTACCTGGTTGCTTTTGTGGGTATTCCTTCATTCATCGTGACTTTGGGTGGCTTGACTCTGTGGCGGGGTCTTGCTTTCGAATCCACTGGTGGCTTTGACAACTCCGGAATGCCGGATCCCCTGCCCTTTATCGGCTACGGCCAGTTCCTCGGCGTTCCGATGCCCATTTGGATCACCGGCGTCTTCTTTGTCGCCATGGCTTTTATTTTGTCGAGCACCAAACTGGGCCGCTATGTGTATGCGATGGGCTCCAATGAAATGGGTGCGCGTCAAGTCGGTATCAACATCCGCTGGTACAAGTTAGGCGTGTATGTGGTGTCGGGTTTAAGCTGCGCTCTGGGTGCACTGGTACTGATGGCACGCATGGACTCATCTAGCGGCAAGATGGCCCAAATGTTCGAGTTGGATGCCATTGCGGCAGTCATCTTGGGCGGCACCTCACTTTTTGGCGGACGTGGAAGTATCTGGGGCAGCCTTTTGGGTGCCGTACTGATCACCATGATCCGCAATGGCATGAACCTGATGGAGATTTCGCAGTTCAAGCAGATGATGGCCATCGGCGCGGTGGTGATTTTGGCTGTTTGGATTGATGTGATCCGTCGTCAACGACTCTTGAAAAAATGACCACATCTATTTGGGTACTCGGCGAAGCGCTGATGGACTGCCTCTCGCAGCCCGATGGAACACTGCGCCCCTTCATAGGAGGCAGCCCTTACAACATGGCTCGCGCAGCGGCGTTGCGCGGAGCACCTGTGGGCTATGTAAACCCGCTCTCTACCGACCGCTTTGGACAGCAACTGGGCCAGCAATTGCTGAAAGACGGTGTACAGGTCCTGGCTGGCGAGAGCCGCTTGCCCACCTCTTTGGCGGTGGTGCAGATCACAGATGGGCAACCCAGCTACGGCTTTTACCGCGAAGGTATCGCAGACCGGGATTACACCGTCGACAGCGTGCTGACCATGCTCAAAGGCCATCCGCCGGGGGTGCTGCATACCGGGTCATTGCTGCTGGTGCCCCCAGAGCACACCAAGGTAATGTCGATCTTGCAGGGTGCAAAAGACATGGGTTGGACTATCAGCGTGGATGTCAATCTACGCCCCAAGCTCGCAGCCGATTTGGGGGCCTACGTTGAGGCAGTCAAAAAGGTCGCCAAATTGGCTGACTGGATCAAGGCCAGCGATGAGGACTTGGAGTTGCTGGGTGTTCAAGCGCCAAGCCGTGAAAAAGGCAGAGATATTGCCGCCATGTTCCGAGACCACGGTGCACGCCGAATCGCTCTCACTTTCGGCGGCGACGGTGCGTGGCTAGAAGTCGATGGCGCCTATGCTGAGGCGGATGTGCCGGTGACCCGGGTGGTTGATACGGTGGGCGCCGGAGACACGTTCTGGGGTAACTGCCTTGGGGATTGGGTCCTGAACGTAAACGGACAAGACAGAGTGCGGCAAACCTTAACTGAGGCTATGCAGGCCGCAGCGATAAATTGCGCACGGGCAGGTTGCCAACCTCCAACCTACGAAGAAACCCAGGCGCTTCTTTGAGGCCTCATCAAGGCTTGAATATCAGGCCTTGTTTTTCAATTTTCCACGCGGCATCACTGCGGTCGTTACCATGGGGCGCACAGGGTCCCCCCCCCCGATAAGGGCTTGGGGGCTGCGTTGTCTTTTTTGGGCTTTTTAGACTCTTTATTTGATTTCTGTTGACCTTTGGCCATTAGGAGAGTCCTTGTACGAGAGTGTTATGGTTGAAGGCAGTCTAACCTTCACACGCACACATCGTGGCATTTCTTTTTGATCGCATTGCCGCAGAAGCACAGTTGATAGCTATCCGCGCGCAAGGTGCCGGCGGACAAAATGTCAATAAGGTATCCAGCGCTATTCATTTGCGGTTTGATATTCATGCATCATCTCTGCCTGAAGCGATCAAAGAGCGGCTGTTGGCGAGCCCCGACAACCGCATTAGCCGTGACGGCGTATTGGTCCTCAAAGCACAGCAACACCGGACCCATGAACTCAACCGGCTAGATGCATATACTCGCCTGCGCGGGATCATTGAGGCAGCTGCAATTGAACCGCTTCTACGCAAGGCCACTAAGCCAACTTACGCCTCGCGCCAACGCCGGTTGGAATCGAAGTCGATACACAGCAGGTTAAAGCAGTTGCGAGGGAATCGACTGGAATAACAAAAAATCGGTCGGAAGATGCAGTTGTCACTTGAAATTAGAGGCGATGCAGTCCAGTCAGCCTTGATCTTTGTTCGCGAGTGCGGAATCCTGCGCTCTGTGTTCCATAAAGACTCTCAAATCAATCAGTTTAGTGCAGCGTCAAACTGAGCCAAATTTCCGTCGAATTGGCCTCCTGCCGGTTTCAAAGCCACATAGTCATGACGGCAATGAACCAAGAAATTGCCAATCGCAACAAGAAGGCAGTTCAGGCGGGGATTCAAGGTTGATGATTCACGGGGGACAACGGAACAGGATGTCGGCGCCAGCCAAGCAGAAAGGGATTTGGATTTGAAAATGCTTCTATGCCGCTGGATGTCAGTGCTACCGTAAGGGCCCCAGCAGGCTTTTCCTAGCAAGGGCGCCATGAAGACTGAGCAAGCCAGAATTAGTAGGTTGCACGAAGAAAAACCTACGCTCAAGATAGAGCGCAGCATCTTGAAAAGCGCCACGACCTACATCGCCTAGGAATAAATAACCGATGAAGCCATAAGCACTCTGTTGCGTCAAAGCTCCACAGGCAGCGATCGGGGCTATCGTGCACGTCGAATAAGACAAATTTCTGGCCTTATGACACAGCTGCGGCTTACATAGGATCAGACCCCTAATGTGGGGGTAGTCATTGCGCACATGCCCGAAGCGTCTCGGACAAGCGAAGGACCGATGCCAAAGCAACACGATTGCTAATAAGTTGTCCCTGCAAAACCCCTGCAACCCGCATGAACGCTTGTGATCTGGGGTGATTCCGGATGGTCAGAACTCTCAAATAGATATTCAATGGAGTCTGTTTTCTGGGAGTTTTTGAAAGCAGCGCCATGACCGATGACTTTTTCCGCAACCGCCTGGATCAGATGATCGATTTGCGCCACCCTCTGGCGGTGCTTGCTAACCGCATGCCTTGGCAAGAGATCGAAGCCTCCCTCGTCCAGCGCTGGGCACGCCAGGTCAAGTCTGGCAAGAAGATAGAAGACTTGGACTTGTTTGGTCCGGTCTCGGCCGTTGCCGGTGGCGGCGTCTCCAATGCCGGCCGTCCCCGTCTGCCCACCCGGTTAATGGTTGCCTTGCTGTACCTCAAGCATGCGTTCAATGAGAGCGACGAGGACGTGATCCAGCGCTGGGGTGAGACCCCCACTTGGCAGTACTTTTCTGGCAACGAATACTTTGAACACCAGTGGCCGTGCGACCCGACACAACTGGGGCGCTTTCGTAAAGCTCTGGGCGAAGAAGGCGTGGAAGAACTGCTGGCCCGCACCATGGAAGTGGCGGTCACCCTCAAGCTGATTGCCAAGAAAGAATTGACCCGCATGATCGTGGACTCCACGGTGCAAGAAAAAGCTGTGGCACATCCCACCGACAGCAAGCTGCTGGAGACCGCCCGATCCAAGGTGGTCGAGTTGGCCAAAGCCAATGGCATCGAGCTCAAACAGACCTACGCCAAAGAAGGCCAACTGCTGGGCTACAAGGCTGGGCGCTATGCCCATGCCCGCCAGTTCAAGCGCATGCGCAAAGCCATCAAACGCCAGCGCACCATCGTTGGACGGCTGCAGCGCGAGGTGGCTCGCAAGATGACCACGCTCAGCCAAGCCATACAAGAGACCTTGGGCCAGACCTTGGACAAGGCCAAACGCTTGGTCACGCAGACCGGCAGTCGCAAGGCAGTGGACAACCGCGCCAAGCTCTACAGCTGGCATGCGCCCGAGGTGGAGTGCATCTCAAAAGGCAAGAGCCGCAATCCGTACGAGTTCGGCGTGAAGGTGGGTCTGGCCATGACGCTCAAGGGCAATTTGATCGTGGGAGCCAGGAGCTTTCCCGGTAACCCGTATGACGGGCACACCATGCACGAGCAGATCGAGCAAAGCGCTATCCTGATGCAAGGCTTGGGGGTCAAGCCCGAGGTGGTGTACGCAGACTTGGGCTACCGGGGTGTGGACAAAGACAACCCGGACATTGAGATCAAACACCGGGGCAAGGACAAGCGGTTGACCGATGAAGAGCGCAGACTGCTCAAACGGCGCCAAGCGATCGAGCCGATCATCGGGCACCTCAAAGCGGATCACCGCATGGACCGCTGCCACCTCAAAGGCTCAGCAGGCGATGCACTGCACGCGGTGCTGTGCGCGGCGGGCTACAACATCCGCTGGCTGCTGCGGATGATCGCCCGGAAAGGCCTGGGCCTTTTGTTGTGCCTGCTGCAGGTGAGCGGTTTGACGGGCTTGTTTGAGAAATTGGCCAAAATCATCGGCCTCAACCGACTGCAAGGCTCAGATCGGCGCTGGGGGGTGGCTTGAAGTGAATTTTGCAGGGACGACTAATAAGGTTTTTGACCGCCCAGCCGAGGCCGATGGACCCTGCCGTAGCGTGTCTCGTAACTCAGCCAAAACTAGAAAGCTGGCGGCGGGCGTTATGGCGCGGCTGTATTAGACCTGCACCCGCGTTGAATTGGCGACTGCTCGATGCAAGGCAACACGACCTAGCGACTGGCGCCAGATGTCTTGAAAATTGCGGTGTGGCTATGAGTAAAACGACAGTGCTGCTGCATCGCACTTACCAAGGTAGCCCGTACACTAACTGGAATATTCAGCAACGGCTTTAGAAACAATGCATCACATACTGAATGTATCGAGCTGGCGAGTTCTGAGGTGACTCAGGGATAGAATAATTCTTTAGTTTGGTCAAGATCGAATGCTCAGCAACAAAAGCTCATCAAATTCCGGAACAGTCACGCGCCTGTGTGTTTGATTAGATTAGGCGATTTCGCAAACCTGTGCCCTGCACTGCGAGCTATCGAACTCAAGTCCGATACCAATTATGAGAGATTTAAGAGCTTGGGTTAATGTAGCGACCTTTAAATGTACACATTGCTTTGCTGCCAACCCACACACCTCCATGTTGGATAATGTTGACGAGTCTATAGACACATTTTTTAGACCAAACTATTAGCATAGATATGCAAAGCCTACGACAATACAAATCGAGAAATAGAGCCTCGTGACCGGTGGAGCATATTTTTTGGACTCACATATCATCAAAATACTACTTGAGCGTGGCGATGAAGTAGTTTGCACAGATAACTTTTCTACAGGCACGAAATATAATATCGAACATTTAACCTCTCACCCTCGATTCGAATTTCTCAGGCACGACGTAACGTTCCCTTTGCATATCGAAGCGGATAAAATATACAACTTGACATTCCCGGCGAGCCCTATTCATTACCAGTACGACCCAGCCCAAACTACAAAAACTAGCGTACATGGCGCGATAAATATGCTTGGCTTGGCCAAACGACTTCGTGCCCGTATATTCCGAGCGAGTACGAGCAAAATATATGGGAATCTCTCTGTTCACCTACAGCCAGAGAGTTACTGGAGCAATGTAAATTCGATTGGCCCTGAAGCTGTTATCACGAAAGCAAACGATATGCAGAATTTTTATTTTCTGATTATTACCGACAACATAACTTCGACATCCGTTTCGCTCAGATCTTCAATACTTATGGTCCTCGCATGCACCCTAACGACGGCCGTGCAGTGAGTAACGTTGTAGTACAAGCACTAAATGACGAAGATATCACTCTATATAGTGATGGCGGGCAGACACTCAGCTTTTGTTACGTGGACGACCTTATTGAAGGATTTTTGCGATTCATGGATATGTCTGCTGGAGAGAACGGCCACCCCTGTTTTCCAGGCCCCATGAATCTAGGTAGTTCTTGCGAGTTCACAATACGCCAACTGGGTGAACTCATCATTGAATTAACCGGTTCGAGCTCGAAACTGGTATGTTATCTATTGCCTGCAGATGACCCAAAGCAGCGGCAACCCGACATCACGCTAGCCAAAAAGACGCTCGACTGGGAGCCCACAATCACCTTGGATTCAGGCCTCCAAAATACAATTTGTTACTGTGCGCCAGTATTTAGCAAAGCTTTATGATCCGCTTAGGAAACTTGCTGTCTTCAATTGCAAGGCTGCCCACCTTGTTAGCGTCCCTAACCGCTCGCAATGCGGCTTCTAGTTTTGTCGCCCTAGCTTGGCTGAGCTTGCTTTCCATGCTCATGATTCCCTTCTATATTCGTCTACTGGGCGTATCAGAGTGGGGCCTAGTCGCGGCCTGTGCTAGCCTCCAAATCCTTTCGAACTTTATCGATTCTGGCTTCAGCCAAATCCTACCTAGATGGGTAGCGTTAGTAGCAAATCATCCCGCACGTTTACGCCAATATGTGATAGTTTTTCGGCGCATATACATCTGCCTCGGCCTCACGATGTTTCTGACATTGCAGGCATCCGCAGGCTACTTGGCCCACCGCTGGTTTAAAGTCCCCGCTGAAAGCATGGATGGGCTTGAGATGGCCATTCGCATTGTTAGCCTTCAATTCTTTTTCCAATTCTTCAACAATCTGCACATTGGACTCTGGCACGGCCTACAACACCAAGTACTCGCAAACTTTAGGGCTTGCGGCTTCGGGACTCTGAAGCACTTGACGGCCCTACTGTCCTTGCAGTTCCTGGTACCGGAAGCATGGATGTACACACTAGCCTTCGCTTCTATCGCTTTTTTGGAGGTCACTGTAAACGCCGTCAGCGTGCGGCGCCTGCTCGGGCGTGGGCCTGACACCGCCTCTCAGGATAAGATCACTTTAGGCCTACTGTTGAAAGAGGTGTCTATTCTCTCAGCAGGCATTCTCGTCGGCCTATTAGTGAGCCAACTCGACCGAATAATTCTCAGCAGAACGATAGACGTAGCGGAGTTTGGTATATACACAGTCGTATCAACTTTTGCCTTTGCCTTTCTGCAATTGCAGGCACCGGTAACGCGAGCTTACTTCCCGGTGATTGTCAAGAATATTCAAACTAACGGGCAAGTGTCAGCCGCCCACATGAAGCGCCTGGTGGGCGGCACTCTGGTTATTTGTATTTTGCCCGCGTTAATGACTTGCTGGTTTGCGCCACAAATTCTTGAACTATGGTTACAAGACCTAACAGTTGTAAGCTTGGGCACTGCCCCATTTCGGCTTCTGCTTTTTGCGGTTGTATTGAACAGCCTCTATGGCTGCATTTATCAAGTCATCGTCGCCAAGGGACAGTCGCACAAGATTTTGCAATTCAATCTTATTTCACTAGCTTCAGCTTTATTGGTGGTATATCTCTACGGAACTGACGGAGGAGTCATGCTTGGAGCTTTCATATGGATCACCACCTCGCTAGCGCAACTTATGCTAGGCATTCTTTGGTGGTTTAAGACCAGCCAACAATAAGCGTAAAAGGATGCTAGAGATAACATTATCTATGTACAAATTTATTAAACATTTTTCGCACAAAGCGCGCCGTGCATTTGTCCTTTTTCAACAGTTTTTTACCGCTTTGATGCAATTTCGTAAGCTTCAAGCCAACGAAAGACCTAGATTTTCGTTGGCTTGGAAATACCGATGGTTGCATTTGCGAGACGCTACAGCTACAACCGGATTTGATAGACACTATGTTTTCCATACCGCTTGGGCTATTAGAGTAGTTGCCGATTTGCGCCCCGCCCAGCATATTGATATTGCAAGTTCACTCTATTTCGTCAGTTCGGTGTCCGCCTTTGTGCTAACAAAGTTTATCGACTTCCGCCCGGCAAATTTAGGCCTTTCTGGCTTGGTCAGCGACGCTGGTACGTTGATGCAGCTGCCTTTCACCAACAATAGCGTGGAATCTTTGTCCTGCATGCATGTAGTCGAGCATATCGGTCTAGGCCGCTATGGTGATCCCTTGGACTACGACGGAGACCTCAAGGCGGCGCGCGAGTTGGTCCGAGTGGTGGCACCCGGGGGCACGTTATTGTTTGTGGTGCCAGTCAGTGGTCAAGCGCGAATTGAGTTCAACGCACATCGTATCTACACCTATGAGCAGGTGCTGGAGATGTTTCCCGAACTCGAACTAGTCGAGTTTGCCCTTATTCCGGACGATGGCGCCACGGAGGGATTGATTCGTCAAGCAGACCCCCGATTAGCTGGAAAGCAACGTTACGGTTGTGGATGCTTCCACTTTATAAAGCGATTGCCGACTTAAAACTTCATCTGAGAAAGAAAATACCTAAATGATTGCTTTTAAGGCACAAGGGGGGTTGGGTAATCAGCTGTTTCAATACGCTGCCGCTCGACGTCTTGCTATGCAGCATAAGTGTGCGTTAGTTGTTGACCATCACTGGTTTGATCATCCCGGGCCAGGTGAAACGCCGCGCCCATTGGAGCTTACGCGATACCCATTGGGAATGCGTTTGGCTACACGATCAGAATTATTTCGCTGGGCACCGATCCGCTCGCGCTGGGGGCGGTACCTTAAGCCATTGCAATCGATGAAAGTGATACACGAGGAGGGCTTCGGTATCAACAGCAATGTATTTACGGCACCGCCCAAGAGCTACTTGGTAGGATTCTGGCAGAGCGAGGCATATTTCGCCGGGATTCGTGAGCAACTATTGACCGAACTAACACCGCTGGATCCTCCTGGGCCGGCAGATCTAACTCTGATGGAGCAAATGGAGCAAAGCGAATCTGTTTGTGTGCATGTCCGCCGTGGTGACTATGTAAGTTTGGCATCAGCATCGCAATATCATGGTCTGTGCTCACTGGCATACTACCGGAAGGCGATTGAGCGAATGGCTGAGCGACTTCACTCTCCTACTTTATTCGTCTTCTCAGACGATCCCGAATGGACCAAAGCCAACCTGCGATCACCGTATCCCACTCATTTCGTCGATCACAACCGCCCCGAACAAGCATTTCAAGATTTGCGAATGATGTCTAAATGTAAGCACCATATCTTAGCCAACAGCAGCTTTAGCTGGTGGGGTGCATGGCTGTCGCGTAGTGCAAATCAGATCGTGATTGCTCCCGAGCAATGGTATGCAGTGGATAGACCCACTCCCGATCTTATTCCTGCGCGATGGATTCGGATGGCAGGATAAAAACATGAAGAACGACAACCCTCAAGATTTGACTGTGGTTATCCCTACATTCAATCGGAGTGAGGAACTTGTTCGAGCCTTGAGTAGCTTGGCGACTCAAACGGACAATATGTTTGATGTTGTCGTTTGTGATGATGGCTCCACAGAGGATATAGCCGCCGCAATCGGCGGCTTCTACAGCCAACTTCGCCTGCGCTTGCTACGGATTGATAACTCGGGGGGACCTGCACGACCGCGCAACGTGGCAACCAAAGCTGCCACGACACGTTGGATCAGTTACCTGGACTCAGACGACTGGTGGTACAAATCGCGGATAGCTGATCTAAAAGCGCAGCTCACTGAAGACCGAGATATCGTCTACCACTCTTTGCGGGTTGAACGGGCAGACCTCGACACAGCAGCTAAGCCGCCCCATACCGGCAAGATTGGCGAACAACTGCGCTCCAACGATCCCATCATGCACATGATCCGGTTTGGCAACCCCTTGCCCACCTCAGGCACAACGGTTAAACGCGAGCTCATGATGGCGATCGGTGGATTCGACGAAAGCCCGGGGCTAGTGGAAGACTTTGACGCTTGGCTGCGCCTCGCAGCAAGAGGTGCGCGATTTCACTATGTGCCAGCAATACTAGGCACTTATTGTGTTGGCTCAGATCAGATCAGCATATTTAACGCGCGGCAATTTGATCATCAGCGGAATCTTTTTAGACGTCAAATAACTCTACTGCCGCCGAGGTACCGCGATCGTGCCCGAAGTAATTTTGGGTATCTGCTAGGCAGTTATGCATTAGCCCTTAATTTGCCCAACGCCAATCACTATTTTCGCGACTTAAAATTTAGACATGAGCCCGCGCGCTGGTTGAAGGCAAAAATCAAGCTGTGGACGGCTTCATGGAAGACGGGACCTTTGAGATGAGCGATAGACTTCGCGTACTCCTTTGTTGTGAGCACTACCCTCCCAGCGTCGGCGGCGTTCAGGAAGTTATCCGCCAGATCGCAGAGCGTCTAGCGACTGCAGGGATAGATGTGACTGTCGCCACGAGCCCACATCCCGACCGAACCTCAGACACAATAAGAAACGAGGTGCGAGTAGTATCCTTTGAGATTACTGGCAATTGGGCCACAGGGATGCATGGTCAGGTCGAGGAATACAAACGCTTTTTGCTACAAGATAACTTCGACACAGTGATGATCAAGGCTGCTCAGCAGTGGACCTTCGATGCAACAATAGATATCCTCCCCATTTTAAAATGCCGTAAACTTTTCATCCCCTGTGGCTTCTCAGGCTTACATAATTCTCTTTATTGGGATTATTTTACAAAAATGCCGCAATGGCTTAGATGGTTTGATGGACTGATATTTTATACTCACGAATACCAAGACATCGCTTTTGCTAAGGCTCATGGCCTTTCCAACCTCTATTTCGTGCCCAATGGTGTCGACGAGCGTGAGTTCCAAGACCTCAACCCTGGGAATATCCGTCAGCAACTAGGAATTGATCCCGAGCATGATCTTCTACTGAGCGTCGGGAGCCGCATTAAAAATAAAGGACACTGGGAAGTTGTTCAAGCTTTCAACAAAGCAAAACTGTGTCGCCCAGCAGTATTGGTTATTAATGCGAACGAGCCAGGGAAAATTTTCACTGAAAAAATAAAACGCACTATCAAGCACCTCATTCAGGGACGCTTGCCCCTGCCCTGTCTGGCTTGGTGGTGTAATCTCACCCAAACACGTAAACGTTTGTTGATCGTGGACTTATCGCGTGCTGATGTGGTGAATCTCTACAAGGCAGCCAACCTTTTTATCTCAGCTTCGCATGTGGAGTATTCCCCTTTGGTTCTCTTTGAATCTGCGGCTTCGGGGACGCCGTTCATTTCAAGTGACGCGGGCAACAGCCAAGAGATTGCCGACTGGACAGGAGGTGGGGTTGTGCTACCCAAAGCCCGAAAAAACTCATCCGAGATATCTATCGACAGATTAATGCACGAGCTGGAAAATATGTTAGCCGACAGAGAAAAACTCCGAAAAATGGGTGAGTCCGCAAGAACATCCATTTGGAACAAGGGTTTTACTTGGAGCCAGATCGTTCAACGCTACCAACAATTGCTAAGGCCTTAGTAACGATAAAGAAATACCAGTTACTTTCAAACTAAAACGCTCATGCATTTTTTCGCCGTCGCGTCATTTTTTTAATAAAGCAGACTAACTAGAAATTAGCATCCTCCTCAAAACCAAGCAATTGAATTGATTTCGAAAATATACGAATACTTAGTTTTCTTTTAGCTTAGGGAACGAAGAAATAACTATTTTTAGATCCGCCAACTTGACCCAATCATCCCTTTGCATCGAATTTTTCGTGACGCCAATGCTGGCAGCATGTCGTGCTAATTCACCAGTTTGTGTTTTCCCGGTGCAGCGCTGCTACCTACTCAACTGAGAAGCTTTTCGAAAGAGCTCGGATCCTGCCAAACCTTTATATGCCTGAAGGTGGTTTGTCATTCTTTGCGAATCTAGGAAGTGCGATGCAGTCTGTCCATTCGTTAACAATACTAGACTAGGAGAAATATTGAATATGGGTACTATGAGTGATCGAGCTCCTCGTGCTGCATGGCTCATTTGCACCCATCGTGAAGATGAACTCTTGTATCGAGCAATACAGTCGTGTCTGACTCAGACCATGACTGACTTCGATTTACATTTGATCGTGAACGGACCAAATGCAGATGAAATCGTGCCAAAACTAACCAAAGCCTTCGCCCACGACAAACGTGTCAAGGTTGACGGAACTCCAATTCACTTACTGAATTTCAGCCTTAGCTTAGGCCTCCACTTAGCACGCTCACCATTTATAGCTCGCATGGATGCAGATGATGTCGCAGATCCCAAGCGGCTGGAAATGCAACTTGCCTACATGGAAGCTAACGACGATGTCGCGGTCCTCGGCTCTTCATATTTTTTAATTGATAATGACAATTATGTCCATGGAAAAGTAGATCTACCTGAAACCAATCAAGAGATTCGCAAAGCTTTACGGTTTGGTAACCCCATATGCCACCCCTCGGTGATGCTGCGCCGCGATGCCGTGCTAGCTGAGGGAGCTTACTTGGGCGGCAAAAACGCAGAAGACTACGACCTGTGGCTCAGACTTGCTATGGGGCATAGATGGAGATTCGCCAACCTACCCTTACCTTTGTTGTCGTATAACATTTCCCCTAACGGCCAGGCTCGAAGGTCAAGAGCGGCTTACGCTAACGTAGCAGGAGCTCAGTTACGACAGCTTTTGCTTACAAAAGATGTCCGCTGGCTTGTCGGAGTTGCGGTCAGTGTTGGAAAGTGCATCTTTTTGGCGAATCGCCCTTGAATTGTACTTTGTTAAAATCTCACCGACTTATGGGCATCGCCCATTGAATAATTGAACTATTTATGCGATGCAACTCTAGGAAGTTGATTTTCTTTGTAGCCGTGGACTGGTTTTTTTGCTCCCACTTTTTGGAGCGGGCCAAAGCAGCACAAAATGTTGGCTATGAAGTAGTTGTAGTCACGTCGATTGAGAGGCATCGTTCGAATATTGCAGATGCAGGATTACGTGTTATCGACTTAGGCATTGATCGCCGAAGCTTAGGTCTTATATCTGCTTTTAGAACAGTAAAGCAATTAGTTACTATCTTCAAAGAAGAAAATCCCGATATCCTTCACCAAGTGGCTATCAAACCCATTTTGCTGGGGGGGATTGCGGCGCGTATTGCTGGTGTACAGCGAGTAGTTAATGCTGTTGTTGGAGGCGGCTACACCTATACATCTACGTCGCCCTTTATGCCATTTCTTCGTTCAGTTATTGGAGTAGCTATGCGCTTACTCCTGAATCCACCAAGGAGCTGTGTTGTCTTCGAAAACAGGGACGATATGGCCCTGTCCATCAAATCACGACAGGTACACCCGAACGCTGCGGTACTTATTAGGGGTGCAGGAGTCAATCTCAATCTTTACCCAAACCGATCGACTACAAACTCAACTCCATTGGTCGTGGTACCTGCAAGGTTATTGTGGGATAAGGGTCTCGGCGAATTTGTCGCGGCAGCGCGCTTGCTACGCAATCGTAAAGTCAACGCCCGTTTTGTGATCGCTGGGGGCGAGGACACTGACAACCGGGCCAGTATCCCCCCTGCTGTATTGGCGCAATGGAAGACTGAAGCAGATGTTGAACTTTGGGGTTTCTGCTCAAATATGCCTCAAGTACTGGAACAAGCAGATATCGTCTGCTTGCCGTCTTACAGAGAAGGCTTGCCAAAGGCTCTGTTAGAAGGTATGGCCGCTGGGTTACCATGCGTGACGACCAATGTGCCGGGATGTCGTGAGGCTGTAATTGACGGGAAAAATGGTTTGTTGGTTCCCCCCAGGGATTATCAAGCCTTGGCTGACGCCTTGCATCGGTTGATCTTGAATCCTCAACTACGCCTCCAAATGGGTAATCGAGGTAGATCCATGGCAGCGACCGAATTCGCTTCGTCGATCGTCTGCCTGCAGACACTACAGGTTTATGAAAGACTCCTTCAATCATGAGGGTACTGATCACAGGAGCATCCGGATTTGTAGGTCAGGCAGTCGCAAAAGCATTGAGCCATAAAGGCCATGAAATAGTCCGCGCAGTTCGTAAGGAACAGGCAGATGCAGTGGTGGTTGGAAACATTGGACCAGAAACGAATTGGGAAGAACCCTTAAAAAAGTGCGGAGTGGTGATCCATCTGGCAGCTCGCGTGCACGTGATGAACGAGAAGAGCTCAGACCCGATGACTGAGTTTCGCCGTGTAAATGTCGAAGGGACCGCCGTACTTGCACGACAGGCTGCTGCTGCTGGGGTGAAGCGCTTCATCTTTTTGAGTTCTATCAAAGTAAACGGCGAATATTCAGAATCGGGACAACCCTTCACAGCCAACGATGCGCCCCGGCCGGAGGACCCATATGGAATTTCCAAATACGAGGCAGAAAAAATACTCCAGGCGATTGCTTCTGAAACGGGCATGGAAGTTGTGATTATTCGTCCGCCGTTGGTGTACGGACCTGGGGTGAAAGCCAACTTTGAATCTATGATGCACTGGTTGTCTATGGGTCTTCCGATCCCACTAGCTGCGATAACTAAAAATCGCCGAAGCTTGGTGGCTCTAGACAACCTCGTGCACTTGATAATGACTTGTTTGAACAGTCCTAACGCCGCAAATCAAACGTTTCTGGTATCTGACGGTGAAGACCTTTCAACAGCTCAATTACTTGAGCGCATGGGGGCCGAAATGGGAAAACCTGCACGCCTGTTTTATCTGCCATCTGCGCTGTTAAAGCTGGGCACAATACTTTTGAACCGACCAAGCACCTATCAGCGTCTATGCGGCTCATTGCAGCTCGACATTACAAAAACCCGACAATTATTGGGCTGGACCCCGCCAGTGTCGGTGCAAGAGGGTCTGCGTCGCGCAGCTGAGGGCTACCGCCTATGAAACGTTTGACTGACCTGACACTAGCGCTCATCGCGGCTATGTTACTGGCTCTGCCTATAGCGCTGCTGGCGCTAAGCATCCGACTCACTTCCCCCGGACCCGCACTCTATTGGAGCGACCGAATGGGTCGACACAATAAGATTTTCAAAATGCCCAAATTCCGCAGCATGCGCATCGACACCCCAGTGGTAGCCACACACCTGCTGCATCAACCAGAACTGTATCTCACACCCATAGGCTCTTTTTTGCGCAAATCGAGTATGGACGAACTGCCTCAGCTATGGAGCATTCTGAAGGGAGATATGAGTTTCGTTGGCCCGCGCCCAGCGCTCTTCAACCAAGAGGATCTGATAGGCCTCCGCACGGAAAAGGGTGTGCATGAACTAATGCCCGGTTTGACTGGGTGGGCTCAAGTCAATGGCCGGGATGAAATCCCAATCTCACAAAAAGTGCAATTTGACTTGGAATATTTAAAGCATCAGTCTCTATCTTTCGACATGAAGATACTTTGGATGACGCTGTTGAAGGTTGTAGCAAGGGATGGAGTGTCACATTGAGAGAAATTAAAGAAGCGCCGAAGTACGAAGCTCTTGTAAATGCCATGCTTTATGAAACAGTCTAGGTCTAGCCTAAAAGTCCCGATTTTGGCTCTGCCGCGACCGGCGAAACGACTTGTAGCTCTTTCAGTTGATATGGGGCTGTGCGTCCTAACAGTATGGCTGGCTTACTATTTGCGACTGGGTGAGCTTGTCACTCTTGATGGCACGGCGTTATTGGCAGTGGCTACCTCTGTGGGTATGGCTCTCCCCATTTTTGCTATGTCAGGCCTATATCGAGCCATTTTTCGCTACAGCGGCTGGCCTGCCTTGCTGGCTGTTGCCCGTGCAGTAAGCATCTACGGCCTGCTTTATGCATCTATCTTTACAGCTATTGGTGTAGTCGGGGTGCCCCGCACGGTGGGCATTATCCAACCCATGCTTCTGCTCCTGTTCGTCGGTGCTTCACGAGCGCTAGCTCGGGTCTGGCTTGGCGAGGATTACCAAAATATTTTAAAGCACGCTTCACGCCCAAAGGTGCTCATCTACGGCGCAGGCACAACCGGTCGCCAGCTAGCCGCTGCTATGAACAACAGCCACGAAATGCAAGTGGCAGGCTTCCTAGATGACGATAAGCGCCTGCACGGACAAGTGCTCAACGGTCAGCGGGTTTATAACCTGAGCGAATTGAATAACTTGGTCTCAACGCTGAACATCAGCAACGTGCTGCTGGCCATGCCGAAGCTGTCTCGCAGGCGCCGCAATGAAATATTGAGTCAGATCCGCGTAGCTCACGTGGCCGTGCGAACGCTGCCCAGCGTTACCGACCTAGCACAAGGTAAGGTCAAAATCTCAGACCTAAGGGAACTGGACATAGACGATCTGCTGGGGCGCGAACCAGTATCCCCCGACCAATTATTGCTGGCGAAGAATATCGCAAACAAAGTGGTGTTGGTGACCGGCGCGGGAGGGTCTATAGGAAGTGAGTTATGCCGACAAATTTTGGTGGTCCACCCGACGAAGCTATTGCTGATAGAGCAAAATGAATATGCCCTCTACGCAATACATCAAGAGCTGGAAGAAAAGCTCGCGGGGCTGAATTGCGACATAATGCCTGTCCTAGTCCCACTTCTGGCGTCCGTACATGACTATGACCGGATGCTCGAAATTATGTCTACTTGGCATCCGGAAACGGTTTACCACGCTGCAGCATATAAGCATGTCCCACTGGTAGAGCACAATCCAGCAGCGGGTATCAAGAACAACGTAATCGGCACTCTGCGGACAGCCCAAGCTGCCTCCCAAAATGGTGTGTCTGATTTTGTGCTGATCAGTACTGACAAGGCCGTAAGGCCTACCAACATAATGGGCGCCAGCAAACGTCTCGCCGAAATGGCACTTCAAGCACTTGCTGCCAACCAGCCCGATTCAGACCGCGATACCAAGTTCAGCATGGTGCGCTTTGGCAACGTACTTGGGTCTTCGGGTTCGGTAGTTCCTAAATTTCGACAACAAATTCGAAATGGAGGGCCAATAACTCTCACGCACCCTGAGGTTGTGCGCTATTTCATGACCATCCCAGAGGCGGCCCAACTGGTTATTCAGGCCGGTGCCATGGCTAAAGGAGGAGATGTATTTGTGTTAGACATGGGTCAGCCCGTAAAGATCATGGACTTGGCACGGCGAATGGTCGAACTCTCGGGCTTGACAATTAGAGATGAAGAGCATCCTGAAGGCGATGTCGAAATCGCTATCACAGGCCTACGCCCGGGTGAAAAGCTCTATGAAGAGCTGCTAATCGGCGACAACCCCGAGCCCACAACGCATGTACGCATTATAAAGGCCCATGAGGAATTCATTCCATGGTCCGAATTCGAGGGCGCGCTCAGCGCCTTAGAAGTGGCGCTGCGTAACAATGAAGTAAAAATGATCCGCTCGATAATGCAGAAGCTTGTCTCTGGATACATCCCAAGCGACAACATCGTAGACTGGGTTTACTTGGAGCAAGAGGCGGGAGCAATCGCTGTATGTGAGTAATTGATATAAATTGCATCTGTAACGGTTGACCTATTCTGCTTAACTCTGAGTCAGAACCGAGTCAATTAACTAATCTGCGTTAGTCAAATTCTCATAGAAAGAAATTTAAAGATTTCTGCCGATCCTGCAACTTGGAACTATCCAAATGCACCGTCCGGGCTGCTGTCCTCTGCACGTTTCCGCGCCCCCTCTAGTCTGTGAAGCGTCCTCAAAAGCTCCATAGAACTAATATCAGCGATCTGGCGCTAACTAAGCAACGGGAAGAGATCGTGCTCCAATTGGCGCAGCGTTCGATAGGCGCGGCATGCGCTACATTTTGGTGCCTGCCTTGGGTACCACTCAAGTGCAATAGCCTTAAACGTGTCACCAGTGGAGCGGGTATTTTTCAGCTTGTCCAGCTTGCGCGCCTGCACGGAATCGACGCCCTCTGACTTTTTAAGCTTTGCAGCGTCACGCGCCTTTCGTGCCTCAGAAAGACTGACTGCCGGGTAGCTAGTTGTCCCTGCAAAACCCCTGCAACCCGCATGAACGCTTGTGATCTGGGGTGATTCCGGATGGTCAGAACTCTCAAATAGATATTCAATGGAGTCTGTTTTCTGGGAGTTTTTGAAAGCAGCGCCATGACCGATGACTTTTTCCGCAACCGCCTGGATCAGATGATCGATTTGCGCCACCCTCTGGCGGTGCTTGCTAACCGCATGCCTTGGCAAGAGATCGAAGCCTCCCTCGTCCAGCGCTGGGCACGCCAGGTCAAGTCTGGCAAGAAGATAGAAGACTTGGACTTGTTTGTGTCAAACGCAGTTTCGATTTGATACAGCTGTCGAACGCAAACGCGGCGTGGATTTGATACACCGTTGTGTGGGGCGATTGTCTGTTTTGTCTTTGCTTGTCTTTCAAGCAGTCAGTGGCTCGCCACTGACTGCTTGGCGCCCTTAGGCTGCCTGTTCCTCCTGTGTATCAAGGTGACTGCGTTTTCGTTTGAGTAGGGTATTGCTGCTGGCGGCAATCACACCGGCACGCCGCTTATCTTTCAGGCGATAGGAGTCTCCTGAAATCGGGACCACATGGGCGTGGTGGAGCAGTCGGTCAAGTAGCGCCGCTGTCAGCGTGGCATCGTCTGCAAACGTCTGGTCCCATTGCCCAAACGGCAGATTGGAGGTCAGGATGAGACTTCCCACTTCATAGCGTTTGGCAATGACTTGGAACAGAAGATTCGCCTGTTCCCGATTCATGGGAAGGTACCCGACCTCGTCAATGATCAACAGCCGGTAGGGACGCACGATGCGTTTGATAGCCTCTTCCAGGGTGTTCTGCCGTAGTGCCGTGCTCAGTGTCATCAGCAGATCTGCCGCCGTGATGAAACGCGTCTTGATTCCAGCCTGGGTTGCCCTGTAGCCCAAGGCGATGGCCAAGTGGGTTTTGCCCACCCCACTGGCGCCCAGCAAGACCACGTTCTCGCTGCGCTCCACGAAGGCCAGACTGCCAAGCTCCTGTACCAGGGGTTTGGGCACGCCGCTGGCAAACTGGAAGTCAAACTCATCAAGCGTCTTGATGGCGGGGAAGCCCGCTATGCGCGTGAGCATGGCGCGTGTTCTCTCCACTCTGGCTAGAGCCTCGCCACGCAAGGCTTGCTCCAGGAACTCCAGGTACCCCAGCTCTTTCTTGGCCGCCATTTGCCCCAAGTGGGCAAGCTGATCGGGTAAGTTGAGCAGGCGCAGCTGATCACACAGTTCACGCAGTCTTTCCATTTGCAGGCTCATGGTCGTCCTCCTGCTGAGGCTTGGTTGTGCACCAGCGTGTCATACATCGCCAGAGGATGCTGCAGGCCTCGCCATGCCGCGGCTGGAATTGGCCGGACTGCTGCGCCGCTACCGGTGACTTTTTGCAATTGACGCACTGTTCGCCCACTGTAGGCGCTGGGGATGGCCAGCAGATGTGTGCGCTCCTGTTGCAAAGCCAGTGCCGGCACACACCCAGTGGTTCCGTGGATCCGCACATTGGCAACGTCACGCAGCCAGGTGCGCATTTCCCGATTGGCTGTGTCCGCGTCCACCACCAAGCATTGCTGCTTCATACTCGCCACCAATGGCACCCAGAAGCTGCGCCGGATGTAGCCATTCATGCGTTCGACTTTGCCCTTGGTCTTGGCCCGATAGGGCTTGCACACCCGCGGCACAAAGCCATGGTGGTGCGCAAAGTCAGCAAAGGCACCCTGGAACTGGTGCAGGTTCTTGCCGTAGGCGTCACGCTTGAGGATGACGGTCTTCATGTTGTCGTACAGCACTTCACGGGTGACTCCACCAAAGCTCTCGAACGCCCTGACATGGCACGCCAGTAGTGTCTCCAGCTTCATGTCTGTGACAAACTCCGCGAAGGTCGCCCGGCTGTGGCCAAGCGTTGCCACAAACGCCGCCAACATGCCGTCTTTATGCCCAGACTTGCGGAACTCGATCCAGTCCATCTGCATTTGCTCACCGGGCTGGGTCTCGAACCGCACAACCGGATCCGGGCGCGCCTGTGGACGCAACTCCTTGAGGTACTCCTGCAGGATGCGCACGGAGCCCGTATACCCCTGTGCGGCAATCTCACGCTGCAGCACCGTTGCGGGAATCCAATCAGGCTTGGCCGCCTGAATACGTCCAGCCAAGTAGTCCTTGAATGGATCGAGCTTGCTTTTACGTTCCGGCAGTTTCTTCATGGCCGGCGGACCGCCCTCCAAATACTTACGCACCGTGTTGACTGCCATTCCAGTTTGCGCCGATATCTCGCGCAAGCTCAGCCTGTGCTTCCTTAAAACCTTGAGTTCCATGTACTCCTCGTTCGTAATCATTGCCAGTCCCATCCATGGTTCGGATGGCTTGGCACGTTAGTCGAGGTGTATCAATTCCTCACCGCGTTTGCGTGTCATTTTCATACTGCGCGTGACATTTGGTCCGGTCTCGGCCGTTGCCGGTGGCGGCGTCTCCAATGCCGGCCGTCCCCGTCTGCCCACCCGGTTAATGGTTGCCTTGCTGTACCTCAAGCATGCGTTCAATGAGAGCGACGAGGACGTGATCCAGCGCTGGGGTGAGACCCCCACTTGGCAGTACTTTTCTGGCAACGAATACTTTGAACACCAGTGGCCGTGCGACCCGACACAACTGGGGCGCTTTCGTAAAGCTCTGGGCGAAGAAGGCGTGGAAGAACTGCTGGCCCGCACCATGGAAGTGGCGGTCACCCTCAAGCTGATTGCCAAGAAAGAATTGACCCGCATGATCGTGGACTCCACGGTGCAAGAAAAAGCTGTGGCACATCCCACCGACAGCAAGCTGCTGGAGACCGCCCGATCCAAGGTGGTCGAGTTGGCCAAAGCCAATGGCATCGAGCTCAAACAGACCTACGCCAAAGAAGGCCAACTGCTGGGCTACAAGGCTGGGCGCTATGCCCATGCCCGCCAGTTCAAGCGCATGCGCAAAGCCATCAAACGCCAGCGCACCATCGTTGGACGGCTGCAGCGCGAGGTGGCTCGCAAGATGACCACGCTCAGCCAAGCCATACAAGAGACCTTGGGCCAGACCTTGGACAAGGCCAAACGCTTGGTCACGCAGACCGGCAGTCGCAAGGCAGTGGACAACCGCGCCAAGCTCTACAGCTGGCATGCGCCCGAGGTGGAGTGCATCTCAAAAGGCAAGAGCCGCAATCCGTACGAGTTCGGCGTGAAGGTGGGTCTGGCCATGACGCTCAAGGGCAATTTGATCGTGGGAGCCAGGAGCTTTCCCGGTAACCCGTATGACGGGCACACCATGCACGAGCAGATCGAGCAAAGCGCTATCCTGATGCAAGGCTTGGGGGTCAAGCCCGAGGTGGTGTACGCAGACTTGGGCTACCGGGGTGTGGACAAAGACAACCCGGACATTGAGATCAAACACCGGGGCAAGGACAAGCGGTTGACCGATGAAGAGCGCAGACTGCTCAAACGGCGCCAAGCGATCGAGCCGATCATCGGGCACCTCAAAGCGGATCACCGCATGGACCGCTGCCACCTCAAAGGCTCAGCAGGCGATGCACTGCACGCGGTGCTGTGCGCGGCGGGCTACAACATCCGCTGGCTGCTGCGGATGATCGCCCGGAAAGGCCTGGGCCTTTTGTTGTGCCTGCTGCAGGTGAGCGGTTTGACGGGCTTGTTTGAGAAATTGGCCAAAATCATCGGCCTCAACCGACTGCAAGGCTCAGATCGGCGCTGGGGGGTGGCTTGAAGTGAATTTTGCAGGGACGACTAGCTACCTAATGCGAGCTGCTTTTCTTTCCCGTCAATCCGGTACTTCAAAAACCAGCGCTTAGACCCCATGGGGCTGACCTGTAGGTACATACCACCCAAATCTGCAAACCTAGCTTGCTTTTTGTCTGCCGGGCACACGGCGTTTTTGCACTGCACATCAGTCAGCATGGGGGTACGGCTCCCAATGGGGGTACGGTTTTTGGGGGTACAGGGTCAAAATCCCCCCGTTTTTCCGGAATCTCCCCCCATTTGCACCCCCGCTTTAGTTGTCCCTGCAAAACCCCTGCAACCCGCATGAACGCTTGTGATCTGGGGTGATTCCGGATGGTCAGAACTCTCAAATAGATATTCAATGGAGTCTGTTTTCTGGGAGTTTTTGAAAGCAGCGCCATGACCGATGACTTTTTCCGCAACCGCCTGGATCAGATGATCGATTTGCGCCACCCTCTGGCGGTGCTTGCTAACCGCATGCCTTGGCAAGAGATCGAAGCCTCCCTCGTCCAGCGCTGGGCACGCCAGGTCAAGTCTGGCAAGAAGATAGAAGACTTGGACTTGTTTGGTCCGGTCTCGGCCGTTGCCGGTGGCGGCGTCTCCAATGCCGGCCGTCCCCGTCTGCCCACCCGGTTAATGGTTGCCTTGCTGTACCTCAAGCATGCGTTCAATGAGAGCGACGAGGACGTGATCCAGCGCTGGGGTGAGACCCCCACTTGGCAGTACTTTTCTGGCAACGAATACTTTGAACACCAGTGGCCGTGCGACCCGACACAACTGGGGCGCTTTCGTAAAGCTCTGGGCGAAGAAGGCGTGGAAGAACTGCTGGCCCGCACCATGGAAGTGGCGGTCACCCTCAAGCTGATTGCCAAGAAAGAATTGACCCGCATGATCGTGGACTCCACGGTGCAAGAAAAAGCTGTGGCACATCCCACCGACAGCAAGCTGCTGGAGACCGCCCGATCCAAGGTGGTCGAGTTGGCCAAAGCCAATGGCATCGAGCTCAAACAGACCTACGCCAAAGAAGGCCAACTGCTGGGCTACAAGGCTGGGCGCTATGCCCATGCCCGCCAGTTCAAGCGCATGCGCAAAGCCATCAAACGCCAGCGCACCATCGTTGGACGGCTGCAGCGCGAGGTGGCTCGCAAGATGACCACGCTCAGCCAAGCCATACAAGAGACCTTGGGCCAGACCTTGGACAAGGCCAAACGCTTGGTCACGCAGACCGGCAGTCGCAAGGCAGTGGACAACCGCGCCAAGCTCTACAGCTGGCATGCGCCCGAGGTGGAGTGCATCTCAAAAGGCAAGAGCCGCAATCCGTACGAGTTCGGCGTGAAGGTGGGTCTGGCCATGACGCTCAAGGGCAATTTGATCGTGGGAGCCAGGAGCTTTCCCGGTAACCCGTATGACGGGCACACCATGCACGAGCAGATCGAGCAAAGCGCTATCCTGATGCAAGGCTTGGGGGTCAAGCCCGAGGTGGTGTACGCAGACTTGGGCTACCGGGGTGTGGACAAAGACAACCCGGACATTGAGATCAAACACCGGGGCAAGGACAAGCGGTTGACCGATGAAGAGCGCAGACTGCTCAAACGGCGCCAAGCGATCGAGCCGATCATCGGGCACCTCAAAGCGGATCACCGCATGGACCGCTGCCACCTCAAAGGCTCAGCAGGCGATGCACTGCACGCGGTGCTGTGCGCGGCGGGCTACAACATCCGCTGGCTGCTGCGGATGATCGCCCGGAAAGGCCTGGGCCTTTTGTTGTGCCTGCTGCAGGTGAGCGGTTTGACGGGCTTGTTTGAGAAATTGGCCAAAATCATCGGCCTCAACCGACTGCAAGGCTCAGATCGGCGCTGGGGGGTGGCTTGAAGTGAATTTTGCAGGGACGACGCTTTAGAGTAGCAGTCAATAGAGCGCTTTGTACTACGCTGCACTGTAAGTGCTTGATTTCCCAAAGAAAAAGGCCACTAACTATCTCTAGCTAGCGGCCTTTGTCAGAGGTAATGGTGGTGGGTGGTTGACCACTCGGGAACTTTCTATTCGCACTCAATCATGCTAGCGGCTACTAGAGCGTGAATGCGAGGTAGAGACTTAGACCCAACCGATGTGGAAATCTTACATCGACACACGTCACCGACACAAGTTCAAATCCGGTCGAGGGAATTGAACTCCAATCCACCGCTTGACTGCTCCCGGTAATGTAGACAAGCCTGCCCTCTCCAGTCTAAGCTTTGTCGGGTCAACTGCTGCCCCCTGCCTATGTCAAACGCAGTTTCGATTTGATACAGCTGTCGAACGCAAACGCGGCATGGATTTGATACACCGTTGTGTGGGGCGATTGTCTGTTTTGTCTTTGCTTGTCTTTCAAGCAGTCAGTGGCTCGCCACTGACTGCTTGGCGCCCTTAGGCTGCCTGTTCCTCCTGTGTATCAAGGTGACTGCGTTTTCGTTTGAGTAGGGTATTGCTGCTGGCGGCAATCACACCGGCACGCCGCTTATCTTTCAGGCGATAGGAGTCTCCTGAAATCGGGACCACATGGGCGTGGTGGAGCAGTCGGTCAAGTAGCGCCGCTGTCAGCGTGGCATCGTCTGCAAACGTCTGGTCCCATTGCCCAAACGGCAGATTGGAGGTCAGGATGAGACTTCCCACTTCATAGCGTTTGGCAATGACTTGGAACAGAAGATTCGCCTGTTCCCGATTCATGGGAAGGTACCCGACCTCGTCAATGATCAACAGCCGGTAGGGACGCACGATGCGTTTGATAGCCTCTTCCAGGGTGTTCTGCCGTAGTGCCGTGCTCAGTGTCATCAGCAGATCTGCCGCCGTGATGAAACGCGTCTTGATTCCAGCCTGGGTTGCCCTGTAGCCCAAGGCGATGGCCAAGTGGGTTTTGCCCACCCCACTGGCGCCCAGCAAGACCACGTTCTCGCTGCGCTCCACGAAGGCCAGACTGCCAAGCTCCTGTACCAGGGGTTTGGGCACGCCGCTGGCAAACTGGAAGTCAAACTCATCAAGCGTCTTGATGGCGGGGAAGCCCGCTATGCGCGTGAGCATGGCGCGTGTTCTCTCCACTCTGGCTAGAGCCTCGCCACGCAAGGCTTGCTCCAGGAACTCCAGGTACCCCAGCTCTTTCTTGGCCGCCATTTGCCCCAAGTGGGCAAGCTGATCGGGTAAGTTGAGCAGGCGCAGCTGATCACACAGTTCACGCAGTCTTTCCATTTGCAGGCTCATGGTCGTCCTCCTGCTGAGGCTTGGTTGTGCACCAGCGTGTCATACATCGCCAGAGGATGCTGCAGGCCTCGCCATGCCGCGGCTGGAATTGGCCGGACTGCTGCGCCGCTACCGGTGACTTTTTGCAATTGACGCACTGTTCGCCCACTGTAGGCGCTGGGGATGGCCAGCAGATGTGTGCGCTCCTGTTGCAAAGCCAGTGCCGGCACACACCCAGTGGTTCCGTGGATCCGCACATTGGCAACGTCACGCAGCCAGGTGCGCATTTCCCGATTGGCTGTGTCCGCGTCCACCACCAAGCATTGCTGCTTCATACTCGCCACCAATGGCACCCAGAAGCTGCGCCGGATGTAGCCATTCATGCGTTCGACTTTGCCCTTGGTCTTGGCCCGATAGGGCTTGCACACCCGCGGCACAAAGCCATGGTGGTGCGCAAAGTCAGCAAAGGCACCCTGGAACTGGTGCAGGTTCTTGCCGTAGGCGTCACGCTTGAGGATGACGGTCTTCATGTTGTCGTACAGCACTTCACGGGTGACTCCACCAAAGCTCTCGAACGCCCTGACATGGCACGCCAGTAGTGTCTCCAGCTTCATGTCTGTGACAAACTCCGCGAAGGTCGCCCGGCTGTGGCCAAGCGTTGCCACAAACGCCGCCAACATGCCGTCTTTATGCCCAGACTTGCGGAACTCGATCCAGTCCATCTGCATTTGCTCACCGGGCTGGGTCTCGAACCGCACAACCGGATCCGGGCGCGCCTGTGGACGCAACTCCTTGAGGTACTCCTGCAGGATGCGCACGGAGCCCGTATACCCCTGTGCGGCAATCTCACGCTGCAGCACCGTTGCGGGAATCCAATCAGGCTTGGCCGCCTGAATACGTCCAGCCAAGTAGTCCTTGAATGGATCGAGCTTGCTTTTACGTTCCGGCAGTTTCTTCATGGCCGGCGGACCGCCCTCCAAATACTTACGCACCGTGTTGACTGCCATTCCAGTTTGCGCCGATATCTCGCGCAAGCTCAGCCTGTGCTTCCTTAAAACCTTGAGTTCCATGTACTCCTCGTTCGTAATCATTGCCAGTCCCATCCATGGTTCGGATGGCTTGGCACGTTAGTCGAGGTGTATCAATTCCTCACCGCGTTTGCGTGTCATTTTCATACTGCGCGTGACATTGCCATTGAGAGTGAGTTTGAATTTCATGCCAGGAGCTCCTCGAATGCGATTGGATATGCCTCGCGAAATACCTGCGCAGGATCTGCGCCAGCCATCGTCTTGAGGTTAAAAACATGACGACCGGAGACCTTTCCATCGGGATTAGTCACCAGCACCGTCATGCGCAGATTGCTGTCATCGAGCTGGACGACATCGACGTCATAGCCAGGCCGGGTTTGCAGATTCAGATTCATGAGATCTCTCCTTTAAGCTCGGTGTAGAGGTCAACATAGTTGTGCGAGGCCACCCGCAGGGTGACCACCAGAAGGGTTCGCTCCCCCTTAGCGTTGAAGGGATTGGTTTCGTGCCAGAGGCGCGAGGGATGCAGGACAACCAGGCCTGGTTCGGTTTCGATGTAGTGAACCTTTTCCCAAAATGGAAACCCCGCCATCGGGCGGGGGTCCTGCAAGATGAGTTCACCGTCACCGACGGTCCAGTCGCGTGCGCTGGGAGGACTTCGCCCCTGACCGCAGTCCAGGTACAGGCACAGCACATGGTCACAGGTATGGTGGTAATGGGGCTGCGCGCGCATGCCAGGCTGGTAGTGCACGGGGATGCAGCGCGCCTCGATCCTGAGATCCCTGGCATTGCGCACCCCATGTGCTCCCAGCAGGTAGTCGCGGTAGGTGTCTTCCACCCAACGCCGAAACCGATGCCAGACCGGGGGCGCATGCGATTCATGCTCGGCATGAAACAGGTTCAGCTGCACGCGCAGCCGCACATCCACATCCGGCAACCCGTGCTCGGGCGGGTTAGCCTTATGGTTATGAAACCGCTCGACAGTGAAGCGCCGAAGCGCATCCATCTCGTCAGGCGTCCAGGGCGCGGTGTCTTTCAGGACCGGGGTGGGCCACAGGTAGTCAATCAAGTTGCACCTCCCGATCCCGACCCGACACCCACCTCCGAACCAAAAGCCACCGCGATGCGCAGAGCGTTGCAGTAACGGGACATGGGACGCGCGGCATGCGCCATGCAGCCATTGAGCTCCACCATCCGATTTGGTTTGACCAGCACGGCTGACTCGATCTCGCCCTGTGCATCGAGCACGACCAGGTCCCCGCCCCAGCCCGGATCCCACTCGGCCACGGGGTACCAGATCACGGATCTGGCCGTTTGCAGGAATTCGGCCGGGAAGTCCCTGTGCAGCGATGCCTCGTCGCCGAAGGCCTGCACATTGACCCATAGCCGTGTTATCGAGCTGTCAGGAAAAAAGCGCTCCTTGACCTGCTGCGCTGCCATCGCCATGGGACCACCTCGGGCCACAAACGCATCGAACGTCAGCTCCGGACGCCAGGCCCCCGGGTCGTAGTGGTGCTTGCGGGTGCCAGGCAGCACGAAGTTGCGATGCCAGAACACACCAGGGGCTTCAGTATGGGCCTTCCAGCCGAACACCAGGGTCTGGCTCAGCAACCACTGCCGACACTCGGAGGCCAGCTCCGGTGAAATCAGGTCGTCAACTATGCGCATGGTGTTCTCCGGGAATAGCTTCAACACGGAACTCGAAATGGATTTCCACGCTTGCTCGCGTGCCGTTGTAGGGGTAAGAGTGGTGGGCCAGATAGCTTGGGAACACCAGCAGCATCCCGGGCTTGGGATGTATGATTTCCGATCGCCAGCCTTCCCATGGCAACCTGCGGCTGCCGTAGGCGCCGCTGGGGTTGATCAACACAAAAGCCCCGGAATAGTCCTGCCGCGCCGGATCAGGTTTGGCATCGCCATCTACCCAGTAAATGGCCGACAGGTCCGTGTCTTCGGCATGCAGCGGGATGAATTGCCCAGGCTGGGTGATCACCTCACGGGCTGTTTGCCAGACAGGAACGCAGCTAAAGGTTTGCTCGATGGCCGCATGAACCCGAACCATGAGTGGGTCCAAGGCATCAGGCCAAGTGGTGTTTCCGATGAGCGACTCTCGGCTCTTTCGCGCCCAGGGTTGTCCATCCCGATTGAGCCTTTCATGAAATCCCATGGCAACTTCGATCATTTGATCGCGCTGTACATCACCGAGGTGCAGGTATCCCTGGAAGATCCTTGCAGAAAACAGTTCGCGGATCATGAAAGCGTCACCTGCGCGTCGGCGCATCCGGGGTAGAACTTAAAGCCAGCCTTGAGGCGCACTGTGTCGCCTGCTGCAAGTCCCGTGGTCAGGACCGTTGCGGTTGTGGTGCCACTCTGTGTCTGGCGACGGCTGATGGGCAGGTAGCCATTGATGCTTTCGAGGAACACTTCCGCATCGCGGGTGCTCACGTCACCAATGCCATCGAGCATGTGGACCGTAAACACGGCCGGATCTCCTGCTTTCACAGATGTTGGGGCCGTGACCCGCAGGTCCGGGAACTGCATTTCACGCACCTGAGCCGAGGACTGGTAGTCGGTCTGCTCCACATCCGAAGAATCAACCCCTTCGACCAGGCAGCCACCGAGCGTCGGATGCAGATTCACTGTGACAAAGCACTCGTCAAACGGGCTGTCAGCAAAAGGCACATTGAAACCGGTCAGAAAGTTGCCGTTCCAGACATGCCCGGCAGCCTCAGGCGCGGTGAACCGCGTGGACAGTGTGTAGACGTACAGCGGCAAGGGGTCGATGAGGCGTTTTTCTGCCCAGCGGTAACCCGTCATGAAGGACTGGCGATCGGACCAGCCTCGGTTGTTGCGCAGTTCGCGATAAGTGAAAACCTGCTCTGCCACCACCTGGTAGGAGTTGCCATTGACTTCAAAGTCTGGGGTCAGTCCCGAATCAGGCCTGTGACGCAAACCAAAACGCATGCGTACCTGCTCGGCGGTCTTGTCGATCAGGAGATGGATGGCGTAGTCCAGTGTGGTCGAGAGCTTGCCAGCGCGCACAAGAAAGACTTTCATGTGCATCTCCTTCAGCAGCAACCACAACAGGCACAGTTGCAATTGCAATTTGTGCGGCAGTTGAAGGCCGTGTTGCCGCAGTTGCAGTTGGTGTAGCTGCCACAGTTGCAGTTGCAATTGCAGGCTCGGTACCAGCGGTGATACTCGCCCCCGCCAATTTCGTCTTGGGCCAGGTAGTAGGCGTCGTAGTTGTAGCCGGTGCTGGGCACAGCGTTGTAGGCGTAAGTCGTTCCTCCAGCGCCGTCGTATTGGGCCGAGTTGGCACAGTAGTTAAACCCCAAACCCCAGGTCCACCAGTTGGTATTGGAGGGTTTCCAATACGTATTGCTTGCGCAGTTTCCTGTCGGCAAGATGCCGTTGCAGTTGCCTGCCAGATCGTCGTAGTACTGGTTGCTGCGTCCCATCTCGCCAATGTCCTGACCATCGTTCATGCGATAGCCGGTGTTGCGAGCGTTGTCCGCCGCCCCAGACTGTGACGAATAAATCACTGCACCAGTGCCCATGTACAGATGACCTGTCATCGTGTCACCGGCTTTGGCCAATCGACTCGACAAATCGATTGGTACGGTGGCGTTGCCAGTGGCATCCGGTGCGTTGCCATTGACTGAGCGCACAAAGGCTGTGGAGTCATAACCATCGAGCTTGTCAGCGTCGGCGGCTTTGGCCGTGATACCCAGGTATGTCGTGTTGTGGTTGTGCCCCAGCGCCGCATATGCGGCATCGTGGTTGTGTCCACTCAGTGCAAATCCGGTGGAGTCAATGCCGTCCAGCAGATCTGCATTGGCCACCTTGCCCACCGTGGCCGACAGGTCAATGACCATCTTCCACGTGACGGGACTGACCACGGTGAGGATGTAGAGCTTTTGCTCATCGGTCCTGAAACACGGCATACCCAGCTGCAGATTCACAGTTGGGAATGCCGTTCCACTGGAGAGTGACAACGCCGTCTTGTCATTGTTCAGGATCTGCGACAGCGAGTCCGAGAGCGTCGTCGTGGAAGGAATTTCGGTGTAGTTTTGCATTTAGTACCCTATCAATACCCTTGGGCAACCCAAGAAATGGCTCCCGTTATGCGGGTTCCAGAGGTGTTTTCAAGAATGGCGGTGAAGCCGGTGGAAGAGACTGAACCGAGGATTCGGGGAATGGCGATGGTGGTGCCGCCTTTGAAGGTCAACGTGACTTCCGGTGCCACACGAAACTGCCTGGTGAAGACTACGGTCACGCCATTGGCGGCTGTGACCACCTGCGCAGTGCCCCGGTCAAAGACATCGGGCACGTCCACCGTCACCCTCAGGCCATCGATGTAGCCACGGTCGGCATTGCTGGAAGTCAGAATCGCCCTGAAAAGCGCGCGCTGGTAGGTGTAGTCGCCCTGGATGAAATCCCGGAAGTTGGTGTACCCGGGGGGATGACCTGACTCCAGAATGTCCATAAAGTCTTGCTCGGTGATCTCGGTGCTGGCAACGATCATGTCGCTGATGACACCATTGGCCCGGCGCCGGTACTGCTCGGCCAAGCTCAGGGCTTCACTGAGCTTCAGGGTCTGGGCCCGGCGAAACGCCTCGGCGATGGCAAAGCCTTCGCTGATGGCCAACCGATAAGCAACCGTTCGGCCCAGGCTTTCAGCAAACGAGAAGGCTTCGGCCACCCGTTTGACATTTGAGCGGGCCAGCGCATCACTCATCCCAAAGCTCTCGCTTTGAGGCTTGGTCATGGCCTTGGAAGGCTTTTCTGCAAAGCTCAGGTTTTCCGCGACGCGCAGGACGTAGGCAATGAGGTCCGTGTAGGTCTCAGCCAGCGCCAGCGTTTCGTACTTGCGCAGGGCCAGTTGCCTGGCCAGACCTTCGGCCACCTGAAACACCTCGAATACTGCCTTGGTACCGGAGCGGGCGTACTTCTCCGAGAAGGTCAGCGACTCCACAAAGCGCAGCACAAAGGCGATCAGGTCGGTGTAGGTCTCCACGAAGCTCAGGGTCTCGAACTTGCTGAGAGTGAGCGCCCGGCTGGGCTTTTCAGCCAAGGCCAGGGTCTCGGAACTTCGCTTGATACCCAGCTTCTGGGCGAGCTCTGCAAAGCTCAGGTCCGTAGCCACGCTCAGCGCGTAGACGGCCGGGTAAGCCGTTGACCAGTTCTTGCCTGCCGTGGCACTGCCCCAGGTGAACGTGCCAGAGGTCCAGCTGTAGTTGGCCCCTGGGGAGCTGGAGACGTTGACGGTCTCGGCCATCTCAGGCGCCCGATCAGCTCATGGTGAAGGTGAAGACGGCCGTGAGGCTGTCGTCCACACCCTTGTTCACCACCGGGAACACAACCCGGTCAAACATGATGCCCACCGAAGCGGCATTGAAAACACCTGCTTCCGTGAGCGCTCCAGTAGCGTCACCGGCCGGGTAGCTGGCTGTGAAGGTGAACACCTTGGTCCCAGCCGTGTGTGCATAGGTGGCCGCATTGCGCTTGATCTCGGTGACCAGCGCAGTCTGCGTGGCAGCGGCAGCAGTGGTGCCAGTACCCATTGCGATCCAACCCATCACTCCAGGACGACTGGCCGAGTTGCCAATGGCATCGGCCACGAAGTCAAAGCCGCCGTTGACGATGATGTTGTCCTTGTGCACCACCTCGACATCGCCCGTGGGCTTGGCCAGCAGCAACGTGATCGAGCCCTTGATGCTCATGCCTTCTTCAATCATGGAGTTTTCCGTTTCTTTAAACAAAACGGGCGCTGCACCTTTCGATACAACGCCCGGGATAGTGGGAATGAGAACTAAGTTTTGGTTCAGTACAGCTTGAGCGCCGTGTACCCAGTTGCGGGGAGCAGAGGACTGCTTGCGCTTTGAACTTCTGCGCCCATCTTTCCGACAAAGAGCCTGCGCTCGGTGGCTGTCTGGCACACGCCAATGCAAACTCGATCGCTCACGTTCACAGGGTATTGCACTACGATCCGGTTGAACAAGTGGTCTTCCAAAAAGAAGCTACCTGTCACCGCATCAAACCCGACAAGCAAGCTCACTGCGGCTCCAGTAGCTGACCAGATCACCGAAGTGGTGATCTGGTTCGGGATGAACCAGAAGCTCACATGGAACACCCCCGGAATGCTCACACCCCAGGAGATCCGGGTTGTGTCCTTGATGAGTACCCCACTGCCGTAGCGACCGTCGCCATAGCTCACACCGACGGCCTCACCGCTGGCGGGACTTCCATAGCCTGCCAGCGCCCCATTGAGACGCCAGCCATATAGCTCACCCGCCTGCAGCGTGTCTTCGCGCGCCATCTGAAAGCGGGCTTCGATGCTCTTGAGCGCACCGTCGTAGGTCCACTGCCGCTTGGCCGCATTGCTGCTCCAGACATAGTTCGTCGTTGACCAGGTCTCTCGATCGTCCAAAGTGGCCCCGATGCTGGCCAGCAGCGTGTTCTGCGCCCGGTAGCTGGTCGGTAGATTCACCTCGAAGAGGTACTCCGACTGCGTCACCCCGCTGTCCATGCGCAGCACATCCTCACTGTTGACCGACTCGACCGATGCAAAGTGCTTCACCCCGGGGAACCGGGTGGCCTGGGCATCGATGGTGACCAGCAGGTTGGCGTTTTGCGGCTGTGCCACCACGGTAGAGACAAAGGTGGCCTCATCGGAATAGATGCCGGGCGATGCGATCGCCTTGATCCAGAAACTGCGCTCTCCGTCAAAACCGGAGGGCAGTGTGAAGCTGCTGGACTTGACCTCCGCGATGAAGATCGAGGTGTCCCAGGCCGTGCCTTCGCGCAGCTCATAGGCCACCACCTCGGGCTCGGCATTGGGCAGCCACCGAAACTCCAACCGGTTGGCAGACTGCACCACATCGAACTGTCGAACCGCAGCAGGTGCCAGCAGAGTCAACAAAAAAGTGGTGACATGCTGGCTGTACTTGCCCGAGGTGTCGAAGGCCCGGATGAAGTAGTTGTACTGGCCAGATTCGCTTTGGTCATGCACGAGCTGGGTGCCAGCGGTCTGCCCAACCAGCGTGCCCGCATCCCAGCCCGTGCCCACGCGAACCTCGTACCCTGCCAGATCGGCATCGGTATTGGCGCTCCAACGAAGTAGCAGATCGGTCGTGCGACGCAGCACCACAAAGTCCTGCACATCGTCGGGCGGCTGCAACTTGCCCAAGATGGTTTGACTCAGCGTGGCCGATGCCCCAAGCTTGCCGGACACCCCTATGGCCCGCACGGTGAACACATAGTCCCCAGCGTCGGCGTTGCGGATCTCCAGATAGGTTGCCGAGACTCGGGGCAGCGTGACGGTGTTGCCACCATTGACCCGGTAGCTCACCTGGTACTCCAGGGCCCCGAAGACTTGCTCCCAGCCCACCTGAATGAGCACCAGCGCCTGATCCTTGACCCGGTAAAGACTCTCAGTGAGTGTGAGACCCGTAGGGGCCACCGGCGTAGTTGAAAGCACCGTGATGTCGCGCGGCTGCAGTGCCAGCCCACGCTCGATTGCGTCGTACTTGCTCGGGTTATGGGCCAGTGCCGTGACCTCATGGACGCCTGGCTCGCTCTCCGCGATCTGCACCACCCTAAACAGTTGCGTCTCCACTTGGGTGGAGGCCAGCACCCAGATGGCACCCACCTGAGGTGCCAAAGAGAATGCGGTGGTCACACCAACCGTTCGGCCAGACAGGGATCCGACTTGGCGTTCCTCCACCGCGCCCGTGGACAGCAGCACTGAGATGCGCCACGAACCGGCGGGAAGGTCCTGGTCCAGCGTGACGCTTACCGTGGTTGCCGCAGCGATGCGTCCACCCAAGCGTAGGCCACCCCGGCTGCTGTCTGCAACCTTGATAACATCGCCGGGACGAACAACAGCGCCTTCCAGCCCCGTGCGGAAAGTGATGATTTCCGATTCGGACTGCTCCGAATACAGCAGCCACTTGCCGACCCGGTTGGCCTGGCCCCGTGACGTGCAGCCCATGGCCACCACATCGGCCTGCACCACGCCATAACGTGCAATGCCTACCATGTCTTCGACGTATTCCACCTTCTGGCGGTAGAAATCATCAGGGTCCACCCAGCTGACCAGAGCCACGGTGTGCCTAGCCTTGGCGGACGATCCTTGGTAGGCGAACTCGCCACCCAGAACATTTGCAGCCGTGAATTGGTAGACAGGATCCTGGGGCGCATCCTGCGTGACAGTGATTGCTCCGCCAGACCAATAAGCCATGCCCCGAAAGATCGAGGCCATGTCTTGCACCACCTTGTAGGCCTGCTCTCGGCTTTGCAGGTACAGGTTGCAGGTAAAGCGCGGCTCATAGCCGCCCAGCCCATTGGGGACAAGCTCGTCACAGTAGCGGGCCACCCGGTACAGCGCCCACTTGTCCACCTGCGACTCGGGAATGAAACTGCCCAGCCCGTAGCGTGTGTTTGTCACCAGGTCATAGAAACACCAGGCAGGGTTGTCCGTCCAGGCCACCTTGAAGGTTCCGTCCCAAACCCCGGCATACGAGCGGGTCTCGGGAAAGTAGTTCGAGGGAATCCGAACGCGCAGGAGTTTGAGGTCATAGCTGCGCCGAGGAATTGAGGTGAACTGAGAGGCATCCACCCGCAGGGCCATCAGGGCGCTGTTGGGGTAGCGCAGCTTGCTCTCGATGACCTCGGTGTAGGACTCCAGAAACGTCTTGTTCTGCAGGCTGGTCTGGGTCGAGTCGGCAGTGATGCGGCGCAGACGCACATCCCAGGGGCCAGTGCCAGTCAAAGGGATGTAGTAACTGCGCTGGTAGCGTGAGGTGGTCTTGCCGGACACCGTGTCCGCCAGAACCTGCACATACCCGGCTCCGCGCGCCTGCACGTCGATCGCGTAGCTGACCGAGGTTCCGTTGAGGTCTCCGTTGGTGGTGTCTTGCAGCGTCAGGGTCGGGATGCTGACCTTGATGCGCACGGCATCCACATCAGGGTCGTTGATGGATCGCACCACCGGCTGGTTGGCCTTGCATTCAACCCCCACGGCTACCTCGTTTTCAACTGAGGAAAAGCCGGGGATGTAGCTTTGCTGCTGGGTGCCGGGTCGGGTTTCGAGCGTGACGCCAGTGAAGTTGTAGCTGCCGTCAGGGTTCTTGATGGGGGTGTCATCCAGGTACACCGACTGCAGGCCAGCGGCCAGCCCTTCAATTTCCCCCTCGCAGACCAGGTCCACCACCCGGGCATAAGCCTTGGAGCGCAGACTGTCCGGCGCTTCCTGCGCCACACGGGCGCTGCCGCCTCCACCCTTGCCGCCACCGCCTGCGCCAATGATCAATCCAGACTCAGGGGTGTTCATACTGCGATCTCGTCCACATCAATTCCCGCGCTGATCACGGCAGAACCGACGATGAGACGGCCATAGCCCACTGGCACAGGATGACCCTGCGCCGTGGTGTTGACCGCCCCGTTGAAGACATAACTGGGCTGGTTCTCTGGTCGCTCGGACGGATCCTGCGCCTTGGCCGTTGGAGCAATCATCTGGGCCACACCACCCAAAATCATCGAAGTGCCCACCGAATACAGAGTGGCCTGAGACAGGAACGAGCCCGCTGCGGCCCAGCCCATTGGGTTCCACCAAGACACTGCGATCAGGGCAGCACCCAAAAGAATCTGGCCCAAGCCATTGCCACCGGCACCGGATACGACCGGGGCGATGGTGATGCGTTGCTGGCCACTGGGCTCGTGCAACTGGTCCAGGCTCAAGGCGTCACGCCCGGCCAACACCCGGTAGCCCACCCCACGTTCGCCCGAGGCAACCAGTTCTCGCTCGAAGCCGGGGAAGTTGGCGCACAGGGCGCGCACGGCTTCAGCCGCTGAGGCCACTGCCATCCTGTGGCGTCGCCCGAAGCGCTTGCCCAATTCACCGAGTAGAAGAATCGTGACCATTCAGAAGTTGATGTCTCAGGGTGTGGGTGGTGATCTTTTGCCAGTAGCCGCCATAGACATCGCGACTGGAAAGCCTGCCCTGCAGGTGGTGCAAGATGAGTCCGTCGCCCAGGTAAATGGCAGCGTGATTAGGTACAGGCGATGCGACCTGCATCAGCAGGACATCTCCCGGATTCATGTCGGAGGGCTCCACTGCATGAAAACCTGCGCCAGCGAAGTTGTTCATGTACAGATTCCCGCCGCGCTTCCACCACTCGTCAAAGCGGGGGAAATCGGGCAGATCGATGCCGCGCTCCTGGGCATACCAGTCCCGGATCAGCGAGTAGCAGTCGAGCACACCATGGGACCATTCGCGGCCGACCAGCGGTGCGGCATAGCCTTGCGGCTGCAGTTCGGTCCATTTCCCGGAGGGGAAACTCACGATGAACCAGGGCAGCGCCGTGGCTACGCAGGCCACCCTGTCCGCCTGACTGGGTTCGGCGGGCAGGTTCGGGTGAGAGTGAAACACCCCCACGATCTCGCCGAGTTGGTCGGCGCGCACATAGTCCTCGGGGTGGATCACGAACTGATCGGTCCCCACGCCAATGTTGCGGCACGGGACATAGATCTCCCTGCCCTTGTGAATGACAAGCAGGCCACAGGCTTCGCGGGGAAACTCCCGAGCAGCATGGGCCAGCGCCAGCGTCTGGTTGGTTTCGAGCATCACCGGATCAACCCCGCTGCAGGAAACCCGCCAAAGGGCAGCTCGGCGTTCACGCCAAAGCGCTTCTGGCAGGACACCAAGCGCTTACCGCAGGCGTCCTGCGCTCGGGATCTCACGGTTTCGTCATTAGCATTGAAGTACGCGGTGCCGGTGTAACCACATTCAGAGCCACGGTAGAGCCAAGGGCAGACGTTTTGCACGATCTGCCGCCGGGGCAGAGACACCCCTTCCAGATCAAAAGCGGCGGCCAGCTCAAACTCGACCACATCCCGGGTTTCACGCGACTTGCGGTCAATGAAATACACATCGTCGGCAAACTCGGCTGAAGGATCGGCCGTGGAGTTGGCGCCTGAGGCGAAGTTCACCGCGTCCAGGTACTTCAATAGCGTTCGCTTGCGGGTGACCTTGGCCCCGACCAGGTCTTGGTAGGACAGGATGAGCGCGGTGATGCTGCCTGTGACGTTGGCCACCTTGAGCTTGGGGCGCGGCACCTGACCGTTGCCGTTGAACTCGAAGCCTTCGGCTTGAATGGGAAACGGCTCGAAGGTGTTGCCCTGCCAGACCACCTGACGGCGCAGTTCATTGGTGCCTGCGTGAAACCGCACCACCCCCTCGCTGAAGAGAGACAGGTCCAGAACAAAGAGCTCGATGACCGCACTCGGGGCCAGCTTCTGAATTTCCGAGGTAATCGCTTGGCTGGTCATGACAGATCAAACACCTGCCGAAAGGTGGCGTGGATGTTTTCCAGATTAGGTTCATCGATGCTGCGGCTCCACTCCTCACAGAGGAACTTGCCAGCAATGCCGCTCGGGGTGATCCAGTCAAAGGACTGCACCGCGCCCCGTGCGCGCAGAAAGTTGTCGATCGCAGCAGCCTCTACCGTGGACTTGCCCCGGAACTCGAGCGACCAGACCTCGGGCTGCGTGTTGATGCCATAGGCCACGCGCTGCTCATAACCATCCCCAAAGGAGACCTTGCGGACATTGGGTTTGACGGTGAGGGATGCCCCGATTGAGGCGATCCACGTAAATGTCGCCATGAAAAATCCTTCAACACATCACTGCCGACGCGGATCCAGCAGACCACCCGCACGCTTTTGGTTGAGCAACTCTTGGCGCACCGCGCTGGAAATCGCCCGGCCCAGGTCTTTACCCTGACCGGCACTGCTGGTCACTCCCCCTTCGGCCACATTGACCGAGATGTTGAATACGTCCCCGCCCCCGGATGAGGACTGGTTCATGGTCACGGGGATGGAGCGGCCATCGGGCAGCGGCACATAGGCCTCGGCCATGGAGCCCTCGCCAAAGACCGCCAACTGCGGCGTGGTGGCCACACCGCCACTGGCATACGCGCGCAGCGGCAAAGGGCCCGAAGAAGTCATGACCCCGCCATCGGCAAATCCAAACAGACTGCCCAGCGCCTTGGCCATGGGCAGCGTGACCGCGCGCTGGATCTGGATGCGGATCAGGTCCGAGATGATGGAGGTGGCCAACGACTTGAAATCCAGCTTGCCCGTCATCACAAAATTGGTGAGCGCATCGGTCATGCCGTTGAAGGCCTTGGTGGTCACCGCCTCCATCTGCTTGCCCACCTGCTCAGTTTCTTCACCGAGGGTGCGCAGCGCCTTGGCAAATCCAGCGCCTGGGTCTGACAACTCCAGCGCCCGTTGACCCAGTAGCTTCGCGCCATCGGCCGCCTGACGGGCAGCTTCTTCGATGCGTCGGAAGGATTCGGCCAACTTGTCATTGCCCGGGGTGGCCTCCACCAATTCCCGGGCCTTTGCCGCGAAATCGGCCAGTTCATCCGCACTGGATTTGCGCGCAGCGGATAGTCGTCGCAGGGCATCGATCTCGCTGATCGAGCCGGTCTCGCGCAGGACCTTGATCTGCTCTTCGGTCGAGCGCAACTGGCCCTGGCTTCTGGCCACCTGCTCCTGCAGGTCCTTGAGCGTTTCGCCGGGCAGCTTGATCTCGCGCTCGAGGTTCGACTGCTGCGCCTCGCGCTCGAGCTTTTCCCGGCGCAGGGTGATCTCCGAGAGCTTGTCCTGGAGCTTCAATTTGTCCTGGGTGGTCTTGGCCACAGTGGCCAAGCCCCGTTTCAAGATCGACTCTTCCTGGGCATACAACTCGCCCAGACGGTCCGTGAATTCCTGCTGAACGTTCAGGCGAGCTTCACTGGCTTCCTTGTAGCTGATGTAACCCTGGCCCTCGTACAGGTCGATGATCTTTTGCCGGTCCTTCAGGAGGCCCGTCTCGACATCCGTCAGCCCTTGCAGCTGCTTGATGTCGCTCTCGATCTTGGCCATGGCCGCAGCTGTGAGCGCGCCAGTGGCCGAGTTGTAGTTCAGTTTGGGCTTGGCCGCCTCACCGGCTGCTTCGGTCTCCCCCCGGTTGATGGCATCGAACCGTTCCTTGACCGCGTCGGCCAGGAGCGGCATCCTCCACAAGTCAACGTAGGTCTGGTTGGCCTTCTCGACGATCGCATTGCGTTTTTCCAGTGCGGTCTTGAGGGTGGCCTGGTTCTCCTCGGAGAACGGGTTCAAGCCCTTGCCACCGGCCAAAAAGGTGCCGAGCAACTCGATATCGGCCCAGACCGCCTCGAAGCTACCCATGACCGCCTTGGCCATCTGGATCACACCGCGCAGCGCATCGATCACGATCGCAATGCCGTAGGCCGTGTCCTGCGCCCAGGTCTTGAGCGTGCCATCGTCGCGCAGCTTGACCATGGCATCAGCGGTGTTGTGCGTACCCAGCATCACGGCCTTGAGCTCACCCACCAGTTCTTCGAGCGCAGGCAGCGCCGCCGTCACGATGGTCTGGGCCACGAAGTTGTGCTCGGCGCGCATCCGGCCCATGGCCTTGGAGGCTTTCTCGGCCGACTCGATTTCAGCCTCGGTCAGCCGGATGTTCAGATCCTGGTTGGCGGCCAGGTCCTTGAGGAAAGGCAGCAACCCTGCCCCAGACTTGCCGAACAGTTCAAGCGCAATGGCCGTCTTGCCCGCCCCGTCCTCGAAGTTCGAGAGCTTGAGGGCAATGTCATTCATGACCTCGGCAGGATCGCGCAGGTTGCCACCCGCATCCTTGGCCTTGATGCCCAGAAACTGCAGGGCCTGTGAGGCCCCTTTGGTCTCATCGTCCACCCCGGCCAGCCCCTTGGAGAGCTTGGTCAGGCCCACCCCGATCTGCTCCATGGCAACACCTGAAATGGTGGCCACCGGCGCAAAGCCGGACAGGGCTGTGGCGCTCGCCCCGGTCTGCTCGGCCAGATCCTGCAGGGCGGCCACCGTTTCCAGCGTGTGGGCCACCAACTCCTTGAGTGCCCCCACCGATTCCACGCCAATGGCGATGGCAAAGGTGGTTTTGGCGACTTCGGCCACCTTCTCAAGGGAGCCACGCATGGATTCGGCGTGGCGCTCCAAAAGCAGCGCACTCTTGCCCAAATCCTCCCGGAAATCGGCCGTTTCCGCTGCGAGTTTGATCACCAGGGAGCCGATATCAGCCATGTTTCATCACCTTATGCACGCACTTTGTGCGCGAACATGGCCTTGAATCGGGCCACATTGAGCTGGGTTTCATCTTGGGGTTGGGTCGCCTTGGGCTTGTCCAGGAAAGGCATGAAGTCCTCAGGCCTGAATGGCCCGGCATCCTTGGCCCGGTGGGCATTGGCAAACGTGGAGGCCACCACACCGCTCCTGTAATCGGCCCGGTAGTCCCCAAAGGGCTCGAGCTGGTAGTACGCCATCCACTCGGTCAGCTCATCCGAGCCCATCGATGCGAGCATCTCGCGCACCGGCAGGCCCAAAGCCAGCGCCAGCCGGAACACAAAGCGCCGCGAGGGATGGGCGATCAGGCGTTTTTTGCGGCATCCACCTGATCGGCGCCAATGCCGTTCAGACGCTGTGACACGGCAAACACCCGGTCCAGCGCCTTGGCACTCTTGCCTCCCAGGGCTGTGATGTCTCCATCGCTGAAGAGGCGGCTGCCCGTCTCGTCGCACAGGGTCAGGGACACCAGGCGGGCACGGACGTTCTCAAGGCGGCCCTCTTTGCCAATCAAGCTGGCCTCAAAGGCGTCGCGGTCGGTACCGGTCATGGTGCGAACCTGCACCTCACCGCCCAGCTCAGGGACTTGGACAGTTTCACGGGGCAGATCGTCACTCTGCAGGATTTGTTCACGGGTCAACATGGGGATATCTCTCTTTAAGCTTCGGTGATGTCGCCATCGATTTCGATGGTCACAGAGGCCTGCACAACCGCATCCACACCGCCTTGCACGCTGAAGTGCGTGACATAGCCGTAGAAGGTCCAGGTGGCAGGGTTGGTGTCGGTGAAAGTGATCTTGAACTGACGTCGTACCCGGTTGGCACGATCGGTTCTCAGGCCTTGGTGCACCAGATCGTCGGGGTTGTAGTGCAGGGTCAGAGACAACTGACCCTCGTCACGCAGGCCCACGCGTTTTTCCTTGGCGGTGGAGGCCAGATTGGTGACATCGATCACGGCGGCCTGCCCGCCAGGGCCTTGGAACGAGACCACGTTGGGGATGGTTTCAAAGGCGGTGGTGCCAAACCGGGCAATGGCAATGCCCTGCGCGGTGATTGCGGTGCTGCTCATGCACGTGCTCCTTGTTTCATGGTGAACCCACCGGCCGGTGGTAGGTGTAGTCCACGCTCACCCGGTACAGCCGGGCCTGATCTTCAAATTCGGACAGCCCCATACGCACATCGGCGACGGTGCTCTTGTCGGCCAGAAGCGCAGTCAGGACTTGGTCTTGCAGGTGCAAGGCCTCCTGGTACGTTCTGGCATAGGTGTCGACCTGCACGCGCACGCGCTGCAAGCCATGCGGCCCATCAATGCCAAAGATGTGCTCTTGCACGATGGGCGTGTAGACGATGGCCGGGTACTGAGTGTTTTCTGCAGCGACAAGCGCGTAGACCTCACCACCGGCCAGATCCTTGATGACATCAAAGAAGTCCTGCATGGCTATTTCCTGTAGAGATTCTTGGCTTCCTGCTCAACGCGCTCACTCAGCCTGTCCTTCATGGCCTGCACCGCTTCGCGCCGTTTGGCTTCCAGGGCTGGCCGCAGGAATGGCCGCGCGCGCATCTTGCGAGTGCCAAACTCCACGAAGCGCCAGTACCAGGCGTCCTGGGACAGGTTGCCCTTCTTGCCCTGCTTGCGGTACTTCTTGCCGTGACGCACCGTCACAAAGAAGGTCTGGCGCGTGAGACTGGAGAGTTCGGGGATCTGTTTCATGATCACCGAGCGCCTGAGCGTTCCGGGAGGCGGCTGATTGGGTCCCAAGACCTCGGCTGCTTTGGGCGCGCGCATACGGGCTTCATCGCGGATGACCTTGGCTCCGGCATAGACCGAGACACGCAGGCCGTTCTTGGCCACTTTGTCCGGCAACTCCCGCAGGGCTTTGGCCAATTCAGCCAGGCCCTCGACCTTGAAGCGTTCGTGTTTAGCCATCGTCCAGACCCTCGCTGGCAAGCAGAACTACCAGGACGCGTTTCTCGTCCTCGTTCAGGGCCGAATGGATGTTGAAGATCCGCGACCGGTAGAGCACCCGGTACTGGGCGACTTGCTGGGGGTTGTCAAAGATGCTCTGGTAGCGCACCGTGATCTGGTGCGTGAGTTCGGCCGAGATGCGGCTGGCGATCACGGCTTCGCGGCCGGACAGGGGCTGGATGTCAGCCCACACGGTGGCCACATCAATCCATGTACGGCTGGGGGCGCCCAAGCTGTCTTTGACCGTACTGGGCCGCTGGATCTTGATGCGGCGAGCTAGCGTTCCAGCTCCGATGGGGTTCATATCAGGGGTACCTTGTAGGGATCGAGCAGGCCATCGATGAAAGGCAAGGGGTCAATACGCCCTCGTGTCATCGATGCCACCTCCTCGCGGTGTACGTACAGAGAGCCCACGCGTAGCTTGATCCAGGTCTTGATGCCTTCGGGCACTGCTGAAGCATTGCCATACCCTGCATCAAAGATCACGCTCACAGCCCCGATCTGAGGCAGGGCAATTGGCCAGATCTGTCCGAACACGGGCGTGATGCGGGCAGGCTCGCAGGCGTTGTCGACGGTGTAGTTCGCTGCTGGCATGACCTGCCAGGCACCCGCCATGTCCAGATAGCGGATTTCCACCACCGAGGCCACGGGCGACTTGGGCAGCAGAACAGCATGCCCGGGCAGCGTGAAGGTCTGCCCTGCGGGCACCCCCATCAGGCTGGGTCCGGGAAAGCTGTCGAGCACCATCCGCCAGCGCGCGGTGACGAATTGCCGGTTGGTCAGGGTCTCGGCCGCCTGGCGGGCCGCCGAGATCAGGACCTGGATCAGGCTGTCGTCGTCATCAAAATCTACCCTCAAGTGGAGCTTGGCCTCGGCAAGCGAGATGGGCTCCCCTGCGGGTGGAGTGATCAACTGCATGGGCATGTGATGGCTCCACCCTCAGGCTCAGACCACCTGCGCGACCGCAGCCTGGTTGCTGGCATCCCCCGGAGCGAAGCGGGGGTTGAAACCCAGCAACTGCGCCGCAGTCAGGCTGGCGGCCACAGCCACCGTCAGCGACAGGCGCACATAGGCAAAGCCGTTGGTGACGTCCAGGTCGTCCGGGCGCAGGTTGATCAGGGCCTGCTTGTTGTCACCTGTGGCCTTGACGATCTGGGTGATAGCTTTACCCGTCACATCCTTGGCACCCGTGCCAGAGGCGTCAGTGGCCTGCTGCAGCTTTGCATCCAACGTGGCACCGGTGCCAAGGACGCCGCTTTGCACGAGCGCCAGCAGGGTGTGGTGGTTGCCCGCCGAAATCCAGCCGGTGGTGACAGTGCCCACAGCCTGGCTGGCGGGATCGATGGTGGCCAGAACCGAGAACAGTTCGCTGCCTTTTGCATTGGGAAACATCAGAGTTCTCCTTCAGATTGCGGGGACGATCAACGTGCGCCCAGTTGGACAAAGGGCGACATGGTCGTGCTGCCCTTGGCGGGGGAGATCGGCGCAGCGATCTTGGATTGGCCGTCCATGCGGAACGTGGTGCGGAAAGCCGTCAGGTCCGCATCGAAGTACAAGTGCATGGAGGTGGCCGTTTGCATGCCACCGGCTTTGGTGATGGTCTGGTAGTACGACAGATCGGCCAGCAGCACGTCACCCGCAGACGAGAAGGTGTTGGCGTGTTGCGAGACGAAGACTGGGCGGCCAAGCAGCATGCCGTAGGGCGAGACCTGAATGCCACCCGGGTTCATGCCCGTGGGCAGGTAGATCGGGTAGTTGCCCAGCGTCAGGGTGAAGAGCGCGGGCAGCACATCGTTGTTGACGATCCACACGGCCTTGCCAAACGAGCCCGGCGGCAGGCGCGAGATCATCTTGGCCAAGTTCTGCGCCAGCAAGGTCTGCGTGGTCTGGCCCGATTCCTTGGCCACCGTCACCGTGGTGGCGTTGGTCATGCAGCCCACAGGCAGGCCCGTGCCCGAGCCGAACAAGATCGACTCGTTGGTCTTCCAGCGAATGGAGGTGGCGATCTTGTCGGGCAGGTAGGTGGAGAGCGCATTGGTGTCATCTAGCAGCTCGTCCGTCACCGGCACCAGCGCCATGAGCTTTTTGAGGCGCAGAGTCGACAGACCCAGGACAGGCTTGGTACCCACGGCCGATGCGGCTTCACCTTGCCAGTAGGCTCGGATGCCGTTGGTGCCCCAGGGCGTGGTTTCGTCCTTGGGGAAGGCCATCGTGTTGCCCGTGATCTCGACGTTGTCGGTCATGGGCAGCAGGGAGTCCTCGCCCAGCGAGAGCTGGAAGATTTCCTGCGCGAACTGCGGGGGCACAAGAAAGCCGCCATCCTGCGCCGAGCCTTCACTGCCAAACGAGGCAGGAGCCACAGCACTTCGGCCGGAGCCAATCAGCAAACGATCATCGATCGCGGCACCGGGGTTTTGCGCCTGACGCACGGTCTTGAGGAAGTCACCCACGCTCTTGAAGCCATGCTTGGGATCGGCCTCGAGGTTGTCGGTCACGGAAATCACCGTGGCCATCTGGCCATGGGAGATAGTCGAATGAGCCGAGTGGGCGACATTGGCTATGTGCGCCTCTTCGGCGATCAGGGCAGCCTCGCGGTCAATGGCAGCCGATGCCGCCTCGATCTTGGCCTTGAGGGCGTTGAAGGCGGCCAGCTCTTCATCGGTCATGTCGCGCTCTTGTGCAGCGGCGATATCGGTCAGGGCACGGGCGTCCTTGACCAGGGTGGCTTTGCGAGCTTGAAGCTCGCGCAATTGCTTACTCATTGGTGTTGCTCCAGAAATGAAAAAACCGCCCAGGCAGCAAGCACAGGGCGGCGGTTTGAGGCGCGACCAACGGGTCGCAGGTGATCGGCAGCCCTCAACGGAGGACTGCTGAATTTGGGAAAAAGAATCAGATCAGTGCAAGAGCTGCACGTGCCTGGCCAAGCCGGGAAGCGCCCGGTGGCTTTTGAGAGACGGCGGTCTTTTGCATCTTGGCCAGGACATCGTCGAAGGTGGCAATGCCGTCCACCATCTTGGCAGCAAGCGCCGCATCGGCACCCAGCACCCGCCCCTCGCCCATGCCGTCACGCACATCGGCGACAGAGACGCCTCGGCCCTTGGCCACGGCTTTGATGAAGGCGTTGTAGTAGTCGTCCACGCGGGACTGCATGAAGGCCTGCGCCTCAGGATCCAGCGGCACATACGGGTTGCCCTCGACCTTGAACTTGCCTGCCGAAATCAGGGTGGGTTTGACCCCCTCCTCTTCCAGCGCCTTCGAGTAATCAAAGTGGGCCTGCCAGACACCGATTGAGCCCACCTCGCCACCCGGGGTGACATAGAACTCACCGGCCGAGCAACCGATCCAATAGGCGGCCGAGGCGGCCAGGCTGTTGGCCACGGCCACCACGGGCTTTTGGGCACGGGCCTTGACGATCTCGGTGGCCAGCTCGGCCACGCCGTAGACGCTACCGCCGGGGCTGTCGATGTCGATCAGGATCTGGCCCACAGTGTCATCCGCCAGGACTTGGCGCAATGCGCTTGTGAATTTCTGGGTGCTCGTGCTGCCCGGCCCCGAGATGTCATCGACCATGTTGCCGCGCTGCGTGACCACCCCATACAGGGGCAAGACCACGATGCCCAAACCAGCACTGGAGGCCGCGCGATCTGAGGCGAACTGTTTGCGCGTGTCACGCAAGACCCGGTCCGCATTGATCTGAAACAGGGCCTCTTCGCTTGGCGGTTCATCCGAGGACCAGCGAGTGAGTACGGCAGTCAAGGCCTGCAGACGCTCGGGCATGAGCGCCCACGGCGTGGTCAGGAATTCAGAGACAAGAAGGTGTTTGTTCATTTGGAGTTTCCAAGTTGGATCAGCGCCTTGAGCAGCACTGGTTCATCGGTAGAGGGTTGAGATAGCGCCCAGGCGCGCACCTCGGGCTCTTGCAAGCCCAGGGCTTGGGCGATCAGGGCGATTTCCTGAGCGTCCAGGCGACCCTTCTTGCTGATGCGCCGGGCCAGGCGCTGGGCGTTGGCTTCAATGAGCTTGCGCAACCGCTGGCTCATCTCTTGATCTGGCTCGACCTGCATGTCTGCGTCGGCTGCGTCTGCCGGGTCTTCCCCTTCATCTTGCGGCTCCTGCTCCTCGGCGTCCTCTTCTTCAACCATGTTCAGCGGCCTGAGCGGTTGATCGAGCCCTTTGATCGGGTTGAGGTTCTCGGCGATGCGGGCCTCGTTGCGGGTGAGCCAGCCGTTTTGGATGCCGCTTTGGTAGTAGGCCGAGCGACTGGCCGCGTCACCGCGCATCAGGTTGGCGAAGTCGAATTCGATTTCGAGCTCATCACCGTCCAGCATCAGGTCCGCTTCGATCGAAGCCTCCCAGCGTTCGGCCCAAGGTGTCATGGTGTGCATGACGAACTCCAGGCTCTGCTGCTCGATGTTCGAGAATGTCGCCCGATCTAAATCGGCAATCATGTGCGGTGGCACACGGAACAATCGGGCAATATCTGTTATTTGGAACTTGCGCAGCTCCAGAAACTGGGCATCCTTGTTCGTGACACCCACCTCATGGAACTTCATGCCGTTTTCCAGCACCAGCACCTTGCCCCGGTTCGCTCCGGATTGGGCGGCCTGGTAGGACTCCCTGAACACTCGCTTGGCCTCGGCATCCTTGAAGTTGCCCGGGAACTCGATCCAGCCCCCTGTGGGTTTGGCATCGTTGTTGAAGAACCGGGCGCCATAGTCCTGCGCGGCCAATGCCATGCCCAGGCTCTCGCGGGAAAGCTCGATGGGACTCAGGCCCAACAGACCGTCCGAGGACAAGCCCCGCAGGTGCCAGGCCTCGCCCCGGGGCAGGACCAGCTCATGGCCTGCTTGGTTCTGAATCCGATATCGGTAGTCACCTTCAGTGAGCAGTTCCATTCGCACCCGGTCCGGATGGATGGGAATCAGCTCGGTGATCTCGCCCCGGCCGTTGGCCAGGATTTGGCAGAAGGCATTGCCACGCAGGGCCAGGTGCCCCTGCAGCATCTCGCGCCACTCGAACGGGTTCTGGTACCGATTGGGCTTCTTGCCCAGCAACCGGTAGAGCCAGTGGTCCGTCACCCTGTCCTTGCCGCCATCTGCTCGAGCGCGGTAGACCACCAGTGGCAGCGAGGCCATGGTCTCAGACAGGATGCGCACGCAGGCATAGACGGCTGCCAGGCGCATGGCCGAATCGGCCGAGACGCGCATGCCCGAGACACTGCGCACCGATACAGGCTCAAAAAAGAAATCGCCCCATGGGGAGCGATCACTTGTGGAAGCTTTGAATCGGTCAAAGAGGTTGAAGATTCCCATCGGTAGTGTCAGAAAACGCGCCTGCCGTCTCGTTAGAGCAGCATCAGCTCGTAGTCGGATCCCAGCACCACCGAGTCCCCCGGTTTTATCGCCCGTGAAAGGGCCATGATCAGTGCCACGATGCCGTCGATCTTGTTTTCTGCTCGCTCCTTGCGCGGGTAAATGTTGTCTTTGACGTCCGTGTGGGCCACCACGTTGCTGGCCATCCAGGCCAATACCGGGTCGCCGTCATGGACGAGCTTCTTTTGCAGGACCAGGGCTTCAAGCGTCTTCATCGGTTCGCTGAAATTCAGCACCGTGGGACGCACTTCGATCATGGGCAGGCCCTCGGAGAGCATCCGGGTGGACAGCTGTGTGGCCTGAAACGGATCGAAAGCCACGGCCTCCACCGAAAACCGGGACGCGATGTCCAGCAGATCGGCCTCGATCCAGCTGAAGTCGATCACGTTGCCCGGCGTCACAGACAGGCGTCCGGTATGGGACCAGCCCTCGTACTGGCTGTTGCCCGCAGCCTGGACCGTGTCCTCGGGCAGGTAGTACTTGCCAAACACCGCATATGCGTCTGGTGTGTCAGGGTGCCGGAACACCATGACCAGTGCCGCAATGTCCGTCTTGCTGGCCAGATCCAGGCCCACCCAACAGGGTTGCCCGAGAAACTGGTCCAACTCCAGATCGGGGTTGGTGCCCGCGTCCCAGGCCCGCATGTCCATCCAGGCCTTGTCCGCGCTCACCCATTCATTGAGGTGCTTGGTCTTGAAGTTGTTGACCGCGCTGGGCAACTGCATGGCTTTTGCCTGCAGGGGCACCAGGATCTCCTCGCGCACCGAGATGCCCCAGTTGGGGTTGGCCTTGATAAGGGAGTCCTTGATCGTCCAGTCGTCCCCTTCATCGAGGCCGTAAATGATCCCGAACTGAGAGTCGTCTTCGAACACTCGGTTGAGCAGCTTGGTGACAAAGCTCCTGACCTCGTAACAAATCCCTGAGCGGTTGCTGCCAGCCGTGGTGATCACCCACAGCAGGGAGTTGTCCCTCTTGCCGGTGCCGGTTTCCACAACGTCATAGACCGTTCGGGTCTTGTGGGCGTGCAGCTCGTCAATACAACCGAAGTGGATGTTCAGGCCGTCCAGCGTCGAGCCCTCAGCTGAGAGCGCTTCGAATTTGGAGCCGGTTTGCAAGACATGCATGTTGTGCGCACCGACGTTCACCGCGAACCGGTTCCTAAATCCCGGACTCAGGCGCGCCATGGTCTGGGCATCGCCAAAGACGATGCGAGCCTGATCGCGGGTGGTGGCCAGCGAGTAAACCTCAGCGCCGCCCTCTCGGTCGGCCGCGAGCATGTACAGACCCACCGCCGATGACAGCGTGGACTTGGCATTGCCCCGTGGCACCTCGATGTAGGACCGCCTGAAACGGCGCTTGCCGTCCGATTTGACCCATCCGAATACCGTGGACAGGATGAACACCTGCCAGGGCTCCAGAACGATCATCTGACTGGCCAGTGGCCCTTTGACGTGAGGCAGGCGCTCAATGAAAGCGCACAAGTTGTCGGCTGGTCTGTAAGGCCTGCCGTACCGGTCAAGCAGCTCCGGGTTGAACTGGTAGATGCTGCTCTTGCGTTTGAAGCGGATCAGGTCATCAAGTTGACGCTTGCAGGCCTTCTGAACCCACTCACAGGTCAGGATCTCTCCCGATACGACGCGCTGTGCATATTGTTTGGCGCTCGCAGCGTATGTGCTCATCGGTTCTACCCAACAATGTCCTCCCAGAGATCGAGCTCTTTGCCCGGTCGCTCGTTTGGAATGGAGATGCGCGAACGCGATGCAGGCGTGAACCCCATCTCGATCGCAGCCTTGGTCATGATCTGTGCCTGCTTGTTGGCAATGGCCAGGTACGGCGACTGCATGGGCACACCGCTGTGGGGCGCCTTCACCAAGAGCCCCGTTTTGCCGATACCCGCCTGGGCCTGTCGGTACAGGTCTGCCGCGCAGGCCCAGATTTCCAGCACGGACATGTCCAGCTTGCGAATCAGGGTGGGCGGCGCACATTCAAGCGCGTAGCGCCAGGCAGCCTTGGCACCCTCAGGCATGTAGTCCGGGGGCTCGACCAGCAAGCCCTCTGGGACGGGCTCGTGGTAATTGGTCCGGCATGGCTGCAAGGTCCCCTTGATCTGCTTGACTTGAGTCGGCAGTGGCTTGCGTCCGCCCATAAATCACCCGCTTGGTTTGATGTTCATCTGATGCACGGCCTTTGCTGCGCAGGTTTGGGAGATACCCCCCCTTGTTCAATTTGCACGCACAAAAATTCGCGCAAGCCCACGCATCTTGGGCGCCAGTCTGTAGAGATTCAGACCCCCTACCCCCTCAGGACGGGGCCTGGTTGCGCAGGGATGCCGTCTCTGAGGCGGTCTTGGCGTTGTGACAGGGCACGCACAGGCTCTGAAGGTTCACTCGTTCAAAGCGCTCACCGCCAAGCTTCACCGGAACGATGTGATCGACCACCTTGGCTGGTTGCAACAAGCCCTTGGCCTGGCACCTGCAGCAAAGCGGGTTATCCCGAAGCACCGCTGCACGTGTGTTGCGCCACCTGGCCGATTGATAGAAGCCCAGCTCGGTGTCGAACCCACGCCGTGCACGCCCGTACTCACGGTGCACTTGGGGCTGGTGATTGGTGCAGTAGCCGGGCACGTTAAGCACCTGCGCACAACCCGGATATCTGCATGGAGTAGGCGCACTTCGCGGCATCTCAATCGGCTTTCAAGGAATAAGCGACAGCTCGAAAAATTGACTTGGCTTCATCTTGATTCAGAGCGTCAATGCATCACATTGGATCAACGAAAGGAGTCAACCGATGAAACAAAACAAGGACCTCAACAAGCTCTTTGAGCAGATCGCTCTGAAGCATTTCTTTATCGAAACGCTGGAGACACAACACAGCGACCGACTGGACTTCCACGACGTCTCAGTCTGGGCTGTCAAGAGCGCACTGGAGGCTGCTTACGCCGCAGGCCACGCTGCCGCCACTGCAGCAACACAAAACAAATCAACAACATCGAAAGGCAAACAATGAAAATCGCGGACACACAACGCGCGCTGCTCGAAGCCGCTGCCAAGCATCCACAAAAGAAACTGACCAACTTCCCCGACACCCTAAAGGGTGGCGCACGCATCAAGGTGCTCACGGCCATGCGCAACGCACAGTTGATTGAGGCCAGCGCGTCAGAGCCCGAGGTGTACGTGGCCACAGCCACAGGGTTGCAAGAGATCGGCTTCACCACGCAGCCACCATACACAACACGTGAAGGCACCAAGCAGGCCGTGCTGATCGAGTTGCTCAAGCGCGCCGAGGGCGCCACGTTGCCTCAGATGACCGAGGCCACAGGATGGCAGGTCCACACGGTGCGCGGCGCGATGGCAGGCGCGCTCAAAAAGAAGCTGGGGCTGGAGATCACCTCAGAGAAGCAGACCGGCACAGACCGCGTTTACCGCATCACCACCACAACCGTTTGAGGACCTCATGAACCCCATCACCATCACCATCGAATCCAAGCCCACGACCATCAACTTCGATGGCCGCGAGTTGCAGGTTCAAAAGCTCAGCATCCCGCTGCCCTTTGGCCGCAAGCCTACAGACATCTCCGACATTGCCGCTTGCGGCGTCGAGGCGGTCTACGTGACCGAGATCCGGGAGATGGACCCCGAAGAATTTGATGGCTTCAAGTTGAACCTGGGCAAGTCTCGCGACTGGCTCAAGGGCAAGGGAGGCGATTACTGGGATGGCCGGTTGTGCGTGATGGTGCACGCACCTGGTCGCCCCTACTTGTTCATCGATCCATCCGGAGGAGACAGCGTTCGCTACCTCGCGCGTCTGGGCTGATCAGTCACAAATAAGCAACTGATCAGAAAAGATTGGATGAATCGCTTTACTTTTCACGCAGGTAGAGCGTTCATACAGTCATCGCAACAAGGAGAACCAAATGGCAGCCATCAACACCACAACGCAAGTCGAAAACAACTACGACCGCTTCATCGCCGAACTGACCGCCCTCACCCGCAAATACGGGGTGGCCATTCAATCGGTCGGTGGCGTGTACCTGGCCGACGAGCGCGGCGAGTATGACAAGCTCACCTACAACGCCGACATAACGAGTGGCGACCTGTACCCGAATTTCTCGGGCAACTGAGATCAGGCACTAGCCACCGCAGGGGCATCCTGCCCCTGTGCAATAGCTGCACTGATGGCCAGCTCACCGAATTTCACACCATCGTCCTCGCGCATGGCCTGCTGACCGGTATATTCCTCCCAGCGCTTGATGATCACATCCACAAACTTGGGATCGAGCTCAATGAGTCGAGCCTGACGCCCAGTCTTCTCACTGGCGATCAGGGTGGTGCCGGAACCTCCAAACAGGTCCAGAACAATGTCCCGGCTCTTCGAGGAATTCTTGATGGCTCGCTCGACCAGCTCGACCGGCTTCATGGTCGGGTGCAGGTCATTGACTCGGGGTTTGTTGTAGTTCCAGATATCCGACTGGTCCCGGTCGCCGCACCAGAAATGGTCCGATCCCTGCTTCCATCCGTAAAGGATCGGCTCGTACTGGCGCTGGTAATCCGCGCGTCCGAGCGTGAAGGTGTTCTTGGACCAGATGATGAAGGTGGACCATTTACCGCCCGCTTTGATCCAGGCCTTTTGCAGGGTGTGTAGCTCCGAGGAGCTCATGCACACGTAGCAGGCGCCTTTGGTGACCAGGAGCAGGTTCAGGCAGGCGTCGTAGAGGAACTGGAAGAACCCCTCACCCAAATCGTCGTTCATGATGCGCCGGTCTTTGCCGCGCATCTTGTCCTTGGCGCTGTTGCCGTAGTCCACGTTGTAGGGTGGATCGGTGAAGGCCATGTCGGCCAGTTGACCGCCCATGAGGCGCTCCACATCCGAGAGGACCGTTGAGTCGCCACAAAGGAGGCGGTGGTTGCCGAGAATCCACAAGTCCCCAGGTCTGGAAACAGGATCTACTGGTGCTTCTGGGATTGCATCATCTTCAGTCAAACCACCGCCTGATTCGTCACCGTTGAGCAGCTCTTCGAGCTCCTTGTCGGTGAAACCCATCAGATCCAGATCGAAGTCGGCCGCTTTGAGCTCGGCCAACTCGAGTTTCAAGAGCTCGTCATCCCAGCCAGCGTTCTCGGCCAACCGGTTGTCGGCCAGGATGTAGGCTTTCTTCTGCTCGGGCGTCAGGTGCCCCAGCTCAATGACCGGCACCTCCTTGAGGCCGAGCTTGCGCGCAGCCATCAAGCGACCATGGCCAGCAATCAGGCCCTTGGCACCGTCCGTGAGGATCGGGTTGGTCCAGCCGAACTCGGTGATCGAGGCCGCGATCTGTGCCACTTGGGCATCGCTGTGGGTTCGGGCATTGCGTGCGTAGGGGACGAGCGCGTCCACTGGGACCATTCGGATCTCAGGATGATTCATAGGGGTGACCGGTAAAATCGACCGCAAAACGAGAATGTTCTGCAGTGCAAATCAAAGTAGTTCGCGGGGTTCTGGCCCGCAAAAGCCCGACTGAGGCCACAGCATCCGGAGCAGGCTTTACGCCGCTGATTGCTGGGACCTACGAAGTGGGATCAGAAATTCATAGCCGTCTGGAAATTCTCCGCGAGGGAAAACCGACTGTGTACCTGCCACTGGAAAAGCTGGCGGAGTACGAGGCAGCAGGAGAAATCGAAGTTCATCGATAGGAGTCGGACAACAGTCAGTAGACGTCGATGTCATCGACTGTCTTTGACTATTCCTCGACTGTTTCGGGGAAGTTTCGGGGGTGTCATCGACTGTGTGTGACTGTCATCACTGTCTCTGCACTCGTTTGTCCACCGTAGATGAAAATGTAGCTGCAAATCGCCGAAATGTTGCAGCGTGTTTTGGCCTCAAAAACCGCGCATTCACTTTTCAGATTGAATTGCGCCGCGCATGCACGCCAAAACACGCTAATTTCCTCTCTGGTTCGAATCCTCACTGCTTGGGTTGCGCTGCCTGCCTGTTGAGCAGATCAGCCACCACCTGCATGTCCCGCTTCCAGCGTCTCCACGCCGTCGTACGGTCACAGGCAAAGCGCTTGCTGATCTCCACCCAGTCAAAGCGCTTGGCCCGCATCCACACCAGGTGCCGCTCATCGAGCTCGAGCATCTGCACCCAGCGCATCACTTCGAGCATGCGTTCCACATCCTGAGGGGACGGGGGCGGCAATCGGTACACCTTGTGCGGATCCGGGTAGGCATCACTTGGCAGGATCACGATGGGCCAGGTGCTGGCGTAGCCCTGCACCATCACGCGTGGCAGGCGCCTGGCCGTTCTGGCCGCATCGACAAATCGGTCTGCCACCGTCTCGACTGTCCAGGCTTCAACCATGGCCACCTCCTCTGGTCTGCACAGGCTGCTGGCCAGAAAGCCGATCGCCATATAGTCGCTCGCCAATGGAACGGATGAGCTGGCGCTCCAGGAAGTCAAGCCGCTCGTCTTCTTCCGAGACGACCAGGATGTGCTGCTCGCGCCACCCCTGGCGCTTGGCCGCCTCGACGTCCATGGGAGTGGCCTGCATGCGCCCAAGGGGCGATGGATAACGTGCTGGAGGGATCTTCATACCTGCCCTCCAAACGAAATATTCCGATGCGCCGCTGGGAAGTCAAAAACGGACTTGTCCGGTTTTGACAATGGGTCTGACGCTTTTGACGGTACAAAACACTCCTTCTCTTTATGCGCGTCTACGCGCCCGCGTAAAGAACCAATGTAATGACTCGTCAGTTGCGTCAAAGAGCCAATATCTGAAATCTTTTTCATTGAAATTTCCTCTCAATCATCGTTGTACGGATAGGACCGGGCAGGCAAAGAGGTGGGCTGTTTGAGGTCGATCCCCTGATAGCCACGCACACCCATGGAGTTGCGCCACTTGTCAAAGCGTCTGGCCAACAAGGCGTCTGAGAACCGGCGCTGCGTGCCTATGTACTCACCACTGAGTTCGGCCCACTGCTTCCAGTCGTTGAAGAGCGTGGCCGTCAATGCCTTGTGATTGACGCCCAGATTGCAGCGCTCAGTCATCCACCGCCCCATAGCGTCCTCAGCCTCGAAGTACTCCTCGGTCGCGCTCACCACAGACTTGGGCTGGCTCAGACCTTGGCTTTGCCAAAGCAGGCAGCCCTGGACGGCCCAGGCCATGATTCCGTCGCGCTCAGCCAGCAGCTTTTCGGTCAGGAGCGGATCGCGCTTTTCTGGAGGGACCGTGATCGTGAAAGGGATCAGGTGCATGCGGCGGCGCATGGCCTCATCGATGTTTCGGATCGCAGGCTTGTGGTTACCGGCAATCAAGAGCTTGAACTGCGGTCTGTAGGTGAAGAAATCTTGGTGCATCAGGCGCGCCGTGATGTCGTCCCCACCCGTGATCGCCTTGATCTTGGATTCGTTCCAGCGCCTGCCTTGCTCTGTCTCAGTTGCCGATACAAAGCGTGCACCACGCAGACCTGCCAGATCGGTGGGGTGCCGGTCCGAGCGCGACTCCATGAAGGTGTCCATAGGAGCGTTGGCGGCATAGTCGCCCAGCACCGTGGAGATCACGTTCACGAAGACCGACTTGCCGTTTGCACCAGTGCCGTACAAGAAAAACAGTGCGTGGGTGCTGATGTCGCCTGTCAGGCAGTAACCCACCACTCGCTGCAGATAGTCCTGCAACTCGTCATCACCCCCTGTGACGTTGACCAGGAAATTTCGCCAAACCGGGCAATCCCCTTGAGGGGTGGCCGTGGTCACCTTGGTCATCCGGCGCTCGCGGTCATGCGGACCACGCGCACCAGTGCGAAGATCCACGATGCCACCAGGCGTGTTGAGAAGCCAAACGCTTGAGTCCCACTCATCGACCGAGGCGCTGTGGCGCGGCTCGGAGCGCACAATGCGCTCGATCGCCGAGATGGTTCCAGAGCTGGCCAAGCGACCTTTGAGCTTGGTGCCATCGGCATGCACTGAAGCTGCCCGGCAAATCAGGCGACATAGGTGCATGACATACAAGGCCTTGTCGATGTTCCAGCGCACGCCGTTCCACACAAGCCATTTGCTCCATGGTGCGCAGTAGCGCCATTCCTCGGCGAACTGGTGAGAAAAGGCCATGGCCAGGCCATCCTCGTTCGTGTAGTCGATCCCATCGACCAGCTGCATGGGCGTGTGCGCGTCAATCTGATGCACGACCGGCACGCGCTCGCCCACGGCAAGAAAGCCAGCTATGTCAAAGCCGTCTTGCACCGCATCGGCCACATCCCAGCCCTCGGGCTTTTCTGCTGGGGGCTGCAAGATGACGCAGGACTTGGCACCAGCCTGCATGATGGCCTGCGACGCATGGTCGGCATATTGCCAGCCAGGTTTGTCACGATCTGGCCAGATCAGGACGTGCTTGCCAGACAGGGGGGACCAGTCAGTTTTCTCAACCGGTGCGTTGGCGCCGTGCATGGCCGTGGTGGCGCACACACCCAGATCAATCAATGCTTGAGCGCACTTTTCGCCCTCCACCATCACGACCTGCTCAGCCTTGAGCATGCCGGGCTGGTTGTACAGCGGACGCGGCTCAGGTGGAGCCATCTTGCGGCGGCGCACATCCCATGGCCTGAACTCCTTGCGGCCCGGCTCTGGGTCGTAGCGGTACACCACGGCGATGAGTTTTCCGCTGGCATCCTGGTAATCCCACTTGGCTGTTGCAGGCCCCAGCTCATCCACGGCAGGGGCTTTGGCTTTGCTCGCGGCCACCGCGCTGGCGGGCATAGCCGAGACGCGTCCGAGCCAGCCTTTAGCCCGTTCGAGCACCTGGGGAAACTGGGCCTGCACATCGAGGTTGTAGTAGCGGGCGATGAGGTCGAGGATGTCTCCGCCCTCACCCGTGGCGCGGTCGGTCCACAGCCCCACCTTAGGACCAGAGAGCAAAAGCTCCAGGCTGTCGCCCGGCCCTCCCATCACATCGCCCACCAGGTATTTGTTCTGGCGGCGCTTTCCTGAGGGCCAGATATCCAGAGCCAGCAAGGGCAGCTGGTCATTCAAGGCTGCGCGGATTTCATCCTTCTCTCGGGCAGCGTCAGCACCGTCCCCTGCCACCTTGCGGGCGTGACCACCGGGGGCATCATTGAAGTCAAGCATGTGCACCTCCCTTCTGGGTTGTGCTCGTATGCCCGGCTTGTCTTGCTGCGTACCCAACTTGCCACTTGTGCAGTTCGCGGATGCGATAGCGCACCATGCGACTGATCAGGTAGAACGGGATCCCCATCTCAGCTCGTTTGCGAGCATCGATGAAGTAGTACAGGGGAAGATTCAGTGCTGTCGAGGCCTGCTCGGCCGTCACGAATGGCTCATCTGTGAAATCGCCGACCGATTGAACTGGCTGCGGCGTTGAAGAAATCGTTGGATTGGTGTTGTTCATGAAAACAGTCCTCCCTGCAGGCGGCTTTCGCCGCCCGCATCGGTTGGTTTTTGAAGATTAAGAAAACGCTCCGCCGAACTCAGTTCATTGGCGGCGCATCCAGTTGCATGCGAACGGGCGGATACTTGCTGCGTTCGTGTTCCTGCACCATGGCCTCGACATAAGTCGTGACCACGGCATTGATCAATGCAAGGGCCTCTTGCTGGGTGTAGCTCGACAGCGCTCGGTCCATACCGATCTCGCTGGCCGCCTCGCCCAGCGGCTTGAGACACTGCTGCATGGCGGTCAGTTCTGCGTCGGATGGATCAATCACGTCTGCTCCCGTTGGCAGCTGTCCCTCGCGCTCGAGGTAGCGCACACCAACCGCGTACAGCCGGTGGAAACAGGCCTGGCAGCGCAGCGAGCAGAAGATCCAGTCGATGGGATACCGCTTGGGGTGCCCCACCTTGAAGCGCAGATCCACATGACCGAAGCCTTTGGCTTGACGAAAACACACCCAGCATTTCATGCAACCTCGCCATCACTGCGCCCATGCAGGTCGACCCTGCGCATTACTGGGGCGCGGGGTGTAGCTGGTCCCCGACTGGGGGGCTGGCGCCGCTGCTGCGGGAACCGCAGTTGCAGGAGCACCACCGGAGCCGTGGCCCCCACCTATGCCACCATCGCGTTGCAGCTTGGCCTGCATCAGTTCTGCGTACTCTTTGTGGTCAGGCTCCATCACCAGACGGATGATGTTGCGGTACTCGCCCTGGCCATCCTTCTCAATGCCGATCCGGGCTGCGAACTCGGCGCCATCCAGGTCACCGAAGCTGCGAATTTGACGAGCACGCTGTGCTTCAGGTGAGTTGTCATCCGGGTGGATATTGCGCGAGCTGTTGAGTACCGCCTTGATGAAACTGCGCCCCATCTGCGCCCAAGTCGGCCCCTTGTTGGAATGCAGACCGACATTGCTCCAGATCTTGCGTTTGGCAAACGGGCCTGTGAGCAACACGAACTCGCAGGACAAAAACACTGCGCCTGTTTCGTCCGACGCCGTGGCATAGCCGCCTGTCCAGCCCTTGCTGGCGTCGTCATAGCCGCCGGGTTTTATGGTCATTCGCACCAGGGCCTGGGTACCTTTGGGGATCAGGTTGAACTCGCCTTGCTGGGCATCGGCGTCATTGAAATCAGACCAAGCGGCCTGGTAGTAGTTGTCGAGGTTCATTGAGAAATCTCCTTTGATTGGTGGTGTTTGAGTGAAGATGAAGG